>PXRK01000086.1 GCA_003021015.1 Halobacteriales archaeon QS_4_66_20 | reverse complement strand
GTACCTGAATCACGTCTGGCTGTCTATCTGCGGAGACAGACCCGTTCCGCCTGGATTCTCAATTCGAGTGGTCACGTACGTACAGCCACCAGTATGAGCTGCCGTCTCACGCGGTGCCGTTCGTCTGCTCGTCCGAGCCCGTGCCGTTGCTGTCCTCGCTACTGTCGTCGCCTGCTGACTGGTCGTCACCGTCCGACCCTCCGTCGCCGTCCGATTGTCCACCGTCCTGTCCATCCGATCCGCTGTCGCTGGTGTCGAGCTGGACGGCCCTGCCGTCGATGATCCGCCACCGGCCGGTGGAGGTCTGTCGGAGTTTCAGTTCGAGACCGACCGTCATCTGCCCCTCCTCGGGGTGATCGACGTCCAGCAGGCCCCGGACCGTGAGCAGCCCCTCCTGGAAGTCGGAGATGCCGCGCTCGGTGAGCGTCACGTCCGCGCCCTCGAAGAACTCCAGGTCCCGTTTGATGTGCTCGGGCGTGAGTTCGCTGTCCTCGTGCAGCAGGTCGATCGCCGCCTGTTCGTCCTCGGCGTCGATGGCTTCGACGTACGACTCGACGGTCACCAGCGGCTCGCCGGGGATGTCTAGGGCGTTCCCCCCACCGTCGTCGGTACTCTCGCCGGTGTCGTCGGTGCTGTTGCCCCCACCGTTTTCGCCGGTTCCGTCCTCCTCGGTCGGCGTCGGGGAGGGCGTCGCGTCGCCGTCCGGGCCGGAGTCGTCCCCGTTCTCCATCCCGTTCCCGTCGTCCGGGGAATCGTCGTCGGAATCGTCGCCGAGACAGCCCGCAAGCACGGCCGCGAGCGAACTGCCGGCAGCCGCGAGCAGGTCGCGTCGGTTCATGCTCGGGCATACAGCCGGGGAGTGATGAGGGTGTCGACCTGGTGACGGGGCCGACCCGGAACGGCCGGATGGTCGATCCGCGGCCGATCACCGGCTGGCAGGTTGCCGCTACGGACAACGCTTAACGGGTTCTCGCCCAACGCCCGGGTATGCAGATCGCACTTCTCGGCGGAACCGCTCGCGCGACCCCGAGAAGGCCGCCGATGCGGCGTCGTCCTACGCCGCCACGCTCGCCGACCACGGCGTCGACGCCGGCGTCGACGGGGCGGCCAACCCCGAGGCCGCTGCTGGGGCCGACGTGGTCGTCCTGGCCGTCCCGGCGTACCACCTCACCGACACCATCGACGCCGTCGCCGACGACCTCGGGGACGCGGTGCTGGTCTCGCCCGCGGTCGGGATGAAGCGCGACGAGGACGGGATGCACTACAACCCGCCCGGCGTCGGTAGCGTCACCCAGCTCGCCGCCGCCAACGCCCCCGAGGGCGTCCCGGTCGTCGGCGCGTTCCACAACCTCGCCGCCGGCCGCCTCGCGGTGCTCGACGCCGACCTCGACTGGGACGTGCCCGTCGTCGCCGACGACGGCGCGGCGAAGGCGACTGTCACTGATCTGGTCGCGGACCTCGACGGCCTCCGGCCACTGGACGCCGGCGGGCTCGAAAACGCCGCCGAGGTCGAGTCGCTCACGCCGCTGCTCATCAACGTCGCCGCGAACAACGACGGCCTGCACGACCTCGGAGTGAAGTTCTGGTAACTCGTAGTGATTGTTGTGATTACAAATCGGGACTGTCAGGGCCGATACTCGTTGATATCGTGTCCTGACGTGTCACAGAGTCACGTCCGGGTGTATAACTGCGGTTTCACTCGGCTTCGCCCTTCTCGATCGGCGAGCGGATGAGGTTGCCCCATTCGGTCCAGGAGCCGTCGTAGTTCTCGACGTCCTCGAAGCCCAGCAGTTCGTGCAGTGCGAACCACGCGATCGAGGAGCGCTCGCCGACGCGGCAGTAGGTGATCACCGACTGGTCTTCGGTGACGTCGACGTCCTCGTAGATCTGGCGGAGTTCCTCGGGGCTCTTGAACCGGCCGTCCTCACGCAGGACGGTCGTCGTCGGCACGCTCTTCGCGCCGGGGATGTGGCCGCCGCGCTGGGCGGTCTCCTGCAGGCCTTCGGGCGCGATCAGTTCGCCCGTGAACTCCTCGGGGCTGCGGACGTCCACCAGCGGGATGCCGCCCTTGATCGCCTGGTCGACGTCGTCCTTGTACGCACGGATGCCCTCGTACGGGCCGCGTGCGTTGTACTCCCGCGGCGTGAACTCCGGTTCGTCGGTGGTCAGCGGGTAGTCGTTGTCCACCCAGTAGGGCTTCCCGCCGTCGATGACGCGGACGTCCTCGTGGCCGAAGTACTTGTACTCCCAGTAGGCGAACAGCGCAAACCAGTTCGGCACGCGCCCGCCGCCGTAGAGGACGACCGTCGAATCCTCGGTGATTCCGTGGGAGGCGTTCAGCTCCGCGAAAGCGTCCTTGTTGAGGATGTCACGCGTCGTCTGGTCGCTGAGGTCCTCCTCCCAGTGGAAGAACTGTCCACCGGGGATGTGCCCCTCCTCGTAGGGCGTGTACTCCGAATCCGCAGTCACCGTCGGGTTGTTCACTTCCAGCAGCCTGTACGCCGGGTCGTCCGACTGGAACTCTCTGAGGTGGTCCTCTACCCAGTCAGCAGAGACGAGCACGTTGTTCGCGTAGTCTTGCTGTGCCATACACGATCGTAGGAACCATGCACCAATAGACCCCACCCTCTCGGAAGTATGCACCGAGACTCGTCAGACGCGGCAATTGTTACCAGCGCTGCCAGCCTTTCTGTCGGTTCGGCCGCTGGCGTGGGACGTGCAGGTGCGGGCAATCGACAGACGTGATCGCCGTGGATGTGCGCGATAGGGGCCCAGCCGGACGAGCAGCGTCCACAACGTCGCTAGTTGTCAACTCTTTCGGTAGCGGTGGCAGCAAGAAGACGGGCTTAGCGCCCGCATTCAGCTAAAGCGGTCAGGACACCGATCATTGACATCCTCCCCGCCCTGAAGGGCGAGGACTCCTCCGTGGGGCGTCGGGCCGAGCCGACATCCCCCGGCTGTCAGCTTGCGGGTTTGTGGACACTCCTTCGGCCCTCGAAGTGAGGGTGTGGCGGGTTGGGTATCCGCTCGGAGTGGCCCGCACCACCGTTGGTGCGTGGCCCCCACGCCCGTCCAGGGTTC
>PXRK01000085.1 GCA_003021015.1 Halobacteriales archaeon QS_4_66_20 | reverse complement strand
GTTATTCACTCGGCGGGACCGTTGCCAGACATGAGTTCGTACCGAAACGGAGGTCTGTTCCTCCTGTTGTCGATTCTCTGGGGCACCGCATTCATGGCGATAAAAGCCGGGTTGGCGTACATTCCACCGGTCCTGTTCGCGGGGTTCAGGTACGATATTGCGGGAGTCATCATGCTCGGATACGCAGCCTATGCGACCGACAACTGGCGGCCCCGGTCCCGCGCGGACTGGGCGACTGTCGCTGTCGGCGCGGTGCTGATTATCGCCCTCTACAATGCGTTCCTGTTCATTGGTCAGCAAGGTGTGACAAGCGGCGTGGCGGCGATTCTCGTGGCTCTGAATCCGATTCTGGCGACAGGCTTTTCTCGCCTCTTTTTGCCCGAGGAGCGATTACGCTCGATCGGCGTCGTAGGACTGTTGCTCGGAATTATCGGGGTTGGGATCGTTGTCCGCCCGAATCCAACGAATCTTCTGACGAGCGACTTCGTTGCGTCGGGGTTCGTGCTGCTCGCAGCCGTCTGCATTGCTCTCGGGAGCGTTTTGGTGCAACGTACCGATAGCACCATTTCGACTGAAGGGATGGTTGCGTGGTCAAACGCACTCGGTGCTGTGATTCTCCATCTGATAAGCGCTGGCCTCCCTTCGGAATCGGTGAGTTCTGTAACTATCTCGATTGAAGCGCTCAGCGCAATTCTGTACCTTGCGGTGTTCGCCAGTGCGATCGGCTACTTCATTTACTTCGATCTACTCGACCGCTTGGGAGCGATTGAGATCAATCTGGTGTCGTATGCTGCACCAGTATTCGCTGCCGTCTCCGGCTGGCTCGTCCTCGATGAGACGCTCGATTTGCTGTCCATCGTCGGCTTCTTCGGCATCTTCGGTGGGTTCATTCTGCTGAAACGCGATGCAATTCGAGAGGAGCTCTCCATCCCGGAGTGGGTGGGTTTGGAAAAATACAGCGAACGATAGGGTGAGGACTTCACCGAAGGAAATCGTCGAGGATCTGCTGGATTCCGCTGAGGACCTGATCCACGTCGATAACGTGTTGATGGACCGGGAGTTCGACAGCCAGCAAGTTCTGGAAAGAGGACTCAGAATACGACGATCACCGGCAGTACTCGGCGTTCATGTCGAATTGTAGGAGCGGTCACCTCACAGAGTACGGTTATCGCTGGGAGATCGAGAGCGGCTATCGGTCGATTAAGCGATTCGTGGCTGCGACGACGGCGGCCGACGGAAAATGCAGAGCGAACCGACGAACAGTTATCCGGTGACATCCCAGAACGTTGCATGAACGACAGGAGCGGCTCCCCGAAGGAGGCCAGCGGAGGTGCGCCGCCGGGATGACGGAGTACTTCGAGGTCCACGAGCGCGACAGTGCGGCGCGGCTGGGCGAACTCCGCCTGGCCGAGCCCCTCCACACGCCGGCACTGGTCGACGAGGTACTGACCGACGCGGGCAGCGAGTGGGTCGAATCGCGGGAGGATCCCGAGGGCTCCGAGGACGAACTGACCGTCCTGCCCCACCGGGCGCTCCCGGGCGGGACGCCCGAGGAGGTCACCGAAGCGTTCGCCCCGGACCCGCCGGACGCCGAGTTCCCGAGCGCGGCCGTCGTTTCGCCGGCCACCGCCGACGACCACGGCACCGACGCGTACGTGCTCTCGAACGCGCAGGAACTCGCGGGCCACGCCGCAGCACTCGTCACGGCAGTCGTCGAGACGCGCGAGGCGATTCCCGCCGACACCGCGCTGTACCTGCCCGGCATCGCGACGCCCGCGAACGTTGCCACGCTCGCATACGCGGGTGTGGACCTGTTCGACCCAGACCGGGCCGCCGTGAAAGGTACTCAAGGCAAGTACCTCACGACCGACGGCGAGCGCTTTCTCTCGGATCTCTCGGAACTGCCCTGTGCCTGCCCGGCCTGCCAGCGTCCCCTCGCAGAGTTCGACCGCGCAGCGTGTGCCGAGCACAACGAGCACGCACTCCGCGCGGCGCTGGGCGTCGTCCGCGAGCGGATCAGGGCGGGCACCCTCCGGGATTACGTCGAGGCGCAGGCCCGCCACGAGCAGTGGCTGACCGCGACGTTCCGGGGTCTCGACCAGCAGTACGCCTACCTCGAACAGCGGACGCCGATCGTCAGGCAGGCGGAGATCACCGCCACCTCCGCGGACGCGATGCGCCGGGTAGAGATCCAGCGCTACGCCGAGCGGGTGACGGGCCGGTACCGCAACCGGTTCGACAACCCGCTCGTACTGGTGCCGTGCTCGGCGCGGAAGCCCTACAGCGAGTCCCAGAGCCACGGGCAGTTCCACGACGCGATCCAGTACCGCGCGCACCTGGTGTCGATGACCTCGCCGATCGGCGTCGTCCCGCAGGAACTCGAACTCACCTACCCGGCACAGCAGTACGACACCGCGGTGACAGGCCGGTGGTCCGCGACCGAGATCGAGTTCGTCGCGACCGTGCTGGAGGCGTATCTCGAACGGAACGACTATCCCAGGATCGTCGCGCACGTCCCCGAGGAGGGGTATCGCGAGATCTGCGAGCGCGTCGAGTCGTCGCTGGGCCTGGACTTCGAGTACACCGTCGAGGGCCACCCCACCGCTGGCGATTCGCTGGCGAACCTCGCGTCGACGCTCTCCCAGGAGCTCAAGTACTCGAAACGGGAGCGCCAGCACAACACGATCCGCGCAGTCGCCGACTACCAGTTCGGCGAGGATGCGGGGGACGACCTGTTCGCGGACCTGGCTGTCGAGAGCGTCTACCCCAAGCTCCGGGCGCTGTCGGCCGACGGCGAGCAACTGGCGATGCTCGTCCCCGAGTACGGCGTGCTCTCACTGACGCTGGCCGGCGCGCGCCGCTGGGTCGACAGTGAGGTCCCGACGAAACAGATCGAGATCGATGCGTTCGTCCCCCACGGCTCCGTGCTCGCGCCGGGCGTCGTCGCGGCGTCGCCGGAGATCCGGCCCGGCGACGAAGTCGTCATCGAGGGCCCGAAGGCGTTCGCGGTCGGGCGGGCCGAGATGTCCGGCCCCGAGATGGTCGAGAGTTCGCGCGGGATTGCGAGCGCGGTCCGGCACGTCGAGGAACAGTAGCTGGGGAGCGCACGCTCATACTGCCGGACGTGATTCCGTTACCACCCGGATAGCGCTCAGCATCTGATGGCAGTATCAGTGGATTTTGAGTTCGACGCGCCGGCCGTCGGGATCCCGGACGTAGGCGGCCCAGGCGCGGCCGTAGGCGCCGTAGCGCCTGTACGGCTCCCCCTCCTCGACCTCGATACCCTCCTCGCGGAGCCGGTCGAGCAGGTCCTCCAGTTCCTCGCGGGAGTCGACCTCCGAAGACCGGAGGAGAAAGCAGATATGCTCCCGTTCGACTGTGAACTCCTCCTCGGTCGGCACGATGTGCACGTGACGGCCACCCGCGACGACGGCCACGTACGGGACCTCGCCGGCGTCGTATCGCTCCCGGTCGCGGAGTTCCATGCCCAGCAGGTCGTGGTAGAACGACAGCGCCCGGTCGAGATCCGATACGCGGATCGCCACGTGGTCGAGGTCGACGACGTCCATACTACCCCGTCGTCGGCGACGTCCTTATACACCCGGACGTGATTTGGCTCCTGTCATAGTGATATTGCGATGTAACGCCGAAAACAATCACAACAATCGCTATCAGAGGTCAGTGCTGCTAAACCGGTAGTACCCGACCCCGATCGGGAGGAGGATCCAGAACGCGACCAGGACGACCACGAACCACATCTGCAGGTGCGGCCCGACGGAGATTGCGACGTCGTTGACCTCCTCGAGGAGTACCTCGTCGAACTCGACGACCGAGGGGAAGGTGAAATCGCCGTCGGCAATCCTGCCAGGGAGGAAAAAGAGGTCGGCGAAGATGACGAGCAGCCAGAACCGCTGGGCGAACGACGGGAGGTCGATGCCGGCCTGTTCGAAGATGAGCGGCCACAGGATCAGCACAGCGAACATCACGACACCGGTGATGGTGGCCTGCGTTTCGCTGTTGACCAGCGCGGAGAGGCCGATTCCGATGCCGATCCACATGATGCCGAACACGCTGAGAGCAAAGAGGAATGTCAACAGCTGGATGACGTCCGTTCCGTTGACCTGTACGAAGATGTACAGCAGCGCGGGCAGAAAGCCCGCCAGGACGGTGACGACCATGACGATCGAGCGCCCGACGAACTTGCCGAGGATCATCTCGCCGCGGGTGTGTGGCAGCGAGAGGAGCAGATTGATCGTTCCGGAGTTGCGCTCGCGGATGATCGACTTCACGCTAAGCAGCAGGCCGGCCATCGGGACGAAAAACAGGACGCCGATGAGAAACGTGAACCCGGCGGCCGCGATGAACGTCTCCTCGCCGGAGCCGTCGGTGAACAGCCACGACAGAAGCAGGATCAGCCCCAGGAAGATCCCGATCGTCGCCCACAGCGTTCGCGAGCGGATGCTGTCCTGGAGGTCTTTCTTGGCGATCGCCGTCCAGCTCATGCCTCTGCACCCCCGTAGTCGGTCGTGTACGAGGCGAATAGCTCCTCTAGCGACGCCTCCTCGGTTGAGAAGTCAGCGACGGTTGCACCGGCGTCCTCGATCAGCCCGAGTACCTCGGACTTGTTGACGTCCTGGCCGACGTTTATCGCAAGCTCCGATCCGCCGCCCCGCACCTGCACGCCCGCGACGCCGTCCATCGCTTCGACGTTCCGGACGACTTCCTCGGTGAAGCCCTCGCCCTCGACGACCAGCGTCTCGCCGCCGCCGACGTTGGCGCGGAGCCCCTCGATGGAGTCGTCCGCGACCAGTTCCCCGTCGCGCAGGATCCCGACGCGGTCGCAGACGGCCTCGACCTGTTCGAGGATGTGACTGGAGAAGAAGACGGTCGTCCCGCGGTCGTTCTCCTCCTGAATGATCCGGCGGACCTCGCGGGCGCCGTTGGGGTCGAGCCCGGTCGTGGGCTCGTCGAGGATCAGCAGGTCGGGGTCGCCGACCAGCGCCATCGCCAGCACGAGGCGCTGTTTCATCCCTTTCGAGTAGTCGCCGGCCTTCCGGTCGGCGTCGCCAGCGATGCCGACGCGGTCCAGCAGCGCGTGGATGTCCTCATTTGCCTCCTTCGATTCGAGGACGAACTCCAGGTGCTGGCGGCCGGTCAGCCGCTCGTAGACGTCGTACCCCTCCGGCAGCACGCCGATCCGTCGCCGGATCTGCTTGCCGTTCTCCTGGCAGTCCATCCCGAACACCCGGGCACTCCCCGAGGTCGGTTTGGCGAAATCGAGCAGCATGTTGATCGTCGTCGACTTCCCCGCTCCGTTGGGCCCCAGGAAGCCGAAGATCTCCCCCTCTTCGATCCGTATCGAGAGGTTCTCGACGGCGGTGACTGCCCCGTACCGCTTCGTCAACCCCTGGGTCTCGATTACTGACATGGGCGACGCTTCAAGTGATCGAGGTTTGTATGTTGCTATTCAGTTTCTGAACCAGAGACAGGGACTGCGTATGGATGCACCGCGATCAGGACGTTTCGATCGGGAGTTCGTACGTGTGTTCGGTGAACGAGTCCCTGCCGATGATCGTCTCGCCGCTGTCGACCTGCTCCCTCCCGAGGTGTCGAAAACACTCACGACAATCAGTATCACGCACGACCGTATCAGGCTGTAGCGGCTTTTCAGCTGGTCAGTCCAGGCGATACCGCAGGAGGGCGGCGATACCACCGAGGTTCGCCAGCTGCTGGCCGGGGTCGAACTCGCTGGAGAAGACGGTCACCTCCCCGCCTTTCTGCTCGGCCGTTTCCACGATGGCGTCGACGTCGACGTCCCAGTCGCCGTCGCCGGCGCGCTCGATCCGGAGCCGCTCGTCGAGGACCAGCAGGTGTTCGATTGCGCCGTAGTCGGCGGCTTTCGCCACCTGCTCGGGGCCGTAGGCGGCTTCCGAGCCCTCGGCGATGCGTTCCATGAGGTCGTCGATCAGCTCCGATTCGGCGGCGATGCGGGTCTGCTGCTGGACGTCCTCGACCGCGCCGCGTTTCAGCACTTCGTGGACGCCGCGGTCGCTGACGCTGCTCGTGTCGACGGTGGTGATCCGCTCGACCAGATCGGGCGCGTGCTCCTCGATGTAGTCGAGGGCGTCCTGTTTGGTGAAGCCGGGGCCCGCGAGGATGATCGCGTCGGCGTCGAGTCGCCCCAGGACGGTGGCGAGTTCCTCGAACAGTTCCTTCCGCGGGCGGGCGTACTCGCCTTTCCCTGTGGGGGCGGTGATCGACGCGCGCTCCTCGGTGCCGTACTGTGCGACGGAGTGGACGTACGCCTGGCCCTCCTCGACTGTCGCGATGGCGACGTCCGGGACGTCGGTCGCCTCCACCGCCTCCTCGATGCGCTCGCGCTGGTCAGGTTTGAACCGTTTCTCGATCTCGATCTCGGCGTTGTCCTCGACGTTGATCGTGTGGTGGAGGCCGAGCTGATCCTCCCGCGAGCAGTCCTCGATCACGCCGCCGACCCGCAGGCGGTTGGCGAAGCGGGCGAACTCGACGTCCTCGACGCCGATCTCGACCCAAAGGTGTTCGCGCTCGCCGCCGGTGTCCCGGAGCTGGTCGTCGTTGCGCTGTATCCGGCGGGTGGTGTCCCCGGCGACGCGGTCGCACGGCTCGATCACGTGCGAGAGGTGCCAGAGGTCGTCGACGTTCTCGGGGACCACCGTCAGCCGCTCGCGCTCCCCGTCGACCTGGTGACGGTCGGCGATTCGCATACCTCCCTCTCCGGCGCAGAACGGTTTAGGGCTTGCCAACTCGGCGCGGCGGAGGTGCCGCCGGGGTGACGCCCTGGACCGAAACGTATCCGGCCCCCTGGCTCTAACTGGGCCGCAGGATGACAGCGAAACTGGATCCGGACGTCGCTGCGGTTCTCGAGGCGGACGATCCCATGGCGGAGCTGGTGGCGAGGCACGGGCCGGTGACGGTCACCCCGGCCGAGCACCCCTTCCAGCGGCTCGTGGTGTCGATCGTCAACCAGAGCATCAGCACCGCCGCTGCCGACTCGATCCGCGAGGACCTGTTCTCGGCGTTCGAGCAGCCGATCGCACCCGAAGCCGTCATGGAGTACGGCGAGGAGCCGCTGGCAGCGATCGTCGGCGGACAGAAGGCCGAGTACATTCGAAACGTCGCAGGCGCGTACGCGGACGGGGTCATCGCACCGGACGTTCTCAGGGAGGCCAGCGAGCAGGCGGTCGTCCAGACCCTGACCGAGATCCGCGGTGTCGGCCGGTGGACTGCCGACATGTACCTCCTGTTCGTACTCGGGCGCGACGACGTGTTCCCGATCGGTGACCTCGGCGTGCGTCGCGGGATGGTAGAGATTTACGGCGACATGAGCCGCGAGGAGATGGTCGAGAAAGCCCGCGACTGGGAGCCCTACCGGAGCTACGCCACGAAGTACCTCTGGCTGGAATACGAGTCCTGACGACTCGCTGCCACCGCCGAGGAATGACAGTAACTCACTTTACTCGACGGCGTCAATCACTACGGAATGGGATACGAGTACACCGGCGACGCCCACCGCGAACTCGTCGACTCGTACCGAGCAGACGAATCGCCCTTCCCGACGGACACCTCGCGCGTGTACCCACGCCGCGATTCACTGCGCGACGAACTCCACCTCCTCAAACAGCTGCTGTTCCCCAACTGCTGGAATGCGACCGAGTTGCTCGACGACCCTGCGGAAACCCTCGCCCGCCTAACCGACCTCGGGAGCTGCATCCACACGGGCATCACGGCCTACTCCGACCGCGACGAGGCCGAACTGACTGCCGTCGTCGACAGGGCCCTCGATCGGTTGCCCGCAATCCGTCGTGCCCTCAAGAAGGACGTCGAAGCCGCTTACAAAGGGGATCCGGCGGCGAAGAGCTACTGTGAGATCATCCGCTCCTATCCCGGGTTTCACGCTATCATGACCCACCGGGTAGCACACACACTCTACGAGGAGGAGATGTACGAGTACGCCCGCGAACTCGCCGAGGATTCGAAGACCGAGACGGGCATCGACATCCACCCGGGTGCGGAGATCGGCGAGTACTTTTTCGTCGATCACGGGACCGGTGTCGTCATCGGCGAGACGGCGACGGTCGGCGACTGGGCGCGGATCTATCAGAACGTCACGCTGGGCGCGCTGCACTTCGAGGAGGCCGAAAACGAGGACAAGATGCTCGCGAAAAACTACAAGCGCCATCCCGACATCGGGGACCACGTCGTCATCGGTGCCGGGAGCAACGTGCTCGGGACGGTCGAGGTCGGGGATCACGTGAGCATCGGCGCGAACTCCTGGGTGACTGACGACGTCCCGGACAACACGAGCGTATTCGTCGCGGATCATCCCGAACAGAAGCGCAAATCGAACGACTGACCGGTCGGCGACTGGGGCCGGAACGGTCCCATACGGGGCGGAAACGGCTACCAATAAGGGCGGAGTCCACAGCAGTTATGCACCTTTGAACCGTAGGTGAGCTATGGTAACCTCCACGCCAGGCATCCACCACGTCACAGCGATCGGCAGTGACCCGGGGCGAAACTACGAGTTCTACACGGGGACGCTCGGGTTGCGCCTCGTCAAGCAGACCGTCAACCAGGACGATGTCTCGGTCTACCACCTGTTTTACGCCGACGAGGAGGGCTCGCCCGGCACCAGCATGACGTTTTTCCCGTACACGAACGCCCGACAGGGCCAGGTCGGCGTGGGACAGGCTTCGACGACGCAGTTCCTGATCCCCGGCGATTCTGTTGACTACTGGGTCGACCGCCTCGACGACCACGGGGTCGACGTCGAGGAACCGCGCGAGCGGATCGGCGACACCGTCGTCCCGTTCACCGATCCGGACGGGACGCAGCTCGAACTCGTCGCGCGCGAGGACGCGCCAGCGGGGAACCCCCACGAGAGACCCGTCCCGGCCGAGCACGCGATCCGCGGCTTCTTCGGCGTGACGCTGTCGCTCGCCTCCCTGGAGTCGACCGCACCGCTGCTGGAGGCGATGGGATACGAGCGGACCGCGACCGAAGAGGACAGAACCCGGTACGAGTCATCGGGCGACCTGGGGTACGTCGTGGACATCCTCGAACTTCCGGAGGACACGCGCGGGCAGCCGGGTGCGGGCACCGTCCACCACGTCGCCTTCCAGGTGCCCGAGGACGAGCAGGAAGCGTGGCGCGAACTGCTGATGGACCACGGGCTGCGCCCGACGGAGATCATCGACCGCAAGTGGTTCGAGTCCGTCTACGCCCGGACCAGCGGGGGCGTGCTGTTCGAGTTCGCCACCAGGGAGCCGGGCTACACAGTCGACGAACCGCTGTCGGAACTCGGCGAGCGGCTCGTCCTCCCCGAGTGGCTCGAGAACCGCCGCGAGGAGATCGAGGCCGGCCTCCTGGACATCGACCTGGCCGAGTCGACCGAACCACAGAGTTAGGTGGCCGACTGCCGTAGCTGACCACATGACAGCGACAGCATTCCTGGCGGTCTCGCCCGACACTGACGGGAGCATGGCACCCGAGGTCGCGAAGGCGGTCGACGCCCTCGAGTCGTTCGATGTCGAGTACGAGACGACACCGATGGGAACAATCCTCGAAGCCGACGACGTCGCGGTCGTGTTCGAGGCGGCTGCAGCGGCACACGAGGCCGTCGGCGGCGACGCCGCCGCAAGGAGTAACACGCCGTCCCTCTGTCAGTCCCCGTCGATCCCCCTCGACCGGCGAAAGACCGACGGGGGATGGCTGCGAACGGGGACACGATGGATCGGTACGGCACGGACGTCGAGGATGGGAGCATCTACGTCGGTATCCCGGACGGCCGGCTCGAAGTCGGCGACGTTGGGGACGTGCTCGCAACGATAGGCGGCCCCTCGTGGACGATCACCTACCCCGAGGAGGCCAAGCAGCGCCACCCCGACCTCGACACCTCCGACGAGGGGTTGACGGTGGACGTCGTCGACATCATCAACGCGATGACACACTCCGAGCGGTTCGTCGAGACGCTCGCCGCACAACCTGCCGAACCGGCCAGCGAGGACGACATCTCCCCGCGCCTGGGGCTTTTCGTCGGCAAACTCCTGGAGAATCTGGAGTCCGGCGTCTCCTGATTCTGACTGATAGCGATTGGTGTGAGTATTTTCGCCACCACATCGCAGTAGCGGCGGTTTTACAGCAGCGTCCCGACTGCCTCGATGACCTGGTCGACGACGTCATCCTCCGGTGGGGAGGCGTCGATACGGACGAACCGTTCGCGCTCTTGCTCGATGAGCCGTTCGTAGTTCTCCTGGACGGATTCGAGATAGGCGGTGGTCTCGAACTTGTTCGTTGCGCCGCTGCGCTCTGCGGCGGTTTCGGGGTCGACGTCGAGATAGATGGTGGCGTCCGGCGGGCGCGTCCAGGGTTCGTGGACGCCCCTGACGAACGCGACCGGATCGTCGAACTCGTACGCCCCGGCGAGCGTCGCGCCCTGGTAGGCGAACCGGGAGTCGGAGTAGCGGTCGGAGATGACAGGCGCGCCCCGCTCCAGCGCCGGGCGGACCGTTCCGCTCAGGTGGGCGGCGTGGTCGGCCGTGTACAGGAACAGCTCCGCGAGCGGGTCGGCCCGGTCGTCGGCGATCGAGCGGCGGACGGCCTCGCCGTACCAGGAGTCTGTCGGTTCGCGGGTGAACACGGCGCCCTCGGGGACCGCAGTCGAACTCCGGAGCGCGTCGATGCAGCTACTCTTCCCGCTCCCGTCCAGCCCTTCCAGCGTCAGGAGCATACTTGTAGCTCTCACCAGCGGTATGTAAACGCACTGGACCGCCAGCGGCCCGACACAGCGATACGTTTAGTTGCCCGGACGTTGAACTGCGTGCAAAACAGTGACGGGAGACGACGAACTGGACGGCGAAGGGGCCGAGACGGAGGCGAGCAGCAGCGCCGAGACGACGACAACGATCGAGGCACCCGAGGAGGGGAGCGCCAGCACCGCCGAGGGGTCGGACGCCGACGCGGAGTCAGACTCGGCAGAGTCAGACTCGGCGGAGATGGCCGAGGACCCCGAGAAGGCGGAGCTAGATCACGCCGCACAGTCGTTCGTCGAGGTCGAGCAGGAGATGAAGGGGCTCGCGGAGGGGATGCGCGGTCGCGGGGAGGCGATCGGCGTCGAGCGCGTCCCGACCAGCGAGATTCCGGACGACTACCCGGCCGAGATCGACACCGAGGAGGCGCTGGCGCTGCAGCTGTCGATAGTCGACGCGGACAACGAGACGGTCGTGGTCTACTTCGAGTGGCCCGACCAGGGCACCGATCCGCGGCTGGCGCGCCTGCTCTCGTTGCGCGACATCCCGATGGACCGGTTCGCCGACATCCACGGCGAGACGATCCTCCTGACGATCGAGGACGGGTACTACGTGCCGGTGCTGCCCGACGAGGAGCCACGAGGGGATTCGCGCGGCTTCTACGGGATCATCGCGGGACTCGTGCCGAGCCTGCTGATCGCGCTCGCGGGCATCTTCGGCCTCGGGTCGTTCGTGTTTAACGCGCCGTTTTTTTTCCTGTGGCTCGTATCGACGCTGCTGATCCTGCCAGCGTCGGTGTACCTCGATGCGTGGAACCTCCGCACGACGACCGACTGGGATGGCGGGCCGCTGTTCTGGGCGTTCTTCTCAATGATTCCGGCGCTGAACGTCATGGCCGTCCCCGCGTACCTCATCATCCGCGAGAATGCCGAACCGATCATCTGATAGTGAGTTTTGTGACTGTTTACCGGGTCGGCCGCACGCAGTCGTGCGGTCGATCCCGGAACGACTCACAAAAATCACTATGAGGCTGGTGGCCGACGCCAACCGACGGCCGTGCGCCCGGCGCCAACCGACGGCCGTGCGCCCGACGCCAACCGACGGCCTGATAGGGATCGCTGTCGGATACCCGCCAATGACCGACGAGGGCGAGCACGACGAGGGGACCGGGCACACACCGCACCGCGAGGAGTTCGCTCACGATCCGATCGGCCACGTCTCCGTCGGCGACGAGATGACCGTCGACGACCTCGTGGCGGAGTACGGCAAGGCGGGAATCGGCGCGCGGACGCTCCACGAGGCGGTAGACATCTACACAGAGATGCTCCGGGACGACGACGTCACCAACTTCTTCGGGCTCGCCGGCGCGATGGTGCCCGCGGGGATGCGCCAGCTTGTCGCCGACCTGATCCGCGACGGCCACGTCGACGCGCTGGTGACGACCGGCGCGAACCTGACCCACGACAGCATCGAGGCGATCGGTGGCAAGCACCACCACGGGCGCAGTCCCGACGACGAGTCCCGCCGCGACCACGACGAACAGCTCCGCGAGGAGGGCGTCGACCGCATCTACAACGTCTACCTGCCCCAGGAGCACTTCACGCTGTTCGAGTCGCACCTCCGCGAGGAGGTGTTTCCGCCGCTGGAGGCCGAGGGCGTCGTGAGCATCCAGCGGTTCACCGAGGAACTGGGGCGCGCCAACAGCGAGGTCAACGACCGCGAGGAGGTCGAGGAGTCAGCAGGAATCGCCGCTGCTGCCGCCGAGCACGACGTTCCGGTGTTCTGTCCCGCGGTCCAGGACTCGGTGCTTGGCCTGCAGGCCTGGATGTACAGCCAGACCTCCGATTTCTCGCTGGACGCGCTCGCGGACATGAAACCGCTGAACGACCTCGCCCACGAGAGCGAGCGCGCGGGTGCGATGGTCGTCGGCGGCGGCGTGCCGAAAAACTACGTGCTCCAGACGATGCTGGTCGCGCCGGACGCGTACGACTACGCCGTCCAGCTGACGATGGATCCGCCAGAGACCGGCGGCCTCTCCGGCGCGTCGCTCGACGAAGCGCGCTCCTGGGGGAAGCTGGAAGCCGCCGCCCGGAACGCCTCGGTGTACGCCGACGCCACGATCACGCTGCCGATCGTCGTGGCCGCCGCGCGGGAACGACTCGCCGATCGGTTTCCGGACGGTTCTCCCCCCGAAGACTGATTTCTATCCTTCGTGAGAATATTCACAGTCAAAAAAGTTCGCACGTGGGAACCTACTCCACGGTGACGCTTTTCGCGAGGTTCCGTGGCTTGTCGATGGGCCTGCCGAGCAGGTTCGCCACGTGGTAGGCGACCAGCTGGAGCTGCACGTTCGTCAGCACGGCAGCCGCGCGGGGGATCGTCTCCGGGACTTCGAGGACGTGATCGGCGTACAGCGCCGCGTCGCTCCGGCCGTCGGTGACGGCGACGACCGGCGCGTCGCGTGCTTCCACCTCCTTGATGTTGCCGACAGTCTTGCGGGCGACTTCGTCGTCGCCAGTCACCATCGCGAACACGGGGGTATCCTCGTCGACCAGCGCGAGCGGCCCGTGCTTGAGGTCGCCGGCCGAGAACCCCTCTGCGTGCTCGTAGCTGATCTCCTTGAGCTTCAGCGCGCCCTCCAGCGCGACAGGGTACTGGTAGCGCCGACCGATGAAGAAAAACGACTCGGAGTCGTGGTACTCCTCGGCGATTTCGGCAGCGTTCGAATCGTCGAGAATCGACTGGACCCGACCTGGCAGCTCCCGGAGTTCCGGGACGACGTTCCGGCGCGTGCGGGTGGATTCGACCGTCGCGAGCGCGAGGAGGTTCAGGGCTGCGAGCTGTCCGGTGAACGTCTTCGAGGCGGCGACGCCGATCTCGGGCCCCGACCGGATCAACAGCGTCTCGTCGCACTCCCTGTCGGCAGTCGAGCCGACGGTGTTCGTCACGGCCATCGTCTCCGCGCCGCGGCTGCGCGCCTCGCGTAGCGCGCTCAGCGTGTCGGCTGTCTCGCCGCTCTGGGTGATCCCGATCACGAGCGCGTCGCCGGTCGGCGGGGTCGCGGTCGCGTACTCGCTCGCGTGGAACGCCTGGGCCGGGATGCCCGCCTGCTGGAACAGGTGGGTGCCGTAGAGTGCGGCGTGATACGACGTCCCCATGGCGACGAACTGGACGCTGCTCGGCGACCGATCGCTGAGACCGTCCAGATTGACCGTCCCGGCGAGTTCGTCGACGCGGCCGCTGAGACACTGCCGCAGCGCCCGGGGCTGCTCGTGAATCTCCTTGAGCATGTAGTGATCGTACCCGCTTTTCCCGGTCTCCTCGGCGTCCCACTCGATGGTGTGGACCGCCTTGTCGACCGGCTGGCCGTCGCTGTCGGTCACCGCCAGCTCCGAATCGAGTCTGGCGAACTCGCCGTCTTCGACGTAGATCACCTCGCCGGTGTACTCCCTGAACGCCGGCACGTCGCTCGCCAGGAAGTACTCCCGGTCGCCCGACGCCGTCCCGTCGCCGATGCCGATCACCAGCGGCGAGTCGTTCCGGGCCGCGAACACTGCCTCCTCGTTCCCGACGATCGCTGCGATCGCGTAGCTCCCGTCGAGCTGTGCGATCGCGTTGCGGAACGCCGCCTCGGGTGAGTCGCCCATCTCGAGCCCGCGCTCGATCAGGTGCGGAACCACTTCGGTGTCGGTGTCGCTGGTGAACGTGTGCCCCTCCGCGGAGAGGTCGTCGCGCAGCGACTGGTAGTTCTCGATGATGCCGTTGTGGACCACGGCCACGTCCCCGGTGCAGTCCTGGTGGGGGTGGGCGTTCGCGTCCGTAGGCGGGCCGTGGGTACTCCAGCGCGTGTGGCCGATCCCGATGCGGCCGTCGACCGGCCGCTCGTCGAGGAGGGTCTCGAGGTCCGCGATCTTCCCGGCCGTTTTGCGGACACCGAGGTCGTCGTCGAGGAGGGTGATCCCCGCGGAGTCGTACCCGCGATACTCCAGCCGTTCGAGCCCGTCGACCAGCGTATCCAGCGTGCGCTCGCCGCGCCCGACACAGCCGATGATCCCGCACATCAGCGCACCACCTCCGCGTCGCTCGGCACGTGACCGGCCACGCAGCAGCCGTCGCCGATCGCTGCGCCGGACCCGACGAGGGCGCCGGGTTCGAAGGTGACGCTCCCGCCGGCCTCGACCCGGTCACCCAGCACTGCCCCCAGCCGCTGATCCTCGAACACCTCGTTGTCGACGCGGACGTCCGCAGGGCCGCCCGGGATCGATGCGTCGGCTTGCAGGTGACCGCTCTGGCCGAGCACCGCGTCGACCACGGTCGAGCCGTGGCCGATCCGCGAGTCCGAGTCGACGACCGAACGCTCGACGGTCACGTTCGCGCCCACGGTCGTGTTCTCGCCGAGTGCGACGTCCGGCCCCACGACCGAGCCCGGACCGACGACGCAGTCGGCACCGACTGCGACCGGCGGCCGCAGCGTCGCGTCCTGGTGGACTGTCGCGCTCTCGCCGACCCAGACGCCGTCCGCCCGCGGCGCTTCTTTGACGCGGCCGTCGGCGAGCACTGTCGATGTCACCTCGAGCAGGTCCCAGGGGTAGGTCGCGTCGGCCCAGATCCCGCTCGTCTGGACGCCGCTGACGCTGTTGCGCTCCATGAGCCGTTCGATCGTGTCGGTCAGGGCGAGTTCGCCGGCCTCCCGCGGCGTCTCCTCGATGGCGTCGAAGATATCGTGTTCGAACGCGTAGATGCCCGCGTTGATCAGGCGGAAGGCGCCAGGCTGGGGCTTCTCGACGAGGTCGGTGATCTCACCGCCCGATAGCCGCACGCCACCGTACTCGTGTGCGTCGTCGCGTTCGATGACCGCCATCACCGGCGAGCCGCCGCCCGCGTCGAACGCCTCCATTACCTGCGTGACGGAGCCCGGTTCGATGACGCGGTCGCCGTTGACGACGACGAGCGGTCCGGCCGTCGCGTCGCGCGCCTGCAGGAGCGCGTGGCCGCTCCCCAGCTGTTTGCCCTGGAGGACGTACTCGATGGGGACGTTCCGGTACTCGGGGCCGAAGTACTCCTGGACGCGCGTCCGCCGGTAGCCGACGACGACCACCAGCTTCTCGATGCCAGCGTCGACCAGCGCGTCGAGGACGTGCTCCAGGATTGGCCGGTTTCCGGCGGCGAGCATCGGTTTCGGCCTGTTCTTCGTGAGGGGACGTAGCCGCGTTCCTTCCCCGGCTGCCAGGACGACCGCGGTCCGAACGTTCATACCTACAGCAAACGGTCGTTCGATTTGAACGTTTGGGCTCCCTTCGTGCAGTGCCTGATCGTTGGATTTTTGCTGTGACGGCCGCCCTGCGCCAGTAATCATACTGCCGGACGTGATTCCGTTCCCACCCGGATAGCGCTCAGCATCTGAGACAACCGAAAACCCCAGTCCGAGCATCACTCGGAGTAACATAGTCACGTCCGGCAGTATCAGTGGTTACTGTCGATGGATGTTTTCGCCGCTGTGCAGGTGCCAGCCACAGGCCGCAAGCATGACGCCGTAGGCCAGAAGCTGGATGGTCACAACCCGCCCGGCGGCCGCGACCGGCGCTTCCAGCGGCCCGAGAAACTCCGAAGCGGTCAGCACGTGGCGCGGCCGTGCGACGACGGAGAACAGCAGGCCCCCGGCGAGAAACAGCCGCCTGCCGGCTCCGTCGGTCCAGGTGTACAGCAGGGCGACCAGGGGCAGGAACAGCAGGGGTGCGTACAGCCTGAACGACGGGACGGCAACGAGCGTGACGACGACCGTAGCGAAGATAGCCATCAGCCGGTCACGTTCGGTTTCGATCCGGCGGTAGAACACCGCGAGCGTCGCGCCACAGACCAGGGCCGCGCTCGCCGGAAGCAGGGGGTACGGCGCACCAGGCCAGAGCCCCCAGAGCAGGTGCGAAAGCGGACGTTGGACAGTCACGTAGAACGGCCCGTCAGCCGGGAGACCGCCGACGAACGCCGCCGAATCCGATCGGTTCGGAACGACGGTCCTGAAGAAGTGCACTGTCGTGTCGACGCCGAAGAGGGCGATCCCCGCGAGGAGGCCGGCGACGCCGGTCCCGATAGCGGCCGCGGTGGCTTCCCACCGGCGGTCCCGGAGCAGCCAGAGTCCGACGAGCGCCGGGAACAGTTTGAACAGTGCCGCGATACCGAAGGCGGTCCCGGCGGCACACTCCCGGTCCTGCCGGAGGGCCCAGAAGCCGGCTGCGAACGCCAGCCCGAGGAGGACGTTGATGTTCCCGAAGTAGACCGTGGCACTGACGTGGATCGACAGGGCGAACAGCCCGAACACCAGCGCGAGGTCGAGCCAGCCCAGCGGCGTTCCGAGCGATTCGACGTAGCGGACGACGACGACGGTCGCGGCGAGCGCGCCACAGAGGCTCAGGAACGTGAACACCAGGTATCCCGTCGTCCAGTCCAGGGAGCCGAACGGGAGGAAGCCGGTGACGGTGACTGGCGGGTAGAGATAGACGAAGTTGCCGGTCGCGGTATCCGGCGCCACGCCGTAGAACGGCTCCCCCGCGAGCACGCGTTGGGCAGCGACGTGGTAGACGTGGTAGTTGATCCCCATGTACGCACCGGAGGTCGATTCGCCCACCCGCCAGGTGAGGAGTCCGATGTCGGGGCTGGTGTAGTACCGATACAGCCCCAGGGGGAGCGTCGCGAGCAGCACCAGCCAGGCACCGAAGTACCGCCGGGCGACGAGCGGGCGGCCAGTCGCCGCCGCGAGCCATCCGTCCTGGGTCATCGGCGGCACTGGGCGTGGGTACACCCAACCAGGTGAAAACTCTCACGGACGCGCCCGAGACACCGTCTGCCCGTCTCCGAAAGCGAATTACGCTCCGGGCGCGACGACCGGGTAATGACAGTGCTCTCGACCGCCCGGCGGGCGCTCGACTCCGGGCCGGTGTGCGACAACTGCCTCGGCCGGCTCGTCGCCGACCGGAGTTTCGGGCTCTCGAACGACGAGCGCGGGCGGAGTCTGCGGATCGCGGTCGCGCTTGCGGACGACGAGGAGTTCGACCCGCCGGAGGAGCCCTGCTGGGTCTGTGAGGACGAGTGCGAGCGTTTCGAGTGGTGGGCCGAGCAGGCCACAGCCGCTGTCCACGGCTACGAGTTCGACACCTACCAGGTGGGGACGAAGGTGCCGCCGCTGCTGGAGGAGAACGACCGCCTGCTCCGCGAGGACGCGGGCCTCGACCCCGAGGCGGGCGAACTGCTGAAAAGCGAGTGCAACCGCGAGGTGGGCAAGCGCCTCGGCGAGATGACCGGGACGACGGTCGATTTCGAGCGGCCGGACCTGCTCGTGCTGTGTGACCTGGCGACCGACGAGGTCGAGGCCCAGGTCAACTCCGCGTTCGTCTACGGCCGCTACCGGAAACTCGAACGGGACGTCCCCCAGACGGAGTGGCCCTGCCGCGAGTGCAACGGGACGGGACTGGACCAGGGCTCACACTGCGACGGCTGTGACGGGACGGGCTACCGGTACGACACGAGCGTCGAGCAGGAGACTGTCCCCATCGTCGAAGACGCCATGAACGGCGACAGCGGGACGTTCCACGGTGCCGGCCGCGAGGACGTCGACGCACTCATGCTCGGCTCCGGGCGGCCGTTCGTGATCGAAATCGACGAACCGCGCAAGCGATCGATCGACACCGATGCCGTCCAGGAGCGGATCAACGAAGTCGCCGACGGCCGGGTCGAAGTCGAGGGCCTCCGGCTGGCAACTCACGATATGGTCGAGCGGGTCAAGGAACTCGACGCCAGCAAGACCTACCGGATGGACGTCGAGTTCGCCGAGACGGTCGACTCCGAAGCGTTCGAGGGAGCGCTGGCCGAACTCGAGAGCGCGACGGTCGAGCAGGAGACGCCCCAGCGCGTTTCACATCGCAGAGCCGCGAAGACCCGCGTCCGGTCCGTGTACGAGGCGTCGGGGGAGCTGAACGGCGAGCGTCACGCGACGGTCGAGATCCACGGCGAGGGCGGGCTGTACGTCAAGGAACTCGTCAGCAGCGACGACGGACGGACGGAGCCGAGCCTCGCGGGCCTGCTTGGCGTCGACGCCGAGGTCACTGCGCTGGACGTGCTCGAGGTCCGGGGTGAGGACGAACCGTTCGAGCAGCCGGCGTTTTTCCGAGACGACTCCGGGGACGGTGACGAAGAGTGATACTGACTGTTGTGAGTCTTTACAATAATCACAACAATCAGTACGAGAGTTCCGGAAAGCCCCGGCGGCGGAACCGGCAGTTTATAGTTACCGACACCGAACCGGCGGGGTATGCAACTCGGGGTCGACGAGGCCGGGAAGGGCCCGGTGCTGGGGTCGATGTTCGCCGCCTGCGTCCGCGCCCCCGTCGAGGCTCTCCCCGACGAAGTGGCCGACTCGAAGCAGCTGTCGGCCGACAGGCGAGAGTCGCTGGCAGAGACGATCCGCGAGCGTGCCGACGCCGTCAGTGTCGCCGAGATTCCTGTGGCTCGGATCGACGACCCCGAGACCGATATGAACGAGTTGACGGTCGAAGCGCACGCTGAGGCTCTCTCCCAGGTCGCCCGCGACGACTTGCCCGCGTATCTCGACGCCGGCGACACCAACGCCGTCAGGTTCGAGCGCCGTGTCGGGAACCGCGTTGCGGCCGACCTGGAGCTCCGGGCCGAGCACGGCGCCGACGAGGCGTACCCGATCGTGAGCGCGGCGAGCATCGTCGCGAAGGTCAGCCGGGACGCCCACGTGGCCGACCTCGCCGCGGAGTACGACGGGCAGGGGTACGGCGAGGTCGGTAGTGGGTACCCCGGCGACTCGGCCACGCGCGAGTTCCTCAAGACCTACGTCGAGGCCGAGGAGGAACTGCCGGCCTGTGCGCGGCGGAGCTGGCAGACCAGCCAGGGCGCACTGGCAGAACTGGATCAGTCGACGCTCGAGGATTTTTAACCCGACTGGACAATCAACAGCTCGGATCGTTCGTCTGGAATACTGTTTGCATAGGTCCTAGAGGGCGCCGCAGATGGTTCATAACCCTTATCGGAGATTGCTGTAAAGGGGTGCTAATGAGAGTCTCGGTCATTATCTGCACCTATACGATGGATATGTACGACGATTTTCAGGATGCCGTCGACAGTATTCTCGGTCAGACATACCAGGACGTGGAACTGGTCCTCGTTTCGGACGGCGACGAGGCGGTCCACGAGCGCATGCAGCAAGACTACGGCGACCATCCGGACGTGATCGTGACGATGACAGCGGAGAACGTCGGCGTCGGTGAGGCTCGCAACCACGGGATCGAACAGGCGACAGGCGACGCCGTCGCCCAGATCGACGACGACGCGGTCGCCGACCCGGAGTGGGTGGCAGAACTGGTGCGGGTGTACGAGGAGACAGACGCCATCGCCGCTGGCGGGAAGATGACACCGAAGTGGGTCGCAGGCAAGCCCCGGTTTCTCCCGGAGGAGTTCTACTGGCTGATCGGCGTCAACCATCGGTGGTTCGCCGAGCCCATGGAGGAGGTCAGAAACACTTACGCCTCGAACATCTCGTTCCGCAGAGAGGTAATCGAGGAACTGGGTGGATTCGATCCGAACGTCGGCCGCAAGGGTGAAGCAGAGATCCAGGCGACCGAGTCGGAGATCGGAACCCGGCTACAGCGGGAGTTCGACCGGGGTGTTATCTACAACCCGGACGCCGAAGTCGCACACAAGATTTTCGACTACCGGACTGACCGGGTCTGGATTGCCGAACGAGCGTTCTATCAGGGGTATTCGAAACGCGTCCTCGAAACGCTCTTGCCGGAGGCCGACACATCCGAGGAGTCCGACTTCCTGCGGTTCCTCGGCATCGAGGCGGTCCCGCGCCGCATCCGGGGCATCGTCGACGACCCGTCGCGGGAAAACGTCGAACAACTCCTCTGGCTAGTGTTGCTCACTGCGCTCGTCGGCTTCGGCTACGTGTATGGGATTTTGACCTGGGATGGCGACACAGCTTGAGGTGCCTCCGATCCCGTCGTCTCGTTGTGCCGGCGTAAGCTGGCTGTAACTATCAGGATGGTGGGCACACAACCGATGGACTGAAATTCACCACCGCCCAGGATCACAGTATGTCAGGACAGACCCGGGTCGGCGTCGTCGGCCTCGGCTACGTCGGGCTCCCGCTTTCGCTCGCGATGCACAGGGCCGGCTACGACGTGGTCGGCGTCGACGTTGACGAGGACACGGTCGCATCGCTCCGCGACGGTCACTCGACAGTCAGCGACGTCTCGGACGCGGATGTCGCCAACGCACTGGAGGAGGGGATTACATTTACGACGGATTACGCCGCACTCTCGGCCGTCGACGGCGTCTCGATCTGTGTGCCGACGCCGCTGCGGAAAACCGATACGCCGGATCTCTCCTTCGTCGTCGACGCTGCCCAACAGCTTGCCCCCATGGTGCCCGACGGCTGCACAGTTGTTCTCGAAAGCACTGTCTACCCGGGGGCGACGCGGGAAGTCGTCGGGGACACGCTCGCGGAGAACGGCAAGACGACCGGCGAGGATATTTATCTCGCGTTCTCACCCGAACGGATCGACCCCGGTAACGAGGAGTACGGGCCGACGGAGATCCCGAAGGTGCTCGGCGGGGTCACCGACGCCTGCGGCGACCACGCCGAGGCGCTGTACGAACAGGTGTTCGACGAAATCGTCCGGGTGAACTCCGCCACGGAGGCGGAGCTCGTCAAGCTGCTCGAGAACACGTTCCGCGCGGTCAACATCGGTCTCATCAACGAGCTCGCACAGGTCGCTCACGAACTGGACGCCAACATCTGGAGCACGATCGACGCGGCCGCCACGAAGCCGTTCGGCTTCATGTCCTTCTATCCGGGGCCAGGGCTGGGGGGCCACTGCATCCCCGTCGACCCGTTCTACCTCTCCTGGAAGGCAAGTCAGCAGGGGATCGACACCCGCTTCATCCACCTCGCAGACACCGTCAACCGCGAGATGCCCGGCCACGTCGTCCAGCGGGTGGTCGAGTTGCTGAACGATCGTGGGATCGCACTGTCGAACGCGGACATCTTGGTTGCCGGCGTCGCGTACAAGCCGGATGTCTCGGACACGCGCGAGTCGCCTGCGATCGACATCATCAACCAGCTCGAGGGCTGGAACGCCGACGTGGCGTACCACGACCCACACGTTCCGACGCTGGACGTTGTCGGGACCGAGTACGAGTCCGTCGAGCTGACCCGCGAGCGGCTCCAGGCAGCGGACTGCGTGGTGCTCGTGACCGACCACTCCGGGTTCGACATAAAAGAAATTGCGACCGCAGCGCCGCTGGTGTTCGACACCAGAAACGCGACCGAAGGCGTCGAAGGTGACAACATTGTCCGCCTCTGATCCCGCTCCAGCGCCCGTCCTCGCCTCCGAGTCAACACCTTCAACTGGATGCTCGTCAGAGGGCGAAGCATGACAACTGCGCTGGTGACGGGCGTGGGCGGGTTCATCGGGTCCAGCCTCGCTGCTGCGCTACTCGACCGCGGATACACGGTCCGTGGCATCGACAACTTCGCGACGGGCGAACGGGAGAACCTGGAGAGAGTTGACGGACACAGCGAATTCACCTTTGCCGAGATCGATATCCGGGATCCCGAGGGTGTCGCGGAAGTGATGGAGTGCGTCGACTACCTGTTCCACCAGGCTGCGGTCCCGTCGGTGCCCAGGAGCGTCGAGGACCCGGTCACGTCGACCGACGCGAACTGCACTGGAACGGCGACAGTGCTCGACGCAGCCCGCAAGGCGGGCATCGACGCAGCCGTCGTCGCCTCCTCGTCGTCGGTGTACGGTTCGAGCGAGGAGTTGCCGAAAGTTGAGACGATGCGGCCCAGCCCCGAGTCACCCTACGCGCTCTCGAAGTACTACACCGAGCAACTCGCAGTCCAGTGTAGCTACCTCTACGACATCGACGCGGTCGCGCTCCGGTATTTCAACGTGTTCGGCCCGTATCAGGACCCGCAGGGGGAGTACGCGGCGGTAATTCCGAAATTCATCCGTCTGATGCTCGACGGCGAGCGCCCGGTGATCTACGGCGACGGCGAGCAGTCACGTGACTTCACGTTCATCGAGAATGTGATCCAGGCCAACGTGCGCGCCGCTGAGGGTGGCGTCTCGGGCGAGGTGTTCAACGTGGGCTGTGGCGAGCGGGTGACGGTCAATGAACTGGTCGAGACGCTGAACGATATCTTGGGAACGGAGTTGCAGCCAATCTACGACGACCCGCGTCCCGGGGACGTCCGGCACTCGCACGCGGACGTCTCGAAAGCCCGCGAGATGCTCGGATACGATCCTGAAGTTTCGTTCGAAGAAGGCCTCCGGCGGACGATCGAGTCGTTCGACTGACTCGCAGCGTCCAGATACCTGCCCCGAGGGCGGTGGGTTCAAGAAGGATGCACGGGAAGGGCGACTTAGACAGGATGACTGACGTCGAATCGGGTGTCTGTATCGTTACGCAGCCACAGCGGAACCGGCCGTCGAAGGATCATGCTCATGACCTTGCCGACGTCATCGCAGAGATCACCTCCGTCGCGGTGTTGACCGCCAACCTTCCGGCCGACTCACCGCTCCGGGACGATCACGAGGTCGTCGAGTACAGTGCCAGCGGAACGGGAGAACGAGTGATCGTCGAAGCGTTTCGATTCGTAATGAACCAGCTCCGACTCTGTCGCGCAATCCACCGTCGCGACGAGGGGTCGGTGTTGTTTTTCGGGACGACGTCGTACCTTCTTCCGATACTGTTCTCGCGGCTTCGGGGGAAGCGCGTCATCGTGTTACCGCGAGGCGACGTCCCGCTCTCACTGCGCTTGCGATGGGAACAACGGCTCCCGACAGCGGTGGCCCGCGTGCTGGCCGGCTTCGTCGCTCTCCTTGAACACCTGAACTACCACCTCGCTCACGCCGTGGTCACGTACACGCCATCGCTGGCCGCGCAGCTCGGCCTGGAACGATACGAGGACAAACTCTACACCAACGGCGCCCGATTCATCGACACCGAGCAGTTCGACGTCTCGGTACCGTACGAAGACCGCGAGCGTGCTGTGGGATTCATCGGCCGACTCGACGTAGAAAAGCGAGTGACCGAGCTCGTCGCTGCTGCACAGGGGTTACCCGACGACGTCCGGTTCATCTTCGTCGGGGACGGCGACTACCGGGAACGACTCGAACGGGAGCTCTCTGACGAGATCGAGCGCGGAAAGGTGGAGGTCGTCGGATGGGTCGGTCGCGACGACGTCCCCGAGCAGCTGAACCGACTGCGGCTGCAAATTGTGCCGTCGCATCCGACCGAAGGACTGCCTACGGCGATCCTGGAGGGGATGGCTTGCGGGACACCGGCGTATGCAACACCAGTGTCGGGCGTTCCGGACGTGGTTCGGGAGGGAGAGACTGGATTTCTGATGGCAACCGTAGACGGCGCGGTGATCGCAGACGAAATAGAGTCAATCCTGAGGCGCGACGACCTCGCCGAGACGAGCGCGAACGCCCGGGGGCTGATCGAAGCGGAGTACAACTTCGACGCGGCCGTGGCGCGGTACGAGGACATTCTGGGTCCGAGCCGCGGGCGTCCTGATCGACGACGAAACGTATAACAGTTGAGGGGGGCTACCCGGGAGCATGACAGTTGTCGTCCTGGGCATTGACGCCGGGAGACATTCCAATCTCGCCCTCGAACGCCACCAGCCGATCGAGACGATCGTGAGTTCGGCCGGGGAACCGAGCACGCACGAACTCTGGCCGACCATAATCACCGGGCTCGCACCGCCGGACCACGGGCTGGAACTCGACGACGGCGTGGCCTGGGAGAACCCGTTGTTACGGGTGGCGAGTTCTGCGGGAGACTACGTGCTGCCCGATTCTCTCCAGACGGCACTGGGCGCCTGGCTCCTCAACAACACCGCCGAGGATGCCTTTCGGGTCCCCGCCACCTACTACGAGGAAAACGACCTCCCGACGGTGTTCAACGGGATCGAGTCGAAAGCGATCGGCGTTCCGAACTACGTCGTCGACCCGAACTCGGAGGATCGGGAACACCAGCTCCGGCGGGACATGGGCAAACTGTTCGAGCGCGACCCTGACGCGAAGGGCGGTCACTCCTCCGCCGACGTCGAGGAGTTCTACGAACAGTGTCTGGAGATGGCGATGGTTCGGATCGCGCGCGTCAGGCGCGCCCTCCGGGGGCGACGGTATGAACTCGTCTTCGGGTACACGAGCGGCCTCGATCTGATCGGACACGTCTCACACGACCGGCCCGACGTCCAGCAGGAGGCCTACGATGAACTCAATCAGTATGTCGGCGAACTCACCGGTGATTTGCGGGACGACGACGCGTTGATACTGGTGAGCGACCACGGTCTCCAGGACGGTCTGCACACGCACGAGGCGATGATCGCGAGTACGGATCCCTCTATACTCGCTGACGTCGCGGGAGTTACGGACGTCCGGGGGGCGATCGAAGACGAACTTCTGAACGGCGATCACTCGCCAGGGACCCGGTGGCGGGAGGACAACTCGACGCAAGGACCGTCGGAGCGCGTGGCCGAACAACTCGAAGAACTGGGGTACATGTGAACGATGCAGAAACCGAACATCATCTGGCTCACGCTCGACAGCGTTCGACAGGATCACACGACGATGGACGGGTACCGGAGAGACACAACCCCCAACATCCAGGCGATCGCCGACAGATCCGACGGTGTTGCGTACTCCTCCTGTTTCTCCCACTCCCGGTCGTCGTCCACGTCGGTCCCGTCGATTTTGAGCGGGACCTATCCGTCGAGACACGGTACGTACTACGACAACAAGGCGGCGTTTCCGGACGAACTCCCGCTCGTGGCCGAACTGCTCGCGGAGAAGGGATATCGAACGGTGGGAGTATCGAACAACGGGTACGCGAGTTCCCTGACTGGCGTTGACCGGGGGTTCGAGGAGTTCACGCTCCTGGGGTCGAACCCGACAGAAATCCTCCAGAGTGCCGGGGTCTGGAGCGTCCTGAAGTACGTGGCTAACATCCGGACTCACTCGGTGGGATTCGAAACCGACTTTCAGGCGCATTCCGGGGCGTTTCTGCTGAACGAAATCGCAAAACGCCGGGTACGGAACGCCGACGAGCCGCTGTTCATGTACGTCCACTACAACGAACCCCACAGAGCGTACTACCCGCCCCTGCCGTTTCTTAATCAGTTCACGGACAATCTCCCGATGAGTGCCAGCGACGCTGCGACGCTGGCGATGGACGTTCACTACAATCTCGTGGAGACCGTCGCCAACGGATGCGACCTGACGGAGACGGAGATGGCCGCTCTCGAGGCGATGTACGACGGCGAAATCGCCTATACGGACGAACGGGTCGGCGAGTTATACCGAACGATCCAGGGCGAACTGGGTGAGACGATCGTCGTCGTCACCGCCGATCACGGGGAACTGTTCGGGGAGGACGATATGCTGGCCCACAAATACAGTATGCACAATGCTGTGTTGAACGTCCCGATGGTCGTCCAGGGCCTTCCGGGGCTGTCTGAGAGCGGGATAATCCAACACTCAGACGTCGTCCGGACGCTCCTGGAGGTCGTAGGGGCGGAGACGGAGACGATACAGGGTGTCGATCTGCGCGAGGACTCCCGTGAGTACGCCATCAGCCAGTCGCCTCCCGGCTCAATCGAACCGCTGCTGGAGCACAATCCGGCGTTCGACCGTTCGAAATTCCCGACCGAGGCGTACTCGGTGATCCAGGACGGGCGGTTCAAATATGTCCAGCGGCCGGACGAACTGGGCCTCTATCGCCTTCCCGACGAGGAGTCGACAGTGACCGACCAGTATGAGGAGATTGCGGAAACGTTGGACGCGTGGCTAACCGAGTGGCTCGACACGGAGGGTAAGCGTATCGGGGCTGGCGACAACATCGAAGTCGACGAGGAGATGCGGTCGCGTCTGGCCGATCTGGGATATCTGGATCACGAGATGTGATGGGATTTACCAGTAAGAGTTCGTTCGATGCCATCCGCTCAGGCAGAGACGTATTAGGGCACCTCCCTGGACATCGGACAGTAATCGATGGTCTTATGGGCGGTTTTCATCAACTCCTGATGTGAAACCGAACGTTCTCCTTTTGATCCTCGACAGTGTCAGAGCCCGTAATATGTCGCTTTACGGGCACCACAACGAGACGACACCGTTCTTGGAGCGGTTCGCAGAGGGTGCAACCACGTATACGCAGGCACGAGCACCCTCGACTTGGAGCCTCCCGAGTCATGTGAGTATGTTTACTGGTCTGTATCCCTACGAACACCAACTCAATGGCCGAGATCAGCGTCTCAAACCAGGACACACGATATGGGAAGATCTTCGCGACGACCAAGACTACGCAACTGCGGTGTTTTCGTCAAATCCCTTTCTGACTGCTGCCCCGGTGGGCCTGGAAGAGACCTTTGAACATTCAGTCGGAATGGCTGATCTACCGTTCGAGAATGCTATGGATCCCCGCGAGTTCGTTCGAGAGCAGGGCAAAGGAGCCTACACTGCGTTCTTTCGAGAGGCGATTACATCTGGACGACCAGTGGCGTCACTCGCAAACGGGGTATACGAAAAGCTCGACCGTGCTGCGCCGAGACTCCTTCCTGATGCCGTCCGGAATGACAACTCCGGTGTCCGGTTTGCCGATAAATTCCTTGAATGGGAGACCGAACAATCTGGACCGTGGGCTGTCTGTGTGAATCTCATGGACGCTCATCAGCCCTATAAGCCTGCCCCAGAATACGACAACTGGGGGGAGGAATATCTGCATAAACTTCAAGACGACATCGACTCGATATGGGAGTTCAACGGTGGACAGAGACCATGGTGGCAGCGACGGGCCCTTGAAGCACTTTACGACGGTTCTATTCGGCAGTTGGATGCAATATTAGAACGAATCGTTTCCCGCCTACAACGCCGAGACGTACTTGAGAATACGTTACTCATTATCGCGGGTGATCACGGTGAAGGGTTCGGTGAACCCAGTAATATCAAACCTGGAACGCGTGCGGTTGCTCACGGAAACGGCGGATCGCACGAAGTTCTCCTACACGTTCCCTTAGTAGTGAAGATCCCTGGGCAGTCTGAGGGATCCGTCGACAATTCGGTGTGTAGTCTGACTCACCTTCCGGGACTCATCGATTCAACGACAGGAAACGAATCTGAAAATAGATTCCCGCCTGCTGAACCAGTTGTCGCTTCGGGGTACGGTCTCAACGACCGGATGCGGCAGAACGCTTCGAAATTCTGCAATGACCTGACACCCTACGAAGGGGAGACACGGGTTTATTACGAGAATGTACAGAATGGCACCGTTCGGAAGCGAATAACATGGAAGTCCGAGGAGGCAACCTTAGAGGTCCGAGACGCGCAGACACACTACCGGATATCTAATTCAAGCGAGGGAGAAGTCGAATCGGTGTTTGCAACTCTTGATCAGAAGGAAGTTACTGGTAAGGCGTCCGACGTGGACGCGGAAGTCCAGCAGCGACTGGAAGACCTCGGATACGCCTGACTATTTGATTTCCGCGTGTGGTCAGAGCGTTTAGAATGGCGGCTCACCCCTTAGTTTACGAACGGAATCACGGAGGTTCATGAGGTGTACCTGTAATCCTGTCGGGAGAGCTAAAAGCCCCTGTTTTCCCAATTCCGATGCAGGCGCTTCTGTTGGTGGGAGTCCGTCGTGGGATTCGAGCCAGTTCGTCTGTCCGTTGAGGACCTGCTCGTATCCCCATTTATCGAGGAAGTATTTCTTAGTCTGTCGGATGCGGTGATGGCTCCGCCGTTTGGAGATATAATCGGTGTTGCCCCCCGGATAGTGTCGAAACATGACTTCAGGACAAACGCCGAACTCCCAGTTCGTCTTCTTCTTGTGGCCCAGGAAAAAATCAGTGTGCTCCCACCCGATGACGTATTCGGGGTCCCAACAGTAGTCCTCCAGACATTCCCTGCGATACATGGTGACGTTCTGTATTTGGTCGAACTGGACTAGCGGATGTCCGTCGACTGACCGGATTGGCTTATCTTCTCTGATGTCTTTCAGCAGAAGCGGTCCCCGTTCGTGAAGGTCATAACAGTCGCTCCGTATGCGGCCGTTCTCTATCAAAATACCGCCAACGCCGCCAAGTTCCTGCTGCTCTTGCAGGATTGTCAGGAGATTTGAAACATTGTGTGGGATTTTGACGTCATTGTCGACTACAAGGAAGAAATCATCGTCGGACTCCTCAACTACTGCCTTTCGTGACTGCGCGAGGCCTGCGTCAAACTCTAGGTTCACGACCTCAAGTTCGAAAGGGAATTCCGTGGCGTAGAGTGATCGCTTTTCATCTGTCAGTCGACCGTTATCACCGATGTAAACCGTAGAAATAAGCGAGTTTGCACTGATTGAGGAGAGAAGATTGGACAACTTTTTTGTACGCTCAAAGACTGTTACACCCAGACCGATACTAGTCATCACGCCAACGAAACGAGGATGTCCACTTAGGTGTTTTGAGTTCGGAGCCAAAGCGAACGCCAAACAAATATATCGATCGTGATGAAATATCCACCGTCACGCACACCGGCCCTTACGGTCATATGTATCACAAAATACTTGATGTACGCTCTACGAATATAATCGGTCTCGTGGAGTTATTGAGGCGTCTGGGGCCGTTCGACCTTCCAAGTTTGGACACATGAAAATCGGCCAGACCTCACTTGTCGTCTTCATATCAAAGCTCGTCGGGTCAGCACTCGGTTTTGTCGCAACAATCTATTTCGCAAGAGTACTCGGTGCTGAGGTAATCGGTATCTATTCTGTTATTATAGCACTAGTAGCGTGGTTGGGACTGGCAGGTCGGCTTGGAGTCTCAAAAGCAATAAAGAAACGGGTAAGTGAGGGTAAAAGCGAGGGAGAATACTTGGCTGCTGGAACAGTACTGCTGGTGTCTTCAAGTATTATTCTTTCGGTTTTGATAGTCCTCCTGCGGGACCCCGTTGAACGGTACGTTGGGGCGTTCAACCAGTACTCCTCGATTTCTGTTGTTTGGTTCCTCGTCCTTCTTTTGATGGCATACTTGAGCTTCTCACTCGTCACCTCGGCGCTTATAGGACAACGCAGTGTCCACATTGCAGGACCGCTCCGACCGACCAGAATTGCGGTTCAGAGTGTTGTTCAAGTAATTCTTGTCTTTATCGGCTTCGGACTTGTGGGGATGCTTCTAGGCTACGCGTTGGGAACGATACTCATAACGTTGCTCGGGATAGTGTTCGTTTCCGGACAGCTTCGCAAGCCTGCAAGCCACCATTTCCGGAGTCTTTTGGCGTATGCGAAGTTCTCCTGGCTCGGGGGTCTTAAATCTCGCGCGTTTAATGATGTCGATATCCTTGTTCTTGGTGCGTTAGTCCCGCAAAATCTCGTCGGTATCTACGCCGTTGCGTGGAGCTTAACTAAATTCCTTGATCTGTTTGGTGTGGCCGTTAGCCAGACGATGTTTCCGGAAATCAGTAATGTCTCCGCCCAAGAGTCGGTTGAATCGGCCGCGGGTTTAATTGAAGATTCGCTGACCTACGGCGGTTTCATCGTAATACCAGGGGTGATAGGAGGGACTCTACTTTCTGACCGACTGCTCCGAATCTACAGTGCGGAGTTCATCCAAGGAACGGAAGTCTTCTGGTTGCTCCTCCTATCAATCCTTTTTTACACCTACCTGCAACAGCAGTTAAACGCCTTGAATGCGGTGGATCGCCCGGATGCAGCCTTCCGGGTTAATATCATCTTTGTAGCGTCTAATGTTGTTCTAAATATAATACTCATCTGGCAAATAGGGTGGGTCGGCGCAGCTGTTGCAAGCGTTACCGCGTCAGGGCTCGGGTTGGTCCTTTCGTACACCCTGCTTGCCCAAACGCTCCCGTTGAGTATCCCCTTTGATGAGATCGGTAGACAGTGGATTTCGGCGCTTCTTATGGGTGGGATCGTCTGGGGGTTTGAGAATCTCATTGAAAGTGCTGGATTGATTCAGCACAACTTTGCTACGGTCTGTCTACTGGTTGGCGTTGGGTCTTTCGTGTATTTCGTGTTTCTACTGGCAATCTCAACCAAGTTCCGAGCCACAGTTAACCGAAATATACCGGTTGACCCGCCGTATCCCCGGATCTGATCTGCTGTCGGTGTTCCGTTACGTCGGACCAGTGCTTGTTTTTGGGCGGTATTGGCGTCGGGAACAACCTCCTGATACTGCTGACGACCTCGTAGAAGATCCGTAAGAGGCTTCAGGCAATGTAAGATCCTACCGTATGTTCTCCGTAGGGGCAATCGGGTATGGTGTGTCTCTTTGGAAATCAATTACCACGTCCCGTGGAACGTATCGAACTCCAACTCCTCTAGCGGCTTCTCGCCGATCGCAATCTTGTACTCGCCGGGCGTCAGCATCGGGGCGTCGAACTGCGGCCCGTCGTCAGTCGTTATCCGCGGACAGCCGGTGTTCACGTACGCGTCCAGGCCGAAGTTGCGCAACCGATCCGGTGTCACTTCGTCCATCGTAATCAGGTAGGCATCGTCGTTGTTCTCGACGATTTCCTCGGCTTCCTCCCATCGACCCTGTCCGATCTTCGTACAGAAGATCACGCCCCAGGTGTCCGCGTCCATCGCCTTGTGAACCGACGCATACCGCTGTTTCATGAACTTCTCCGTGTCGGCCACAGTAACCACGTTGTTCACTGGATCCGCAATCACGACGTGTTTGTCGGGGTACTCCATCGCCAGCCCGAGCGGGTGGAACTTCCCGCCGCCGACGTACAGCACCTGCTCGGCCTCCACCTCGGCAGACGCATAGTTACAGCCAAGCACCTGCCCCTCGTGGGTCAACCGCTCGTCACCCCGGCGGGTGTGGACCTCGTACCCCCGGTCCTCAAGATACGCCCGCATCTCCTCGAAGTTGTTCATGTGCTGGGCGGTCGTCACGAGCCCGACGTCAGGATCTTCGTCGGGACTAGCGAGTTCCTCCGCCATCGCCCGGTCGACGATCGGTGTCACCTCGACGTTCGAGAACAGCGGCACGTAGATGATCTTCTCGGACTCCTTCATCGGCGAGTGGCCGAAGTGGACGAACACGTCGGTCCGCTTCATCAGAAACGTATCGAGGTCGCAGGCGCCGTAACAGGGTTGGCCGGAGATGAGGACGTTGACGCCGTCGGGCAACAGTTCCCGGAGGTCGTCGGCGACGCCGGGCCCGCGCCGCTTCAGCCCCTCAGGGAACTGGAGCCCGACTGAGGTCGCGTCGCGCTCGGCGACCGCGTTCGTGATGCGGTCGAGTTCGTAGTCCCACTCGCGGTCGTGCCGGAGCGACATCCCGGTCTCGCGGAGGTCGCCGTCCGGCCGATCCGTCGATTCCTGACTCATTGCACTCCTGTACCCGTCCGGAGCGTAAAACAACGACGTTTCGAGACGACGCCGACGCGGCGACTCCCCAAAAGCCTGGCCCGGCGCCACTCCCACCCGTCAATCAGGAAATCCCTTCCGGGCAAACAAGCAGGTTTTACCGACCGAGCCACAACCGTCGGCGCATGGACCACGCGCTTGACGATAGCATGGGGGGCGGGGGGTACTGACACCGGAGATGCAGGGGACACCGGAACTCGCAGTGTTGCGCCTCGGTCACCGTCCCGGTCGTGACGAGCGCACGACGACCCACGTCGGGCTGACAGCCCGGGCGCTCGGCGCCGATCGCGTCGTCCTCGCCGACGAAGCGGCGGGCCGCCGGGCGTCGATCGACGACATCACCGACCGCTTCGGCGGGCCGTTCGAGGTCGGCGCCACTCACAACCCGATCGAGTTCCTGAAACAGTGGGAGGGCGCGATCGTCCACCTGACGATGTACGGACTGTCGATCCAGGACGTGGTGGGGGAGGTACGGGAGACGTTCGAGTCGGGGACGCCGCTGCTCGCCGTCGTCGGTGGCGGGAAGGTGCCGTTCGACGTCTACGACGAAGCGGACTGGAACGTCGCGGTCACGAACCAGCCACACTCCGAAATCGCCTCTCTGGCCGTCTTTCTCGACCGGCTGTTCGAGGGCGAGGAGCTCGACCGCGAGTGGGAGGGCGCCGAGCGAGTGGTGGTCCCGAAGGCAGTCGGGAAGGAAGTCCGCGACGTCGAGTGACACAGCGGAGTAGGCCTCAGATAAGTCGGGACAGGTCGGGACTGGCCGGGACGACCCGGTGGTTTTAAACGAGTGACTCCCCGTTGTTCGAGTAATGGCTTTTGAGGAACTCCTGGAGGATCCGGTGATTCAGAAGTACCTCCACGAACTCGTCGGCCCGAAGGGGATGCCCGTCGCGGCGGCGCCGCCGGACGGCGAGGTGACCGACGAAGAACTCGCGGAGGAGCTGGGGCTGGAACTCAACGACGTCCGCCGGGCGCTGTTCATCCTGTACGAGAACGACCTGGCGAGCTACAGGCGGCTCCGGGACGAGGATTCGGGGTGGCTCACGTACCTCTGGACGTTCGAGTACGACAAGATTCCCGAGCAACTGGAGGAGGAGATGCACCGCCTGCTCGCGGCGCTGGAGGGCCGCCACGAGTACGAGCTGCAAAACGAGTTCTACCTCTGTGAGCAGTGTGGCATCCGCTTCGAGTTCGACGAGGCGATGGAGTTCGGCTTCGAGTGTCCGCAGTGTGGCTCCTCGGTCGAACCGATGGAGAACACGCGGCTGCTCGATGCGATGGAGGGGCGGATCGAGGCGCTGCGGGACGAACTCAACGTCGACACCGCCCAGGTCGAGGTCTGATGGTCGTACTCGCCACGAAATGCTACGTCGAGGGCGACGCCCGCGAGCGGGCGCTGGACTCGCTCGGGTCGCTCGTCGAGAACGGCGTCGGCGAACTCTCGGTCACCTTCGAGGTGGGGCTGCGCGACGACGGGTTCCCGTCGGTGACCGTCGAGGGCGAGGACGCGACTGCGGTCCGGAACCTGCTCCGGGAGCGCTGGGGCGAGATCACGCCACACCTGGAGCCCGGCCAGGAAGCCGTCGGCACCCTCGAATCCTGGGACGCCGAGGGGTTCGTCCTCGACGCCGGTCGCGAGGTCCGGATCCCCACCGACGAACTCGGGCTGGGGCCCGGCGACGCCGGGCAGCTCCGGACCCGCTTCGGCCTCGTCCAGCACGTCCCGCTGCGGTTCGTCGCCGGCGACACCCCGCGGCTTGCCGACGCAGAGCGTGACCGCCTGTACGAGTGGACGCGGGGCACCGGCCGTGTGAACGTCAACAGCGCGACGCGCGCCGAAGTCAGAGCGACGGTCAACCGCGCGGGCCACGCCGAGGACATCGTCACCGTCGAGCGCCTGGGGCTGCTCGAACAGAGCATCGTCTGCCGCGAGGGAACCGACCCGCCGGGGTTGCTCGCGAGCATCGGCCAGTACGTCCCGGCAGAACTGCTCTGTGTCGTCCCATGAAGCGCCGCGTGCTCATCATCTGTGGCCTCGGCCTCCTCGTGTTCCTGGCGGGCTGTTCGGCCGGCGGCGGGGAAATCTCTCAGGACGAACTCGCCGAGGACGCCGAGTACGACTGGGACACGAACGCCACGACGACGTACACGCTCATCACCGGCGAGACGTTCTCGCTGTCGTCGCCGGAGTACTCGGCGGTGATCGAACTCACGAACCAGTCGACAGTCGAAGTGTACCGCGAGAGCACCTTCCGCGGGGACAGTTCACTGAGCATCGAGGCGCTGCAGTTCAGATTCACGAACGGCACGGTCGTGAACGCGAGCCACGCCAACCTGACCGCAGTCGAGGGGTCGGACGCGACGGAGGTCCAGGTCCCGGCGTCGAACGGCACGGTCGCGTTCCGTGCCGGCCGGAGCGGGCGTAGCTGGTCGACGCCGGTGTACGTCGAGGGCTCCCACGAGGTGACCCTCCCCAACGCGACGCGGGTCGGCATTCCGCTGCTGTCGCGGGCGGATCCGGGCGGGTACGACTCGACGGTCGAGGACAACCGCATGACGCTGTACTGGGGCGAGATCGAGGACGGCTCGATCGACGTCCGCTTTTACCTGCTGCGTGACCTCTACATCTTCGGCGGTATCATCGGCATCTCGCTGCTGCTCGGCGTCGCCGGGATCGCCTACTACGTCCGCCAGATCCGCGCGGCGAAGGAGAAACGCGAGGACGTCGGGCTCGACGTCGAGGTCGATGACGACGACGTCGGCGGCGACGGGCCGCCACCCGGGATGCGGTGAGGATGTTCGCAGCCGAGTGAGCGGTCCCGCAGAGGCGGTGAGGCTTTGTCGGTCCCGTCCGAATGAGCGGTATGCGCGTCGCGTTGATCACAGTCGGGGACGAGATCCTCTCGGGAGACACAGTCAACACGAACGCCGCGTGGTTGGGTGAGCGGCTCACAGCGTCGGGTGCGGACGTCGAGCGGCTGACCGTCATCCCCGACCGGGTGGCCGACATCGCCCGCGTTGTCAACGAGTACCGCGCCGAGTACGACGCCGTGATCGTCACCGGCGGGCTCGGCCCGACTCACGACGACGTGACGATGGACGGGGTCGCAGCGGCGTTCGGCACCGAGGTCGCGCCCGACCAGGAGGCGGAGCGGTGGCTGGCTGAGGAGGCCGGCTACAGCGGGGACGACCTCGCGCCGGAGACGACGGCCATCCCGGATGAAGCGACGTTTCTGCGCAACCCCGAAGGGGTGGCGCCGGGCTGTACTATCGGCAACGTGTACGTCCTGCCCGGCCTGCCGGCGGAGATGAAGGCGATGTTCGAGTTGATCGCCGACGAGTTCGGCGGCGACGTCAGACACGTCGCAACGGTCGAGACGCCCGAACCGGAGAGTGAACTGCTGGACAGGATCGAGGAACTCCGCGAGCGCTTCGGCGTGATCGTCGGCAGCTACCCCGGCGAACACGTCCGGCTGAAAATCGAAGGATACGACGAGGACACCGTCACGGAGGCGACAGCGTGGCTAAAAGCGAACGTCGAGGCGCCGGACGACGCCTGATCAGCCGAGCAGGTGTCTCGCCCACAGCACCGTGAGCAAAATTCCGCCGAGCAGGACGATCCAGGCGGCCACTTCGACGGGCGTGCTACCGACGCCGACCTGCGTCGCGTTCTGGAGCAACATGTCCGGCCGTTGTGACGCCTCCAATTAGGGCATTCCGGTTCGCTTTTGACCGTCTCGCGCCAACGACGTACGATGCGCCGGATCGGATTCGTCGTCAACCCCATCGCCGGGATGGGTGGCAGGGTCGGCCTCAAGGGCACTGACGGCAAGGTCGCGGAGGCGCGCGAGCGTGGCGCGGAGATGCGCGCGCCGGACCGCGGCCGCGACGCGCTCCGGGCGCTCGCGAACTCGGGTGCGGACGTGGCGCTGCTCACCGTCGGCGGCCGCATGGGCGAAACCGAGGCCCGCAAGGCCGGCTTCGAGCCGACCGTGGTGGGCTACCCCGCCGACGAGTCCGCAACCAGCGCGGCCGACACCAGGGACGCCGTCCGGGCGTTCGTCGAGGCGGGCGTCGACCTGATCCTGTTCACCGGCGGCGACGGCACGGCGGCTGACGTCGCGGAGACGCTGGACGACCTCGATGCGGACGTACCGATCCTCGGCGTCCCGGCCGGCGTCAAGGTGTACTCGGCCGTCTTCGGCGTCACGCCGGAGGCCGCGGGGTACGTGGCGGGCACCTTCGAGGAGACGGAACGCGCGGAGGTCAACGATATCGACGAGGACGAGTACCGCGAGGGGGAGGTCCACACCGAACTCCGGGCCGTCGCGCGCGTGCCGGCGGACGAGCAGCGCCAGGCGAGCAAACAGCTCGGCGGCGGCAGCGTCGAGGGGCTCGCCGACCGCGTCGCCGAGGCGGTCGAACCCGGCGTCACGCACGTGCTCGGCCCGGGCAGCACCGTCGGGACGATCAAGGAGAAACTGGGGTTCGACGGGTCGCCGCTCGGCGTCGACGTCTACCGAGACGGCGAGGTGCTCGCGACCGACGCCAGCGAATCCGAAATCCTCGACCATCTCGGCGAGGACAACGTCATCGTCGTGACGCCGATCGGCGGCCAGGGGTTCGTGTTCGGCCGCGGCAACCAGCAGATCTCGCCGGCCGTGATCCGCCAGTCCGACGTCGAAATCGTCGCCTCGCGGCGCAAGCTGGACGACCTCGGCGTCCTCCGCGTCGACACCAGACTCTTTACCGCTATAGAGTCACGCATTGGGCGTTTCAGACCGCGAAACCGCCGATATTGGGACCCGGTGCTGAAAATAATCACGCACGACCGTATCAAAGGCCGCTGACGAGCGTCGCGAGCCACTGCGCGGGGTCGCCGCGGCGGCGAACCTCTACCCGCTCGACCCACTTCACCCACTGGAAGCCGCGCCGCCCCGGCGCGACCAGCCGCAGCGGCGCGCCGTGGCCGTGGCTCAGCCGCTCGCCGCCCACGTGCGTCGCGAGCAACACGCCCCTCGCCTCCTCGATGGGGAGGCTCCACCGGTAGCCAGTGACAGACTCGAATCGGACGTAGCGGGCGTCCCCGGTGGCGCCAGCCTTATCCAGCAGCTCACCGACGCGAACCCCGCCCCACTCCTGGACAGTGTACCAGCCGCCGGTACAGTCCAGGGTCGCCTCCGCCACGGTGTCGGGTGTGAGTGTCCCGTAGGGCAGCGCCAGCGACTCCTCGACGGTACCCCCCACGGCGAGCGCCCACTCGTCGACAGCCACCGGGTCAGGGTCGTCGGCCACCCACGAGACCACGGGGAAGCTGTCGTTGCCTGAGCCTTCCCGTCGATGCGACCCGGTCAGCCGACGGTCCGCCCCGGCGGCGTCGAACACCTCGTTGAGCAGGGTCTGCCCGCGGTAGACGAGCGCAGCAGCCACGAGCATCGCCCCGTACTGCATCGCCGTCCGGCGGCGTGCGAACTCCGGCGTGCTGGGCGGGCGAAAGCGGGTGCGGGCGTGCAGCACCATCAACAGGACCAGCAGCAGACCCAGGCCGGCGTGGACGCTCAGCATCGTCACCGGCCCCAGATCGGGCTCGACGCCGAACACCCACAGCGCCCCCGTCGCGATCACCACGAGTGCCGCGACGCCAGTCAGGATCGACAGCGGCGTCGAGAGCTGCCAGTTCCCGGGGTCGGTCAGCCGCGTCCGGACGCGGGCGAGTTTGAACGCCAGCAGCGGGATCAGCGACAGCCCGACCAGCCTGTGGGCCCAGAACAGGACGATCCACTCGGGGGTGTGACCGAGAAATGAGAGGATGCCCGTCCCGGCGAGGAACAGCACTGCGCCGAAGATCGACCAGTCCACCACCCGCGGCGGCGGTTCCAGCCAGACCACCCCGCGGCGTAGCTGTCCCCGGAGCCCACCGGACATGTTACGTCAGCTAGTGGCAGACTGGCCTTAACAGTTCGGCGGCTGTGCCCGCCCAGGGTTTAAGGTAGCGAGGGGCCCAGACCGCGAACGTGACGGGGTTCGCCGCGTTTCTCGGGGCCACGCTGGGCGGACTCGCCTGCTGTCTCGCCCTCGGGGCAACCACGAGCACGGGCCTGCTCCGCCGGATCGCGCTTTCGGGCTGTCTCCTCTGGATCGCGGGCTGGATCACCGTGGCTCCGTTGACGGCGTCCCGGGACCCGGCCGACTTCTATCTCCTCTCGCTTCTTTTCGGGGCTGTGCTACTCGCCGCGTCTCTCGTCCTCCGCCGGGCCGATACCGCCGACAGAATGGGCGCTAAGGGCGGGTCGGCCATCTCGGGCCGTTTCGCCGTCGGTACCCCATCCACCACCCTGTTGTTGGCCGCTGCGGCCTTCGCCGTACCCGGAGCGATCGGCGTGCTCTTCGGAGCGGAACTGCTGACGCTCACCTTCGTCGTCGCCGCCGCAGTAACCCTGATTCTCCTCTTTCTGTTCCGGTGAGTTCCACGTTACACGGTGTACGACGGGACCCGCGCCGACCGGTCCGAGCCATCGACGAACGGCAGTTCGACCGCTGTCGCCGGGTGTTCCTCCCCGTCGATCCGGACGTCGAGCGCGCGCTCCTCGCCGAGCACCTCAACGACGTTCTTGCCCAGTAGCGCCATTGCGATCGGTTCCTCCCGTGTGGGACTGTGGACGGCTCTGGTCACCTCGCCGAGACTCCCGTCGCCGTCGAAGACGGTGGCGCCGGCGTCGGGCAGCGGAGCGTCCGCGCCGTCGAGGACGAGCCCCACGAGTCGCTTCGTCGCCTCGCCGCGGTTCTCGACGCGGGAGACGACTTCCTGGCCGACGAAACAGCCCTTCTCGAAGTCGACGGCGGTGCGCAGGCCGAGGTTGTTCGGCACGCCGTCGTCGAGTTCGCTCCCGAACAGCGGCGTGCCGGCCTCCAGGGTGAGCGACTGCCAGGCCTGCAGGCCGAAGGCAGCGGCGTTCAGACCGCGGTTTTCGAGGCTGTCCCACACGTCCTCGGCGACGCTCGCGTCACAGACGGCCTCGTAGCCCACCTCGCCGGTCGGCGCGTCGGTGCGGATGACGGTCACGCCGGCGTCGCCCATCGACCCGCGGGTGAACGTGAGCTGCTCGTCGGGCGTCTGATCGGTAAACACGCTGGCGACCTTCTCTGTCGCCTCGGGGCCGTGTACTCCGAACACGCCGAATGAATCGGACACGACGTCGATCTCGACGTCCTGGATGAACGTCTTCTCGCTCCAGTCCTCCGCGATCGGTTCACCCTGTCCCGGCGGGAGAAAGAGGAGGAGTCGCTCGCCGCCGTTGAAGACGTACATATCGGTCCGGATGCGACCCTGCGGCGTGAGCAAGAGTGCGTAGGAGCCCTGACCGTCAGTCGTCGGGACGTTGTTCGAGACGGCGTTGTCGACGTACTCGATCCGGTCCTCGCCGGTGATCGCGAGGACGTCGTAGGCCATCTCGGTCACGCCGACGACGTTCCGGACGGCGCCGTGGGAGCGGTCCGGGCGGCCGTACGTGGAGACGAACTCGCGGCCGCCGCGCTCCTCGAACGTCGCGTCGTGTCGCTCGTGGACCTCGCGAAGCAGCGTCATACCGTCCGGTGCGGGCCCGCGAGGGTTAACTCCTGCGAGCGACGGGCCGACGGCAGCCGAGGGTGCTAGCCGGAGGATTCGCAGACCTCTCCGCGCCCCGTGATTAGGATCCCTCGACGACCCGATCGACCAGCGGTTCGATCTCCGCTGCCGTGGTCGTGAGGAAAGGTCCGGGCAGCGTCCGCACCAGCGACGCCACCGCGACCGCGTAGCTGAGTGCCCGTGCCGGGTCCGATCCGGCGATGAGTTGCTGGAGGAACGCGCCCGCGAACGCGCTGTGGGTCCCTGCCGGATCGACAGCGTCCATTTCGATCGCGTCCCGCTCGTGGATGACGTTCGTGCCCGGCGAGTCGTGCAAGGCGACAGCGCCGTGTTCGGACCGCGAAATCACCATGATGTCGAGGTCGTGCTCGGAAGCGATGATATTGGCGAGCTCTCGGGGTTTGGCGCTCCTGTCGAGCGCCTCTTCGACAGCCTCCTCGCTGGCGATCAGGATGTCCAGTTCGTCCGAAATGTTGTGCAGGACCTCCTGGTAGCGCTCGGGCGGCGCGAGGCCGCTGCTGTAGTCCAGGTCCGCGGCTGTGACCGCGCTGCCGCTGCTGGCCGCCCGCAGCATGGCTTCGGTCGTGCTCGCGGCCTGTTCGGAGAGCACAGCCGTGCTGAGGCCGGTAAACACTACCGCCCCTCCCTGGAGGCGCTCCATCGGGAACTCCCCGGGCTCGGCCGTCGCCGCCGCCGTGTGACTCCGGTCGTGCACGTGTCGCGGCCGGCGCGGCGGTGCGCCCGATTCCCGGAACACCAGCCCCTGTCGGTGTGCGTCGTCGTCGGTCCAGACGACTTCCGTCCCGATTCCCTGCCCCTCGAGCTGCGTGGCGACCCGCCGACCCAGCGGCGTGTCGGGAAGTTTCGACAGCCACAGCGCGTCGGTCCCGAGTTCCTGGGCCGTGACTGCGACGTTGCTCGCCGTCCCGTCGGCGTAGATGCTCGCTTCCCGTGCCACCTCCAGCCGCTGCGCGGTCAGCGGTGAGAATCGCAGCGGCGTTTCACCGAACGTGATCAGTTCCGCCATACCTCCCCCATTCGTTGCAACTGTCTTAAGTCACCGTGTTCCTCAACCCCGATCGGCGACCAGAAGTGGTGGCTCAGTGGAACGTCTCGTCAGAAGGGGCTCGGTGGGGGTAACTGTTCATCATCGCCACCGCCTGGTACTCGCCGCCCCAGCGAAAAAAGCCTCCCGTTCACCGGGTGATACTGGTGGCTGTAATTCGTTTCCTCACCAGTCTCTGCTAGACAGCCAGACGTGACTCCGTCCAGTGCCAGGACAGTCCATCGGCTGTGTCATGGCCCGACCAACGGGAGTTGGGACGGCATGGCGTACCTGAATCACGTCTGGCTGTCTATCTGCGGAGACAGACCCGTTCCGCCTGGATT
>PXRK01000084.1 GCA_003021015.1 Halobacteriales archaeon QS_4_66_20 | reverse complement strand
ATTTCGACTAAAAAAGAACCAAGAAGCGCAATTCACCCTAACTACTATATCGCTCAACGTGGTTAGTCTCACCAGCAGGATTCCCCTAGATGATTATTGCGATTATTTTCGGCACCACGTCGCGTGAACGGTTTGGTTCGCGGGCTGAAGCCCACGAATTGTGACTCCCCGACGGTAACGAGTCCCAACAATCACTATGAGACCCACGCGGTGCACTCGGGACAGTTTTTTGACCTGGCGGGTAAAGGGGACAGATATGACAGACCGCACACGCGCACACGTCTACGTGAGCGGGAAGGTCCAGGGCGTGTACTTCCGGGCGACGACGCGGGAAGAGGCCCGCGAGCAGGGCGTCGACGGCTGGGTTCGGAACCTCGACGACGGCCGCGTCGAGGCGGTGTTCGAGGGTCCGGAAGACGACGTCGAGTCGCTGATCGAGTTCTGTCACGAGGGGAGCAAGGCCGCCCGCGTGGACGACGTCGAGGTCAGCTACGAGGAACCCCAGGGCGAGGACGGGTTCCGGGTGCGCTGGTAGCGGCCAAGCGACCGACTGCTGGATTCGCTTTCACTCTCCACGCGGCGCGCGCTGGCGAGCGTGTCCGAACGGAGTGAGGACCGCGAGCACCTACTGCGCGAGGTCCTCGCGAGCGGAGCGAGCGAGGGCTCGTCAGAGCGTGCTCTGACGGTGGATGAGAAGCGCAACGACCGGAGGGAGTGAGCATCGCAATTGGTTGGGGAGGTATGTGGCTCTCCTCCCGTCTGGGTGGATTGAAAGGGGCCGCTGGGTCGATCCCTCCCGGGCGCAGTAAGGACCGCAGTGAGCAGAGCGAACGAGGACCGCAGCAAGCCCCGGAGGGTCGAGCCAGCGGGGGCTTTCAAGACGCAAGTTCCAGCGGGAGTTGTCGTTCCCAGAGAGCCAGCGGGGGCTTTCAGCGCCACAGATCCGGCGAGAACCCAGGTTCCCAGAGAGCCAGCGGGGGCTTTCAGCACTCACGACACTCCGATAGCAGTTCGTCCACTTCCCAGAGAACGACCAACAGCCCACACAGCTCAAATTCAGTCCGCAACAGCCTCGTCAGAGCCAGTCACCGCAGCAGGATCCTGGATCCAGAGATCCCCGAACAGTTCGTCCTGCCGCAATCGAATCTGCCCCCGGTGAGAGAGAAACAGCAGGCCGAGGTACGTCTGCACGCGTGAGGCCCCATCGGATTCGATCTCGCGGAACAGCACCTCCTTGCGGCCCTGGTCGTAGTGCTCCCGGACGGTCGTGTACACGTCGTCGATGATCGTCTCGATGTCCTCGCCGTGGGTGTTGCCGGTCACGTCCTCCTCGGTCGGTTCGTCGTCCATCCGGAACTGGTCGGCCCGGCGGTAGTCCAGCTCCTGGGTCCCGCGGTCGAACCCGCCGGGGGAGTCGCTGGTGTCGTACTCCCGTGACTCCTTCCACCAGGTCTCGCGCTCGGCCTCCCGGAGGTCACGCACGAGTTCGTCAAGCGTCTGGGGCATCCCGCGGGCGCGCTTGCGCTCCAGGCGCCGGTCCATCTCCTGCTCCAGGGTCGCGAAGGGGTCCGGCTCCGCGAGCGGTTCGTCGCCGGCCAGCTGCTCCCAGGGCTCCGGTTCCTCGTCGTTGGGCTCGTCGGGCTCCAGCAGCGCGTCGCCTTTCATCCGCAACAGGACGCTCGCGTAGAACAGCGCCCGGCCCGACTCCCGCAGCGCCGCCTCGTCCAGCCGTTCGAGGAACTTGTCGGTCACCTCGACGATGTCGATGTCCCACGGGTCGATCTCGCCGTCCTCCGCCAGCTGGACCAGCACCTCGACGGGCTCGACGTCCTCGCCGTCCTCGTCCGCGCCATCTCCGGGCGAGTCGCCGTCGCCGGGCGAATCGCCGTTCTCCGATGGGTGACCGTCCGTCGGCGAATCGCCGTTCTTCGACGGGCTCGCCCCGTCAGCCTCGTCAGGTTCGGCCGGCGACGCGCCGTCGGTCGGGAGCCCCGACTCGTCCGGTGAGTCGCCCGGCCGCTCGCGCTCCTCGTGGCCCGTGATGTCCAGCGGGATGTCGCCGTCCGTCACTGGCGCCCACCTCCGACGTCAGCCACAGGGGACCCCCCCGGCACCACGTCAGTCATCCGCGGGCACCTCCGGTTCGGCGTCGCCGCCACCGTCGCCGGTCGAGAGGTCGATCCCGGTGACTGCGGAGACGTTGTCGTCCTGCATCGTGACGCCGATCGCCCGGTCCGAGCGGTCGAGCATCGCCGAGCGGTGCGAGACGACGACGAACTGCGCCTCCGCGGCGAGTTCGTCGACCATCTCGCCGACGAGGTCGGCGTTGGCCGCGTCGAGGAACGCGTCGATCTCGTCCAGCGCGTAGAACGGCGCGGGGTTGTGCCGCTGGATCGCGAAGATGAAAGCGAGCGCCGTCAGCGACTTCTCGCCGCCGCTCATCGCGTTGAGCCGCTGGATCGGCTTGTCGCCGGGCTGGGCTTTCATCGTCAGCCCGCCCTCGAAGGGGTCGTCCTCGTTCTCCAGGTGGAGCCGGCCCGTCCCGTTCGACAGCCGCTCGAAGATGTCCCGGAACTGCTCGTCGATCGCCCCGAAGGCGTCCATGAACGTCTCCTTCTTGCGGGCCTCGTAAGTCTCGATCCGGTCGCGGATCCCCTCGGCCTCCTCGACGAGCGTCCCCTTGCGGTCCTGGAGGTCATCCAGTTCGTCTTGCACCCGGTCGTACTCCTCGATCGCGAGCATGTTCACCGGCTCCAGGGCAGCCATCTCGCCCTCCAAGCGGTTGATCTCGGCCTCGACCTCCTCGTGGTCGGGCACCTCCTCGGGATCGTACTCCTCGACCTGCGCCGCCAGCTCCTCGATCTCCCACTCCAGGCGGTCGCGCTCCTCGCGGCACTCCGCGAGGTCGCTCTCGACGGCGTTGACCCGTTCCCTGGCCTCGTTGCGCTCCTCGCGGGCGGCCGACGCGGCGTCCTGCAGCGCCCCGCGCTCCTCCTTGAGGTCGGCGAGCTCCTCCTCGAGTTCCGAAATCTCGGCTTCCTTCTCCTCGAGGGTTGCCTCCTTCTCCGCAATCCGGTCCTCGTACTCCTCGATCTCCTCTTCAGCCTCGGCCTTCCGGTTCTGGACCTCCTCGATCTCTTCGTGTAGCTCCTCGATCGCCTCGCTCGCGTACTCCTTCTCCAGTTCGAGCTCATTGAGGTCGGCGTCGAGGTCGTCCTTGCGCCGCTCCAGATCGTCGATGTCCTCGCGGACCGACTCCGCCTCGGCCGTGAGGTCCGGTAGCGCCGAGTCCTCGACCTCCGCCTCCAGTTCGGCGATGCGCTCCTCGATGTCGGCGATCGTCCCGTTTTTCCCGGCGATGCGCTCCTCGAGTTCGTCCATCTCGTCGGAAACCGCCTCGCGCTCGTCCTCGATCTCCGCGAGATCGTCCTCGAGGCGCTCGATCCGGTCCTCGATCTCGGTGATCTCGGTCTCGCCTCCCTCGATCTCGGTTTCGATCTCGCGGACCTGGTCGGCGGCGTCGGTCTCGCGGTCGCGGGCGTTCTCCAGCCGTTCCTCGACGTCGCGCAGCTCCTCGCGGACCGACTGCCGCTCGTCCTCGAGCTCGTTGATCCGGGCGGCGACGCGCTCCAGTTTGCCGTCGCTGCCCTCGAAGGAGTACCGCGACCCGGATTTGGAGCCGCCGGTCATCGCGCCGGACTTCTCGACGAGGTCGCCCTCGAGCGTGACGATCCGGAACTCGCCCATCAGCTCGCGGGCGGTCTCGATGTCCTCGACGACGAGCGTGTCGCCGAGCACGTACGAGAACACGCCGGCGTACTCGGGGTCGAAGTCCACGAGGTTGTACGCGAAGGCGATCACGCCGTCGCGGTCGGGCAGCGACGGCAGCGAGCGCTGGCGCATCTCGGTCAGCGGGAGGAACGTCGCCCGGCCGGCGTTGCGGGACTTGAGGTACTCGATACAGCGCTGGCCGACGCGGTCGTCGTCGACGACGACGTTCGCCAGCCGGCCGCCCGCCGCCGTCTCGCAGGCGGTCGCGTACTCCGCGTCGACGGCCCCTAACTGCGCCACCGTCCCGTGGACGCCGTCGACGTCGGCGTTCAAGACGCTCGTGACTGCTCGACCGTAGGAGGTGTCGCCGGATTGGCCGGCTTTCGCCTCGAGTTCGGCGTACTCCTGCTGGGCGGCGCTGATCTCGTCTTCGAGATCGTCGATCGCCGCCTGGAGGTCGCGTTTCTCCGCCCGCAGGTCGTCGACCACTTCGGCGATGCTCTGGCGGTTCTTTTGGGCCTTCTCCAGCTCCAGCCGGAGGTCGTCGATCTCGTCTTCGAGCGCCGGAATCCGCTCTTTTGCCTCTTCAATCTCCTCTTTCGTCTCGCGCTGCTCGTTCGACCGGCGCCGGGCTTCGTCGAGCAGGCGGTCCTGCTCGCGCTGGAGGTCGTTCTTCTCCGATTTGGCCTCCTCCAGTTCGGCCTTCCGGTCCTGGAGTTCGTTCTTCACTTCCTCGAACTCATCGCCGACCTCGTCGATCTTCGCCTCGACCTCGGCGAGCTCGGCTTCCTTCTCCTGGATGTCCGCCGCGACCGACGATTTGGCGACTTTCGTCTCGCGGATCTCCGACTCCAGCTCGTCGATCGTCTCCTGCTTGCGGTCGATCTTGACGAACGCCTGGCGGCGCTCGTTCTCGGCGGTCTCGACGCGTTCCTCGGCGGCTTCGATCTCCCCCTCGATCCGGGAGATGTCGCCTTTGATCTCCTCGATCTCCCGCTTGATCGCCAGCTGCTCGTCTTCCCCCTTGGACTGGATCTCCTCGTTGAGTTCCTCGAGTTCCTCCTCCAGGCGCATCACCTCGCCCTGGCGCTCGTCGAGGGTCGACTGCCGCTCGGAGAGCGTCTCCTCCAGATCCGCGATCTCGTCTTCGACATCGGCGAGTTCCTCGCGCTTGTCCTCGAGTTCGGCGGCTTTCCGGTAGCCCTCGTAGGTCTCTTTCTCCTCGCGGAGCTCCTGGTACTGGAGGGCCGTCTCGCGTTCGTCCTCCAGCTGGTCGAGGCGGTCCTGTTTCTCCTCGATGCGCAGTTGCGCCTCCTCGATGCGGTCCTCGACCACGTCGAGTTCCTCGAAGGCGTCCTCCTTCTTGGCGTCGAACTGCGCCACCCCCGCAATCTCGTCGATGATCCCCCGGCGGGCCCCCGGTGTCATGTTGATGATCTCGGTGACGTCGCCCTGCATCACGACGTTGTACCCCTCGGGGGCCACCCCAGCCTGCGAGAGCAGATCCTGGATGTCAGAGAGGTTCACCGAGCGGTCGTTGATGTAGTAGTAGGAGTAGTAGTTCTCCTCGGTCTCCTTGACCCGGCGCTTGATCGAGATCTCGTCGACGTCGCCGATCTTCTCGGTGCCGGCGGCGTTGACCACCTGCGCCCGGTCGAGCGTCCGGTCGCCGTTGTCCAGGACGACCTCGACGCTTGCCTCGCGTTCACCCTCGAAGGATTCGCCTTCCTGGTGGCCCGGGTTGAAGATCAGATCGGTCAGCTTCTCGGCGCGGATGCCCGACGTGCGGGCGAGGCCGAGCGCGAACAGGACCGAGTCGATGACGTTGGACTTGCCGGACCCGTTCGGGCCGGTGACGGTCGTGAAATCCTCGTAGAAGGGGATGCGGGTCTTCCGGCCGAAACTCTTGAAGTTGTCGAGGACGAGCTCTTTGATGTGCATGGGGGTGCTCGCGGAGGGGGGCCGGCCTCACGCGATGATGATATCGCTGTCCGACTCCTCCGTCTTGTCTTCCGTCTCGGGGCCCTCGCTTTTAGTTGCTTCGGCCGCCGTCGGTTGATCTGCCGTCTCCGTCCCTGCGTCCGCCTCGGTCTCGACGTCGGCTGTCTCGTCGGCTGACGCCCCGGGGACGAACCCGAGGTCCTCGTCGATGGCGTCCTCCAGCTCGCGCAGCCGGACCTTGCACTCGACGAGTTCGTCCGTGAGCCCCTCCACCGACGCCTGGAGTTCCTTGACTCGCGATTCGAGTTCCTCGACTCTGTTGCCGCACATATGTCCCAGAGACGCCTCCGGTACCATAAACGTATGTCAGACAATGTTCTCGAATCCGAGACATCGTCCGGTTGTCTCAGATGCTGAGCGCTATCCGGGTGGTAACGAAATCACGTCCAGCAGTATCACGAAGCGACGAGAACAACCAGTGGAACTTAATACGGCGAGCAAACAAGGGGGATAGCAATGACAGGCGGGAGCAGCGACCGGGCGCTCTCCTCCACGACCGGTATGATCATCTTCATCGCCATCGGGGCAGTGCTCACCGCGTCGGGGACGTACCTCATGCTGGAGCTGGGCAACGAGGATATCGGGGCGACGGCGACCGTCGCCTTCGAGGCGAGCCAGGACGGCGAGCGGATCGTGATCGAGCACACGACCGGCGATTCGGTCGCCAGCGAGAACCTCCGCGTCGTCGGCGCGAAGGTGGTCAGCATGCCCGACGTCGTCGGCAGCGCCAGCACGATCGAGGTGATACCGACCGCGACGACGGTGACGCTCCTGTACGAGGACGGACGGGTGTCCCAGGAGCTGCTCTCGACGGAGGCCGAACTCACCAGGCTCGTCGTCGCCGTCGAGGACGGCAACGGGAACCCGCTGGTGGGCCACACTGTCGGCGTCTACGACCCCTCCTCGAAGCCGACCGTCTCCTCGCCGGAGGGCCTCCTGACGGACGTCGAGCGCGGCTCGGTCCCCACGCCGACGTTCGTCGGAACGACCGACGAGAACGGCGAGTTCGCGACGGTGCCCGCAACGAGGGAAGGGCTGGAGTCCGGCGGCGAGTATGTCGTACTCACGGCGACGAACGGCCCGGCTACCGAGCGGACGTACGCGGTCGGCAGTGTTGTGATCGACGATCGGGAGAACGTGGTGCATCTCGTCCTCTCGGAGTAAGTCGCCCTGTCGTCCGCCCGGAGGGGTCGGACACCTACGGCACGTCGAACGACAGCGTCCAGGAACCGGCAGTCCGCACGACGGCCCAGGCGACGCCGGCAACGGACGTCTGGGCCGACTCCTCGAACTCCCCCGTCGTTTCGAACAGCGTCTCGGGGTCGAACACGCCGGTGCCGGCTTCGAGAAACAGCGTCACCGAGAACGGGCCGTCGCCGTCGTGCTCCGCGCTGACGAGCGCGCCGTTCGTCGTATCCAGCGGGCCGACGATCGCGTCGCCGGTGCCGACGGCCCGCGCCGGCGGCTCCCTGATCTCCCCGGCCGGCGAGCGCGGCTGTGCGAGCGTGAGCGACCAGTCGCCGTCCGCCGCCACGTCGACCGTGTACGGGGTCGCCGCCATCGCCATCCCTTGCAGTCCGGTGCCGGACGCCCCCTCGACGACCGTCACCGGGTCACTGCTGCCGGTTTCGCTGGCCGTGATCGAGAGCCCGCCCTCGCCGTCGTGGTCCGCGGACACCATGGTGAACCCGCCGTCGGAGTCGAACGCCATCGAGTCGTCGCCGGTTCCCGAGGCCGTCACCGGGTCGTCGTCGAAGTACGGCCGCTCGCGGTCGCCGAGGTCAGCAATCGAGAGCAACCCTGAGGCGTCCTGGGTCCGCCCGATGGGACCGCTGGGCTCGAACTCCCGGAAGCCGCTCGTCAGCCCCGCACACATCGCGGCGGCACCAAACAACAGGTACCCGCGTCTGTCCATCGGTTTGCTCATTGCCGCCCCGGGTAATCAGCGTGTCGGCTGGCTGCAGTTGTGTTCGATGTATCGCCGTGAGGACTACCGCTATGATGCAGAAAGCCCTCGGCGCGCTGAGGCTGGGTCGCCGGCAGATTGCAGCGGCCGGCCACGACGTGGGATCACTTCGTCGTGAGGATGCGCAGGACGTCTTCGTCGGCGAGTTCGTGGTCCGTGCCGACCTGCTGTTCGTCGTGTTTCGCGCTGGGGCCGCTGACGCGGGCGAAGCGGAAGCGATCGGCGAACTCGCCGCCGAGCTTCTCGCAGGCGTCGCCGACGGTGTCGCCCTCGAAGAGGACCAGCGGCTCCTCGTAATCGACGCCGCGGCCCGGCTTGTCCATGTACACCCGGATCAGCCCCAGTTCCTGCCAGATCGTCTCCCGAAGGGCGTCGAGGCCCCGCTCCTCCTCGGCGCTGATGAAGATGGCCTCCCCGGGGTCGACGTCGTGCTCGCGGAGCCGGTCTTTGACGGTCTCGGCGTAGTCGGGCTCGATGAGGTCGGCCTTGTTGACGGCCACCAGCGAGGGGAGGTACACGCGGTTGTCGCGGATGCCGTCGATCAGGCGGTCGATGTCGACTTGCTCGCCGATCGTCACGTCGGCGTTGGCGTAGCCGTGCTCGCGGAGGATGCTCGTGATTGTCCCCTCGTCGAGCTCCAGGTTGACGCTCGCCGTTATCGAGATTCCGTCCTTGGCCTTCTTGCGGACGGAGACGCGGGGCGGTTCCCGGTCGAGGCGGATCCCGTTGCGGTACAGCTCCTCGTGGAGGCGCTCGTACTGGTCGATCTCGAACACGGAGAGCAGAAAGAGGACGAGGTCGGCGGTGCGGACCACGGAGAGGACTTCCTGGCCGTCGCCGCGGCCGCCCGCGGCGCCCTCGACCAGCCCGGGGACGTCCAGCAGCTGGACGTTCGCCCCCTTGTACTTGAGCATCCCGGGGTTCACGTCCAGCGTCGTGAACTCGTAGGAGCCGGTCTCGCTGTCGGCGTTGGTCAGTGCGTTCAGCAGCGTCGACTTGCCGACGCTGGGGAACCCCACCAGCGCGACCGTCGCGTCCCCGGTCTTCTCGACCGCGTACCCGGGGCCGCCGCCCGAGGAGGACTGCTTGCGCTCCAGCTCCTCTTTCAGCTCCGCGAGCTTGGACTTCAGCCGGCCGATGTGCTGCTCGGTCGACTTGTTGTAGGGCGTGCTGGCGATCTCCTCCTCGATCTCCTCGATCTCCTCTTCGAGCCCCATTACCGGTGTGTCGGCCGCCGATACGCAAAAGGGCTTTCGTCCCGCCGCGTCGCCCTCCTCTGCTCCCGTTCGCTGTCGCCACTGTCTCCCGACAGCCACGCTGCCGACAGCACCGGCGTTACCTGGGAACTGGAGTTCGCTGTCGGGGAGTTCGACGTCGCCGTCACCAGCAACGGCTGGATCACGATCAGTTGATTCTCGGAAAACGGATAATCGCCTGCGGCGCGGAGTCCGGTTGTGCACCCCCCTTCAGTCGGGGCGGGCTCCGCCCATCGGCGGAAACGGGCAATGGGTGGGAGCTGGAGGAAAGAGTTCGTCAGAACACCCCTCCACGTGGTTCTGAGTGCGCCATGGTAATAAAATTTGGGGTCGTATTGCATTTATATAACTGAGTTCCCAACGACAGTCCGAACCCGTCCGCTGAGCGGCGGCTCGACCGTTCCGTAGAGAGCCGGCAAAGCCGCCGAACACTCGCTGCCCTCGTTTTCGAGCCTTCGCTTCTTCGGCGGCTACGCAGCCGCCTCGTCAGCGAAGACGCCGTTGTACTCGCCGTCTTCCATCCGCTGTTTGAACTCGCGGGGGTTCTCGCCGTCGATCGTGACGCCCAGCGAGACGCAGGTGCCGACGACCTCCTTCGCGGCGTTTTTCAGGTCGTAGGAGAGCAGGTCGGGGTGTTTCTGTTCGGCGATCTGCTTGACCTGCTCGACGGAGAGGTCGGCGACGAACTCCTCGTGGGGTTCGCCGCTGCCGGTCTCGAAGCCGGCCTCGTCTTTGATCAGTTCGGCAGTCGGCGGGACGCCGACCTCGATCTCGAAGGAGCCGTCCTCCTCGTAGGTGATGGTGACCGGGACCTCCGTCCCGTCGAACGCTTCGGTCTGGTCGTTGATCTCCTGGACGACCGCCTGCACGTCGACGGGCGTCGGCCCGAGTTCGGGCCCCAGCGGCGGCCCGGGGTTCGCCTGGCCCCCTGGCACGAGTACTTCGATAGTTTCAGCCATATCCAGTAGTCTGTCGGGACAGTTTTAAACGATTCCTTTTCGCCCCGCGGGTGCAAGCCTGTTGCAGACCGGCCGGCAGCGGCTGGCGCTCGTCGTGTCGTCACGACTGGCGCCTCCCGGCCCCTGCCGGAGCGAAACTGCCCGCTTACGGAAAATTCGAGGTGAGAGCCTCGCGCTTCAGCTCGGAGTAAATGTTAAGCGACGGCGATACCGTTTCGCGCGAGAAAGTCACAGACGCTTTTGATCTCGACGGGGCTGCCGATGATCCGGACCGTCTGGTCTTCGCTGCGGACCGTCACCGTGAACTCCTCTTCGAGATCGGTCCTGATGCCGGCGAGCGCGCCGATTGGCAGCAGAATCTGCGTGCTGTCGCGCAACCGGGCTACCTCGGTCATTATCGGTTGTGTGTACGCTCGTCGTATTAGTGTGTCGAAACGACTCCGCCCGCTCCCCCCGAATGGCTGCTCCAGACTCGCCCTGCCCACGCCGGCGACCCCGGCAGCGTCGACGCCACTGTCAGGCAGTTCTGGCCCGTTCACGCGGTGGCTGGTCCCGGTGATTGTCTCGGCTGCCGGACCGCCCAGTACGCCGCTGAGGAAAGATGCGAAATCTGAGATTCCATAAACTATGAATGCGTTTTCTCTCTGTCCAGGCGCGTACCCGGTGGTTCACCCGCCGGGGTCCTGTCGGGCCCCAGCAAAAACACGAGCAATCAGGCACGACCGTATGAATCCCACCACGGGATCAGAGTACCGGCGGCTTGGCCCCGCCAATCGTTGTCCTGACGTGTCACAGAGTCACATCCGGGTGTATATGAGTGTGTGCGAATCGGTGGATGGTCGGTTACTGTATGTCCACTGAATTAACTTTAGCTGTATCACATATCCAGCTTTCGAGAGCATTCTTTACTTTTGTCTACATAAATCGAAGCCATTATTTACAACTCTGGATAACGTTTACACAGAGATAAATATGACTGTAGAGAAAGAGGAGGTAACGGTCACCGTCAACGGTGAGTCACACGTTGTCTCTGTCGAACCTCGTGAACTTCTATCACAGACACTCCGGGAGCGAATGGGGTGTACGGAGATCAATATCGGGTGTGAGTCGGCAATCTGCGGTGCATGCACTGTGCAGTCCGATGGCAAATCGGTGAAATCCTGTACCAGATTTACCGTTCAGGCTGACGGAGCCGACATCCGGACTGTCAGCGACCTCGCTGACGAGGGGACACTGACCGACATCCAGCAGGCGTTCACTGACGAGCATGCATTGCAGTGCGGATACTGCACTCCCGGAATCGTCATGGCGGTAGATGAGTATTTAGATCACAATACAGACCCATCCCGTGAGGAGATACGAAACGAAGCGCTTCAGGGTAATCTCTGTCGCTGTACGGGATACGAGAATATCGTCGACGCAGTCGAAACCGCCGCAGAAAAGTTGGACTAGCAGTATGACACCAAACCACTCAGATTCGGGTATCGGAAGCAGTGTGTCCCGGAAAGAAGACAGAAAGGTTCTCCTCGGCGGGTCGAAGGGAGTCGATGATATCCCGCTGTCAGACGCACTGCACATCCAGTTTATCAGAAGCGAGAAAGCCCACGCCACCTTTACTGTCGATGCAACCAACGCACGGGATGTCAGCGGAGTCGTCGCAGTGTATACCCCCGATGACATCAAGCAAAGCGAGACGACGACACCGAATCCGTTCACGCTGTTTTCAGCCCCGATGGAGGGTGTCCCGTACCCCGACGACTCGCTCCGGCAACGCTCGTTCGCGGAGGACAAAGTGCATTATCATGGCGAAATCATCGGTATGGTCGTCGCCGAAACCCAACGCATTGCCCGTGATGCCCTCGACGAAATAACAATCGAGTACGACATCATCGAACCGGTCGTGACGCCCCAGGAGGCAACTGCGGATGACGCAGCGGCGATCCACGAATCTGTTCCGGACAATGTCGCCTTCGAGGGGGGGCAGGGGGATCGCGACCTGACCGACGAACAGTTCGAGAACGCAGCCTACACAGTCGAACTGGAGAAAGATGCACAGCGCGTCTCACCCACTCCCCTGGAGCCGAGGGCAGCTATCGGGCAGTACGACGAGGCAACGGAGCATCTCGACATCATCGCAACGACACAGATTCCACACGCATACAGGCGATTGCTGGCACAGATGCTTGAACACCCGGAGAACAAAATCGATGTCACGGTTCCCGACATGGGGGGTGGGTTTGGGGCGCGACAACATCCGTATCCGGCAGACGTTCTCGTCGGCTGGTGTGCAGTCGACCTCGAACGAACAGTAAAATGGCGGTCGACGCGGACCGAAAACCAACTAGTCGAGAACGATGGCCGTGGATACGAGGGAACCTGGGAGATCGCACTCAGTGAACAGGGAGATATCCTGGCTGTGAGAGCTGACATCCGCTACGATCTGGGCGCCTGGATCGCACGAGGTGCGGCCTCACTCGCAGAGGCCGGCAATCTGTTGATGACAGGGCTGTACGATATCCCAGCGGCGTACTCGCACGTGACCGGTATCGTGACGAATACGGCTCGAATCGACGCATACCGCGGCGTTTCGGCGACGCCGATGCTGATGATGCTCGAACGGTTAGTCAGCAAAGTAGCGAAAAAGGCAGGGATGGATCCGGCAGCAGTACGCAAACGGAACTTCGTCGACCCGGATCAGTTCCCTTACCAGACCGCAGGCGGGGCAAAGTACGACAGCGGTGACTACGAGCGAAACTTCGATATCGGTCTTGACGAACTGGACTACAGCAGCCTCAGAGAACGACAGGAGCAACTCCGTGAGGAGGGCCGGTATATCGGTATCGGGATCTCGTGTTGGACGGAAGTGGCAGGGCTCGGTCCATGCGGACACATTGACGTTGCAACGTGGGGCTACGGGGGCGTCCAGGTCCATCCGACAGGAGAGGTGACAGTTTACGCTGGCAGTTCAAATCACGGCCAGGGCCACGAAACCTCGCTCGGGCAAGTGGCGTCACACGAGTTAGGTGTCCCGCTTGATTCGGTCACAGTCGTTGAGAATTCCACGAAGGAAGTGACCGAGGGTGTCGGGACGTATGCGAGCCGCACTGCCGCGCTCACTGGTGGTGCGGTCGCAAAGAGTTGCCGCAAGATCGTTCGAAAAGGAGGGAAGGTAGCCGCACACGAAACCGGTGTCACCCCCGACGTTATCGAGTTCGACGACGGAACATACTACCCGATCGACTCTCCCGAGGACGCGGTCACGTTCTCAGAGGTAGCCAGGCAAGTCCATATGGGGGCCGATATCCCGGAGGAGATGGAACCGGGGCTGGAGGAGCAAACCTACTACGATCCGGAGAACTGCACGTGGCCGTTCGGTACCCACATGGTCGTTGTCGAAGTCGACCCTGACACCGGCGAATACGACATCGACCAGTATGTCGCAACCGAAGATTGTGGTGTCCAGATCAATCCCGCGATAGTCGAGGGGCAGATCGTCGGTGGCATCGCACAGGGACTCGGACAGGCACTCTACGAGGAGGTCGAATACGCCGACGACGGTACCCACCTGTCTGCGCCACTGCGTGATGAGACGCTTGGCTCGAGCGGTGGATATACAGTTCCGAAAGCAGAACACATGCCAGACATCACGATCAAGAGCACGACGACCCCGTCGCCGCATACGCCCCACGGCGCGAAAGGGATGGGTGAGTCCGGGACAGTCGCCGCACCCGGTGCAATTGTCAACGCTATCGAAGATGCAATCGAACCGTTCGACATCGATCCGATGACGCCTCCAATAACTCCTGAAAAGGTCTGGATGGCTATCAATCGGGAGGGCAAGGAGTGAGACGATGCACACAGAACAGTTCAGTTACCATCGCGCAGAGAGTGTAAAACACGCAGTAGAACTACTCGAAACGAGCGACGACGCCCGGATTCTCGCAGGCGGACAGGGTCTCATCCCGCTGATGAAAAAGCGTGAACTGACCCCCGATGCCCTTGTCGATATCACACAGATCGACGAACTGCGCGGCATTGAACGGACGGACGACACAATCAGAATCGGGGGTCTTTCGACACACCGTGAGATAGCCGATTCTGCCCTCCTCAAGGAGACTGCACCGGTTGTCCCCAGAACGGTCGCACACATTACCGGCGGACAGCAGGTCCACAACGTCGCAACGATCGGTGGGAACATCGCCCGGGCGCATCCAGGTTACGATTACGAAGGGGCGCTGCTGTCGACCGGGAGTCAGATCGTTGTCAGCGGCCCGGCAGGGAAACAACGGGTGCCCGTTTCCGAGTTTGTCCGTGGCCCCTGTTCGACGACACTTGCCGAGACACAACTCGTTACGAGCATCGAAATTCCGGTGCTGAGCGGGGACAGAAGAGGCGGCTACGCGAAGAAAAAAGAGCCAGCTTCGGGGAATGCAATCGTCGGTGTTGCAACGGACTTGTTGTTCGATGACGACCAGTCGACCCTCGTCAAGTCGGCCCGGATTGCGGTCAACGGTCTGCAGGGGTGTGCGGTCAGACTCGATGCAACTGAAAATAGACTGGAAGGCAAACAGTTGACCCCAGACCGTCTCGAAGCCGCCGCTGACGACGCCAGCAGTTCGCTGGATAGCTCCGCTGTCCTGGATAACAAGAAAGCCTCTGCCGAGTACAGGCTCTGTTTACTGGAACCACAGGTTCAGAAATCTATTCGGCAGGCTGTCGGGGAGCGGACACTATACAGCCAGACGTGACTCCGTACAGTGCCAGTCCATCGGCTGTGTCATGACCTGAGACAACGGGAGTTGAGACGGCATGGCGTAACTGAATCACGTCTGGCTGTATATAATTTTGCTGTGTTGAATAGGGGTACGGCGCGGCTATCATAATCGTTCACAGAGCTGTTCGATGTTGTGGATGGCGAACATCAGGATGATCTCACGGAACTC
>PXRK01000083.1 GCA_003021015.1 Halobacteriales archaeon QS_4_66_20 | reverse complement strand
TAGAAATCTCAGCAACGTATCTGTGCATGGTGTGTGTAGGGGTTTGTCGGATTCATCTGGTGGCTAAAACCACCAGTATTCTCCTCAAATCTCTATAATCACAACAGTCGGTATCAGACGGAGACTCCGCGAATATACGGCCGACACCCCAGCAGCACGGGAAACTGTTTGGAAACAAAAGAACTCATTACACGCCCAGAACCAAAAGAACGTGATGGCCGCCTGGAAACGCGACTTCGCGAGCGGGCTCATCATCCTGGTCCCCATACTCGTCACTGTCGTCGTGCTGGTCTGGATCTACAACCGGCTGGCCCGGATCCCGATCCCCGTCGACTCCGAGCCGATACGGGTGGCGCTGTCGATTCTCATCTTCATCCTGCTGGTGTTCTCGGTCGGCTACCTGATGCGGACCGCGCTCGGGGCGGTGCTGGAGTCCGCGCTGGACGATCTGATGAACAGCCTGCCGGGGCTGCGGGTCATCTACAACGCCTCGAAGATGGCGATCGAAACGGCGCTGTCGGGCACCAGTGAACTGCAGGCGCCAGTCAGGCTGGAGATGTGGGACGGGATGCGGATGACAGCGTTCAAGACGGGCAACACGACCGCCGACGGCCGGGAGATCCTCTTCCTGCCGACGGCGCCGAACATCACGACCGGGTTCGTCATCGAGGTCGAGCCCGACCGCTACACGGAGATCGACGACAACGTCGAGGACGCGCTCACCCGCCTGATCAGCGCCGGCTTCGGGGACAACACCGACGACTCCCTCGCCCAGCTCATCGAGAACGACCAGGTGATCGGCGGCGACCGGCAGGTGCCACACGACCGGCTGGGCGAGACGGTCCCCGAGGACGACGGTGGCTCCCAGCCCAGCGAAACCGAAGGCTGAACGGCCGGCGACTGCCGGGGGGTGCCGGAACCGACGCTGTTAAACCGGCCGACTCCGAACCTCCGCATCCGTTCTCGAGACCGGCCCTGGCACGGATGGCCGGGGCCGCCCCGCTCGCCCGCGATTCCGTAACAATTTTGAGATGCTTAACGAGTTCGTTATTCTTAAGGGAGCGCCGCCCCGAGTGGGAGTCATGGGAGAGACACGGCGGGCACTCGGCAGCGACGAGGTGGCGACGCTGAAACACCTCGCGCTCGTCGGGGCACTGGACGGCGGGACGAAGCTCTCGTGTGCGTCGCTGTCCGACCGGCTGGACGCCTCCACGCAGACGGCGTCGCGGCGGCTCCAGCGGCTGGAGGACGGCGCCTACATCACTCGGGACATCGAGAGCGATGGCCAGTGGATCGAGCTCACGGCGGAAGGCGAGCAGCGCCTCCAGGCGGAGTACGAGAGCTACCGGCGCATCTTCGAGCGTGACGACGCGATCGAACTGACTGGCGCCGTGACCAGCGGCATGGGCGAGGGCCGCCACTACATCACGCTGTCGGGCTACATGGAGCAGTTCAGGGCGAAGCTCGGCTACGAGCCGTTCCCGGGGACGTTGAACGTCGACCTCACCGACGCGAGCGTCCGGTCGCGGGCGCGGCTGGACGCGCTCGAACCGATCACCATCGAGGGCTGGGAGGGCGACGAGCGGACGTATGGCCCCGCGTACTGCTATCCGGCGTCGCTGTCGGCCGGCAGGGAGTCCTGCGATGAGGCGCACGTCATCGCGCCCGAGCGGACCCACCACGGCGACGACCACCTGGAACTGATCGCGCCGGACGAACTCCGTGAGACACTCGACCTGTCGGACGGAACGGAGGTGACCATCGCTGTCACGGAGCAGTGACGCGACGGGGACGGCGGGCGGCGTCGAGGCCGCCGTCAACGCGTTCCAGCGCGGCCAGCCGGTCTGCATCCACGACGCCGACGACCGCGAGGGCGAGACCGACCTGATCTACCCCGCCCACGCGGTGACGCCCGCCGCAGTGGCGCGGCTGCGCAACGACGCCGGCGGCCTCGTCTGCGTCGCGGTCAGCGACGCGGTCGCAGAGGCGTTCGGGCTGCCGTTCCTGGAGGACGCGCTCGACCACCCCGCTGCGGAGGACCACGACCTGAGCTACGACGACCGCTCCTCGTTTTCGCTGTCGGTCAACCACCGCGACACCGACACGGGGATCACCGACGAGGACCGCGCGCTGACGATCCGTGCGCTGGCCTCGGCCGCGGCCGCACCCGAGCGGACCGACTTCGCCGCGGAGTTCCGCTCGCCGGGCCACGTCAGTCTGCTGCGGGCCGCCCCGGGGTTGCTCGCCGACCGGCGCGGCCACACCGAACTCGGCATCGTGCTCGCCGAGGCGGCCGACGTCCCCTCCGCGGTCGTCGTCTGCGAGATGCTCGACGACGAGACCGGCGGGGCGCTGTCGCCGGCGGACGCCGCGCTGTACGCCGAGAGCCACGGCATCCCCTACCTCGAAGGCGCGGCGATCGTCGAACGGCTCGGCTAGTTCTTCCTCGACCCAGTCCGGCTACAGCAGTTCTTCCGTTTCGAGCACGTCCCGCAGCCCCGCCATCGACTCGACGACGACGTCGCAGGCGGGTTCGACGGCGGGCTTGGGTGCGAAGCCGACGGCGAGGCCCGCCGCCTCGAGCATCGGGAGGTCGTTAGCGCCGTCGCCGACCGCCACAGTGTCGTCGACGTCCTCGTCCAGCGCCGCGGCGAGCACCGCGAGCGCGTCGTCTTTCGTCCCTTCGATCAGCGGCCCCCCCACGTCGCCCGTGAGTGCACCGTCGGCGACCGGCAGGCGGTTGGCGACAATGGTGTCGACGCTCACGTCCGCCGCGTCGAGGGCGGCCCGGACGCCGCGCTCGAACCCGCCGGTGAGGATTGCGACGTGGACGCCGGCCGCCCGGAGGTCGCGGATGATCGCCGCGGCGCCGGGCCGGAGGCGCACCTGATCGAAGGCGGCCTGCGCGTCCGCGTCATCGAGGCCCGAAAGCAGTGCACAGCGCTGGCGCAGGCTCTCGGCGTACGCAATCTCGTCGTTCATCGCCCGCTCGGTGATCCCGTCCATTCGGTCGGCGACGCTGCCACGCGTCGCGCGGTCGCTCGTCGAGCTCCCCTCGACGGTGTCGCACTGCTCGCCCAGCAGCACCGTCATCTCCGAATCCGAGAGCGTCCCGTCGAAGTCGAACGCAACGACTGTCATTGGCCGGCATTGGTGGCCGGGGGTTTCAAAACTCGCGGTTCAGGGAGCTGTTTCACCGTCGCATCTCGATCAAAAGCCCCAGGCAGTTGCAAGCACGCCCCTCTCCGGTGGAGAAGGCTAACTGCCCGTATGGTTGAACTGGAATCAGCGGGCGAGATGACCCGAAGCGAAGTCGCAGCGTTTCTCAGGGAGTTCGCGAGCGAACTCGACGACAGACAGCGCGAGGAGGCGGGCGACGACACCGCGCGCGCCACGGGCGACCGCGAGGGCGTCACGACGGGGCGACAGACCGAAGGAACCAGTGACGACACCCGCACGCAGGAGGGCGTCCCCATCGAGAGCGCGCGCGAACGCAAGCGCATCACGCTGATCGTCGGCGGCAACTCGGCGACGGTGACCGTCCCGCACACGATGAACTTCGACGTCGAGGTCGAGTCGCGCTCGCCGATGTTCGCCTCCGGCGTGAAACAGGGGATCGACTTCGAACTCGCCTGGGAGATCGAGGACCCCGACCAGCTCGACGACGACGGGATCGAAGTGGAGTAACCCGGGTTGCGGTCCGCGGGTTCACTTACTGCTCCTGTGACGGAAACGACTTTTGTGCGGCCAACGGTTGATCCCGACATGGTTCGAGACACACCGCGGCGGGAGGGACACATCGATGGCTGAGGATCACGTCGACAGCGGCGACGACATCGAGGAGACAGCGGCAGACTGCGATCTCCTCCGGGCCAGCGTCGGCGAACACGTCCCCGGCGTGACGACGGTGACACTGGACCGCCCCGACGCACGCAACGCCCTGAACGCACAGCTCCGGGCGGAGCTGAAAGACGTCGTGGCGGCCATCGAGGACAGCGGCGTCCGGGTCGTCGTCCTCACTGGCTCGGCGGAGGCGAAGGCGTTCGTCGCCGGAGCGGACGTCGGCGAGTTCCGCGAGCGCGACGCCATCGAACAGCGCGAGATCGGCAAGCGCCCGCGGATCTACGAGGTCGTCGAGGGGCTCTCCCAGCCCGTGATCGCCCGGCTCAACGGCCACGCGCTCGGCGGCGGCTGCGAACTCGCCCAGGCCTGCGACGTCCGGATCGCCCACGAGCGGGCGAAACTCGGCCAGCCGGAGATCAGCCTCGGGCTGATCCCTGGCGGCGGCGCGACCCAGCGCCTCCCCCGTCTCGTCGGCGAGGGCCAGGCGATGCGGCTGATCCTCTCGGGCGAACTGATCGACGCCCACGAGGCCCGCGAGATTGGTCTCGTCGACGCCGTCTGCGAGGACGAGGAGGAACTCGACGAGAGGGTGTACGGCCTCGCCGAGTCGATGGCCGACAAGAGCCCTGTCGCCCTGGAGATCGCCAAGAAAGCCGTCAAGGCGAGCTCCCGAATGGAACTGGAGCAGGGCATCGAGTACGAGGCGGAGCTGTTCACGATACTCTTTTCGACCGAGGACAAGAACGAAGGGATCGACGCCTTCTTCGAGGACCGCGATCCCGAGTGGGAAGGACGGTAACCGTCGGGCTGCACTGCCCCTGATACGGTCGTGCGTGACTGTTTACCGCTATGGAATCGCGTGTTGTGCGTTTCAGCCCGTGAAACGACCTACACCAACTCGCCGTCGGCGACGGGGATGACGCGGCCGCCAATGCGGACGGTAACGTCGTTGCCCTCGGCCACGGCATCGTGCCAGAGCAGCGAGGGGTGGCCCATCTCGTACCCCTGCTCGACGCGGGCGTCGACGCGCCCGTCGCCGAAAAAGTCGTGGCGCGCCAGGTACGCCGCCAGGCAGCCGTTCGAGGAGCCGGTCGCAGGGTCCTCGGGGACGTCGTAGTAGTGGGCGAACACCCGGACAGCGAGGTCGTTGTCGGGCTCGCGCGGGTCGGCGCAGAACGCCAGCACGTTCTTGGCCTCCCGGTCGCCGGTGACCTCGTCGTAGGCCGCGCGGTCGACCTCGATCGCCTCCAGCGCCGCCCGGTTGGAAAGCGGGACGACGATCGTCGGCAGCCCGGTCGAGATGATCTCGACGGGCCAGTCGGCGTCGAGCTGCTCGACGTCGAGCCCGAGTACCTCCACGAGATCCGCATGCGGGAGCTGGTCGCCGAACGTCGGGGGCTGCTGGGTCATCCAGAGCACCTCCTCCCTGTCCGTCTCGCGGACCTCGACGGGCACCTCCCCCACGTCGAGGTCGAGCGCCACGCTGTCAGTCGGTCCGTCGGCGAGGTGCTCGCGGATCACCCACGCCGTACCGAGGGTGGGGTGGCCGGCGAAGGGGATCTCCTCGGCAGGGGTGAAGATGCGGACCGGCCACGCGCCGTCGGCGGGCGGCCCGACCACGAACGTCGTCTCGGAGTAGCCGAACTCGGCGGCGATCGCCTGCATCTCCGCGGTCGAGAGGCCCGCCGCGTCCGTCACGACGGCGAGCTGGTTGCCCGCGTACTGCTCCTGGGCGAACACATCGACGATGTGAAACTGGCGACTCATGGCCGGGATATCGACCCGGCTCTGCAAAAAGGGGGAGGTAGGACTGTCAGTCGATCGCGTCGCGCACCGCGTCGAACTCGCCTTCTCTCTCCGATTCGACGTCGCGCATCTCGCGGGGATAATGCTGCCGATCAGGGAATCCCGCTGCGTGGCTCGTCACCGCCGCCGCCGGGCGACGCGCTCCTCGGCGGTCTCCTCGGTGACGAGTTCGTACAGCAGCGCGCGACCCCCATCGCCGGTGGGCCGCAGGATCCGGCCGAGTCGCTGGGTAAACTCCCGCTCGCTGCCCGACCCCGAGAGCAGTATGGCGACGTTGGCGTCGGGGACGTCGACGCCCTCGTCGAGGACGTTGGCGGTGACGATCCGGGAGTACGCTCCCTCGCGGAACCGTTCGAGGATCTCTCGGCGCTCGCTGGCGCCGGTCTCGTGGGTGATCGCCGGCAGCAGGAACCGCTCGGAGAGCCGGTAGACGAGGTCGGTGTGGGCGGTGAAGGCGATGATCCGATCCTCGCGGTGTCGATCCAGCAGGTCGGCCAGCCACTCGACCTTGCGGTCGGCGTTCATCATCACCTCTCTGGCGCGCTGCTTGGCGAGGAGGGCTTCCCGGGCGCGCGGGTCGTTGCCCGAGCGCTTGACGAGCTCCTGGTAGTCGCTGCCACTCCGGAGCTGGATGTTCGACTGTTTCAGGTAGTCGGTGAACGTCTCCTGGTGGCGCTCGTACACCGCCCGTTCCTCGGGCGTGAGCGCGACCTCGATGCGCTTGATGTCGTAGGGGGCGAGGTGCTCGCCGGCGAGGTCGTCGGGGTCGATCCGGGAGACGAGCGGGCCGAGCAACTCGGCGACGACCTCGTGGGCGCCGTCGGGGCGCTCGAAGGTGGCCGTCAACCCCAGGCGCGCCGGCGCAGCGAGCAGGCGTGCGATGTCGCGGTACCCCTCGCCGCCGAGGTGGTGGACCTCGTCGAAGACGACCAGCCCGAACCGGTCGCCGAGGTCGTCGGCCCGGAGGTACGCCGAGTCGTATGTCGCGACGGTCACGTCGCCGACGCGCTGCTCGCCGCCGCCGAGGCGACCGATGTCGGCGTCGAACTCCGTTTCCAGTTCCCGCTGCCACTGCTCCAGGAGGTCGATCGTCGGCACGACGACGAGTGCGGGCGTCTCCAGCGCCGTCATCGCGGCGATGCCGATGACGGTCTTGCCGCTCCCCGTGGGGAGTTCGAGCACGCCGCGCTCGCCGGCGTCGCGCCAGGCCTGGAGGGCGTCGACCTGGTACTCGCGGAGTTCGTACGTGGTGGTGAGGGCCAGGTCCGGGAGGTCGAGGACGCGATCCTCGACGGTGAGGTCACCATCCCCGAGTGCGTCGCGGACGGTGGCGTAGCGGTAGGCGGGGGCGCGGGCGGTGTCGGTTCGGGGGTCGGTCTCGGTGTGAGGGAGGCCTGCGAGCGGGTCGGGAGCGTCGGAGGCGCGGCTGTCGGCTCGCCGGTCCTCGATGCGGACGGTGCCGCCTTCGTAGCTGAGCCGGACGTCTGCCACGGTATTGTCTGGGTGCTGGACCCCCATATACCCCCGGACGTGATTCGCTTCATGCTGATCAGTCCGAGCCCGTCCGCTCGTCCGCTTCCTGGGAGCGGTCGTCTGCCAGTGCCAGCAGGTACGCGAGCGGCCGGTCGACGACGGCCCGCAGCCGCCGGCCCGCTCGGTCTAGCGGCGTGCCCCGCCGATCGGGGCTGGTCAGCCAGACCGCGCCGGCGACGCTGATTGCGGCGAGAGCCACGCCGCCGAGGACGTCGATCGCCCAGTGGATGCCGAGGTACATCGTGGAGACGGCGACCGAGCCCGCGAGGACGGTGGCGATCGGGAGCCAGTAGGGGTACTGCTCGCGGGTCCGGTAGGCGAGGACGGCCACCGTCGCCGACAGCGAGGTGTGCAGCGACGGGAACACGTTCACGTTGGCGTTGACCTCGCTCGTGAGGAGGTGCGACTCCGGCCAGTTGGTGTACAGCAGCTGATCGACCATGTCCGGCATGACGTTGCGCGGGCCGTAGGCGATAAACAGGACGTAGCAGACGACGCCGACCGCGTAGTTGATCGAGTACGCAATCGCCGTCTCGCGGATCGGCCGGTCGTCGGGCAGCAGGAAGTAGGCGACGACCGGGAACGCCAGCAGGAAACTGTACCCGTAGATGTAGATGTACGAGAAGTACGCGGTCAGCGCCGGGTGGGCGTAGTGCTGGAGCGTCGCGACGAACGTCCCCTCGATGCCAGTGATCCAGCCGGTGATGCGCCAGCCGATGATCCAGGAGAGTTCCGGGCCGACGTCGCGCAACAGCGAGTTGCCCACCAGCACGAGCGCGAGCAACAGCAGGTACGGCGCAACCAGCCGGAGCCGCCGGAGCGCGTGCGGCCGGAACGACCGGATCCGGCCGACGCCGATGACGCCGACGCCCCCGACGAGAATCATGAGGACGACGACGAGCGAGATCCTGACGAGGAGGGCGGTCAGCGTCATTGGACGACGAGGTTACCGTCTTCGTCGAACTCGAAGCCGCGCTCCCGGAAGGCGTCCCGGGCCGCGGCGACGTCCACCTCGCCGTTCTCGCCGAGGAACGGGAGCTCCCGGTTAGGGCCGTCGAAGCCCGACCCCGGCGGGTTCCAGTCGGTGCCGTCGAACGGGTGTGCGACGGCCGTGCCGTACCCGCCTAGCGCGTCATCAACCAGATACTGCTTGTCGAGCAGGCGGGCGACCAGCCGCCGGAAGTGCGGGTTGCTGAACGGCTCGGTGCCCGCGTTGTAGCCGACGTGGTAGGGGGTTTTCGCGCGATCGACGAGCAACGACAGCGCGGCGTTCTGGCCGATGTCGGGGACGACGCGGTGGGTGATCGTCGCCCTCGTGGCGTCCAGGTCGCCGGCGGCGAGCAGTTCGATCGCCGTCTCGTCGGAGGGGACGACCCTGATCTCGAGGCGGTCGAACGCGACGCCGTCGCCGAACCGCTCGCGGAGGGGGTCGGGTGGCTCCTCCTCGTGGAGGACGTGGTCCTCGAACCGGCGGAGGTACAGCGCCTCGTCGGTGACGCTGCGCTCGAACCGCAGGGGGCCGCTCCCGACGGGTTCGGCGTTCGACCAGACCAGCGCCTCCGTGACGTTGTTGGCCGAGATGCCGGAGACGTTGGCCTCCCCGGTCTGCTCGCGCCAGACGTGTTCGGGGAGGATCGGGAGCGTGAGCGCCAGTTCGGCGACCCGCGGGGTCACGTCGCCAAAGGAGAGGTCGACCGTCCGCTCGTCGACGACGCGGACGTCCTCGATCAGCGTCGAGCGCCCCCGGTAGATCGGCGAGGGGACTGTCGTCTCGATCTCGCCCAGCGACGTGTCCTGCAGGAACTCGTAGGTGAACGCGACGTCGCTGGCGGTCAGGGGCACCCCGTCGTGCCAGGCGAGTTCCGGCCGGAGCCTCACCTCGGCGGCCGTCTCCTCGGCCTGCGTCCACTGCCAGGTTTCGGCCAGCCACGGCAGCCGCTCGCCCCCCGCGCGGTACATCAGCGGATCGTACAGCAGCCGGGTGAACGTCTGACTCCCGCGGTACTCGACGGCCAGCGGGTTGAGGTTCTGCGTGACCCGCGGGTCGGTCGTCGACACCTGCAGCGTCGTCTCCGCCTCGGGGTCGCGGCCCCCATCCCGGGTCAGCGCGACGTACGTGAGCGGCGACCGGGGGGCATACGCGGGCCAGCCGCGGAACTCGTCCGACCGGACCGCACGGATCGCGTCGGGGTAGGCGACCGTCGTCAGCGGCTGCTCGCGCTTGATCAGGTCGATCAGGTCCCCGATGACGCCGCGCCGCTCCAGCCTCCTCGCCGTCAGCTGTGTCTCCAGGTGCTCATCGACCGTGAGATCGGTGAAGCTGTAGGGGTTTTGCCACCCGGCCTCCTCGGCGAACACCGAGTGCAGCGTCGTCCGGAGGTCGTCGGGATCCTCGATCGGCGGGAGCTGTGAGACGAAGACGTCAAACTCCCCGTTGAGCAGCACCTCGCGGTACAGCTCCACCGGCGGCAGGATCTCCAGCGTCGCGTCGATGCCGACCGCGTCGAGGTTCTCGGCCAGGTGGCGCGCAATCAGCGTCGCGGTCCGGTCGGCGTCGGCCGGCGGCGTCTTGATCTCGACCGACAGCGTCGAGGGCGAACTCCGGTTGAGGATGCTCCGGGCCTGCGAGACGCAGCCGCTCGTCGTGCCGACAGCCAGCGCGGCCGACGCGCCGAGCAGCTGTCGCCGCGTGAGGCGTGACTGTTCGCCCTCGGTTTCTGTCATTCGACTCCCTTGTATCTGAGGCGCTGAAGCGCACATAATCCTATTGATTGCTGGAGAGGATGGCTGTGCGATACGTTCACATGGCAATCCGTACGTCCCGGTATTCCGGCTGTTCTGACTGTCTCCGGCCGATACGGGATCGCTACCGATCAGGAACCCACTGGCCGACTGTCGGGGCTGACAAATCAGGTGTGACAGTTACGTGTCATACTGATTGTTGTGATTATTTTCACCACTATATCGCAATAGCGGCGGTTTCATGTCCCGAAACTGGCGTCTGAGGAGTACCCGGCGGTAACGGGTCACAACAATCAGTATCAGGCGCGGGGCCAGCGAGGCGACGCAATCCGTGGGTTCAAATCCGGGGCCGCCCCAGTGATGCCCGGATGGCGGATACTACAGAGCCGTGGCGCGACGTGTTCGGGTTCGATCAGCCCTACGAGAACCAGCGCGACGCCATCGAAACGGCCATCGAGGTCGGCCGCCAGCAGGGGTACCTCGCGATGGAGGGTCCCTGCGGCACCGGCAAAACGATGGCGGCGCTGACCGCCGGCGGGACGCTCGTCGAGGCGGGCGCATTCGAGCGGATCGTCGTCGTGACCCCGGTCAAACAGCAGCGCGCCCAGTTCGTCGCGGACCTGCGGACGATCAACGCCGGCCGCGAGGATCCGCTGTCAGGGATTGCGCTCGTCGGCAAGCGCGACCTCTGCCCGTACGGCCGCGAGGGCGTGTTCCCCGACGACGTCGGCGTCCACGACCGCTGTGAGGATCTCCGGGACCACACCGCCAGGCTCGTCGAGAGCGACGGCGAGGGCGGCGGCGCGGCCGTCGCCAGCGTGGCCGTCGAGGACGACGCCGGCGACGACGAGCTCTGGTGGGACCCCCAGCTGGCGAGCGATCTGGTGAAACACGCCCGCCCGGACGGCGCCGGCCAGCAGCAGATTGCGGTCGACCGCCTCGCGACCGCGGGCGCCGAGAGCCCCTACCCGCGGACCCAGCCGCACGCCCCCGAGTCGATGGTCGACGGCGACGACGCGCCCCTGTTCTGCCCGTTCGAGGCCGACTGGTACGCCCGCAACAAGGGGTCGCCGGTCGGCTTCGACGCCGGCGAGGGTCACGTGCTGACCGCCGACGAGTATCTCCCCGCGACCGTCGAGCGGGGGACCTGCCCCCACCGGGCGATGCGGACGCTGCTCCGGCAGGCTGACGTCGTGATCGGTAACTACAACCACCTGTTCGACCCCGCCTCGCGCCCGCTGCTGGAGGAGATCCTCGACCGCGAGACGTTCCTCGTCGTCGACGAGGCTCACCGCCTGGAGGAGCGGGTCCGGGACCTCCTCTCGGACCGCGTCGGCCGGCAGACGCTCACCCGCGCCCGCAACGACCTCGAGACGCTGCTCGCGCGGGCCCGCCAGAGCAGCGAGCACAAAGAGCAGATCCGCGACCGCCTGGCGAGCCACGACGTGCCGTTGCGGGCCGTCGAGCGGGCGCGGAACTTCTACGACGACCTGCTGGCGTGGGTCGACGACCGGGTCGAGCGGTACCTCGACGCGGAGGTCGGCGCCGACTGGCGCGCCCGCGGGCCCGACACGCTGCCCGAGCGCGACGCCGAGATTCCGCTGCGGGACCCCGAAACCGTCGAGCGCGACGAACTGACGGCGTGGGCCGAAGGCGAGGGGTACACCGGCGACACCTGGAAATCCCTGTCGGCGGTCGGGGCCGCCGTCGAGCGGTGCATCGAGGAACTCGGGCTGACGCGGACGCCGGTCTGTCCGGCCGTCGGCGCGCTCATGGGGCGGTGGTGGAGCAGCGACCACGCCACCTCCCTCCGGGAGATCGAACTCGATCACGCGCCGAAAGATCCCGGGAGCGTCGCCGAGCCCTGGCAGGCCCAGTACACGGCGGGCCTCGTCCGCTTCGAGTGCATGCCCGGCGAGGCGCTGCGGGACATCTTCGACGGCCTCGGCGGGGGCGTCCTCATGAGCGCGACGCTGGAACCGCTGTCGGTGTTCGAGGAGGTTTCGGGCCTGGACGCCCTGGCGGAAAGCGGCCGGCCGGTCGTCGAGCGGACCTACGACCTCGCCTTCCCCGAGGAGAACCGGGCGAACTGGCTGGTCGACGCGACGCCCTTTACCGCCCGCAACCGCGACGACCCCGCCGAGAACGCCGATCCGGAGACGTGGAACCGGACGCGCGACGAGTACGCCCGCGTGCTGCGCGAACTCGGGCGGTCGCCGGGCAACGTGCTGCTGGCGATGCCAAACTACCGGGAGGCACAGTGGGCCGGCGAGTACCTCGCCGACGCCGTCGACAGGCCCGTGCTGGTCGACCGGAGTTCGAGCAACGAGGAGACGGAGGCGCTGAAGCGGCGCTTCTTCGACGGCGACGGGAAGGTGCTGGTCACGAGCGTCCGCGGGACGCTGACGGAGGGCGTCGACTACGACGGCGACAAACTGGCCTGCTGTGCGGTCGTCGGCGTGCCGCTGGTGAACATCGGCTCGCCGCGCGTCCGGGCGGTCAAGCGCGCCTACGCGGACGCCTTCGGCGAGGACAACGCCTTCGAGTATGCGCTGACGGTGCCGGCGGTCCGGCGCGCCCGCCAGGCGATCGGCCGGGTGGTACGCGGCCCCGAAGAAGTGGGCATCCGGGCGCTCGTCGGCCGGCGGTACGTCTCCGGCGCCCGCCACAGCGTCCACGCCTACCTCTCACCCGGCGAGCAGGAAGAGTTCGTCCGCATGACGCCGGAATTTCTGGCCGACCAGGTCGACCGGTTCTGGGCCGCCCAGGAGCGCGACTGACCGGCGCGCTTCGCCGCCGCAGTTCGACGGATACACGACGGTGCAGCGGAAACTGGGGGTATGGAGATCGACGTCGAGCCCGTCGAGGCGATCGAGGAGATCGACGACGCGGAACTCGTACCGACCGGGATCGACGCGCCGGACTACGTCCTCTACGGGGGGAAAGGCGGCGTCGGCAAGACGACGATGGCCGCGGCGACGGCGCTCGCGAGCGCCCGCGACGGCACCCCGACGCTGGTGGTCTCGACCGACCCCGCCCACTCGCTGTCGGACACGCTCGACACCAAGGTGCCCGAGGAGCCCGCCCGGATCCGCGAAGATGATCCCCTCTTTGCGGCGGAGATTGACCCAGAGGACGCGCTGGCGGACGGCCCGTTCGGCGGGAACGGCGCGAGCCCGCTTTCCGGGATGCTCGGCGACGACGTGACCGACCCGTTCAGCGGCTCGATGCCAGGCGCCGACGAGGCGGCGGCGGTGCGACTGCTGCTCACCTACCTCGACGACCCCCGGTTCGAGCGGGTGATCGTCGACACGGCGCCGACAGGGCACACGCTGCGGCTGCTGGAACTGCCCGAGATGCTCGACTCGATGATGGGCAAGATCGTGACGCTGCGCGAGCGCATGAGCGGGATGTTCGACGTGTTCGGCGACGAGGACCCCGAGGAGGGGATCGACAGCTTGCAGGAGTTCTCCGACCGGATCGAACGCCTGCGGGCGCTGCTCCGGGACCCCGCGAAGACCGACTTCCGTGTGGTGATGGTGCCCGAGGAGCTGAGCGTGCTCGAATCCGAGCGCCTGCTGGACCGGCTCGCGGAGTTCGGGATTCCCGTGGGGACGGTCGTCGTCAACCGGGTGATGCAGGACCCCGGGGAGCTGAGCGGCGTCGACCCCGACTGGTTCGTCGCGCCCAACCAGACGGGCTGTGCGTTCTGCAGTCGCCGCTGGGAGGTCCAGCAGCGGGCGCTGCAACGCTCCCAGGACCTGTTTCGCGGCCACGACGTGCGGCGGGTCCCGCTGCTCGCCGAGGAGGTCCGCGGCGAACGCCTCCTCCGTGTCGTCGCTACCTGTCTGGCGGACTGACGCTGTTTCTGAACAGTATTAAAGGGTGCGTGAGTCCTCCTCGAGGATCGTCGCGAACGCGACGTTTTGCTTGACCTGTTCGATCTCGACGGTCGGCTGGTCGCCGGGCTGGGCGTCCGGGACGATCACCACGTACCCCCGCTCGACCTTGGCGATCCCGTCACCCTGGTCGCCGACGGATTCGACCTCCACCTCGCGGACCTCCCCCTCGTCGACCGGCGGCGTCGGCGGCCCCGCGTCCTCCTGCTGGCCGCCCGCCTCCCGGTTCGGCTCGCTCCCGTTTTCGGCCTCGTGTTGTGGCAGGATCGCCACCCGGTAGGTCCTCTCCGGCGTCGCTGCGTCGTGTTCGATCTCCGAGTCCGGTACTTCGATGACAAAACGCCCGTCCCGCTCCTCGATAGTCGCAGTGAACAAACTCCGAAGCGAATCAGGTATTTCGACCATGTGATGTTCCCCCCATTGCAGGCGACGGACATTAATCCAGGGGATCGATTGACAGCACTCCGAAACGAACCGGGGACGCCACGGCTCCCCGGGACCGGGTGGTTCCACGTGGGCAGGATGTCCGCCGCTGTCAGCCGCCCCCTGACGCGCTGGCGGTTCAGGGCCGGCGAGGACACTGAAAGAGATACGGCATAAAACTTGTGCGAATCGCTTATACGAATCCGTGTGTTACGTTACCACGTCGCGTATGTTCGAGCAGTTCTCACGTGGCTACTATCTCGGTCGGCTGTACATCGAGCCGGGTCACGGCGGGACGGCGACGATGTGTCAGCAGCAACACGAGTACGTCAACGAACAGCTGTACGCCGACGGCACAGGGATCGAACGGCTCGACAGGCCGCTCGTGATGAAAATCGGCTCGACACACCTCACAGTCCACGGCGAGCAGGGAGTCCCGGCGGACACGCTCTCGGTCCCCGAGGACCTTCTCGACGACGCCACGGCCCGGAGCCTGCCGACGCTGCAGGAGGTACTGCTCGCGAAAGCCGACCGCGCCTCGCAGTTGCTCGACCTGGCGGAGGGGCGGGTCGGCCAGTAGTCACTCGGGTTCGAGCACCTCTAGTACCTCGGGGAAGAAATTGAAGAACTCGTAGATGCAGGAAGCCCCCGGCTGCTCGACTCGGGGGCACCGGCAGACTCCCTTCGGTCGTCTGCCGAG
>PXRK01000082.1 GCA_003021015.1 Halobacteriales archaeon QS_4_66_20 | reverse complement strand
TCAACTCCGTAGAGAACTCTACAGAAAACCTGGTGACGAAGCGCTCAAGCAAGCCATCGATGCTGCGCTCTGAAATCAACAATGTACTTCCGAAGAGCGAAGTACGTTAATCAGAAGTCCAACAACAGTCCGATCAGAGGACCGCGAAGAACCGGACGACAGTCCGGGGATGAGCGGTCCGAACACGTCTGTAGTCAGTGTGGTATACTGGCGGCGAAAATCCACACGGATTTTCGTCCGTCAGTATCAGTCCCGGCCGTGGCGGGTCACGCAGTGGGGCAGGCCGATGAGTTCGACCGGTTCGGAGTTGTCCGGCGAGTACACCACCATCTGTCCTTTCTCCATGTAGGGGACTTTCGCCTCCAGGTTCGCAGGGATGTTCACCGCGGAGATGGCGTCCTCGTCGCCGAGGTTGAGCACGACCGTCGTGTTGATCTGCTTGAACACCGGGTCCGCGATGTCCTGTGGGTCCTGTGTGATCAGAAACAGGCCGAGGCGCTCCTTGCGCCCCTGTTTGGCTGCCTCGGTGAACTTCCCGATCACCCTCCGGGCCTGCACGGTGTCGGCGTCTGTCAGGAAGTTGTGCGCCTCGTCCATGCCGACGATCAGCGGCGTCTCCTTGATGCGCTCGAAGGCAGGGTCGTTCGAGAGCTTCGCGTCCACCAGCAGCGAGGCGAGCGCGAGGACGACAGTCTCGGCGTGGCGGCTCTTGTTGATGTGGTAGGTCGGGACGACCGTCAGCCGGCCGGGCCGGACGAACTCGTGGACGCGCTCGGTGATCGGCGGCGCGTCGCCGTCGAACACCGGCCCGAACCCGCGGGCGCGGCGCTTGACGGCGTCGAACGTCGCCTCGTGGACGCTGCCGGCCTCGTCGAGTTGCTCGCGCAGGGCCCCGTCGTCCATGAACGACTGGAACTGATCGTAGGTGCCCGCCTCGCCGTAGCGGTCCCAGAACCGGGGCAGCAGTTCGTTGACCAGGGCCCCGTACTGGTTGTCGTTGAGGCCGCTGCTGGCGATCAGCCAGGGGTTGTCCTCGACCATCGAGAACGGGATGGTGAACGGGACCTGCTCGGCGTGGTGGTGGCTGGCCGCGTAGGAGGCCGTGCCCACCTGCGGGACGAAGGCGACGGTGTCGTCGTGGCCGCCGTGGGCGACGCCCTGCCGGTCGAGCGTCCGGGCGAACGACTCGTCGTACTCGCCGTCGTCGTGCATCTGCGCGTACTCGTCCTGCGGGTCGAACTGGACGACTGCGGGGCGGACCTCCCGGTCGCCGTCCTGTTCGATGGGGTAGCTACGGTCCTCGTCGAGGTACTGCCGCAGGACGTTCTTCGCGGCGTGGGTCTTCCCCGACCCGGTGCCGCCGGCCACCAGCGTGTGCCGGAAGACGAGCGGGTCGCCGTCGTCGTAGGCGTCCCGGAGGCGGTAGTCGATCGACGGCGGATCGGCGACCGTCTCGACGCACTGGCCGCCGACCGAGAGGTGGCCCAGGAACACCCCCTCCGAGGGAATCTTCAGCCCCGTCTTGATGTCCTCCTTGTCGTCGGCGGCCCGGATCACCGTCTCAGGCTTGGGGACGCGGTCGGTCATCCGGCGCTTCAGGTCGCCGTCGTCCTCGTAGAGGACGGCGACCGGCTCCAGTTCCGCCATGAGCTTGAAATCCTCCTCGTCGATGCCGCGCGAGCGCATCGCCCGGCGGGCGTGGATCTCGGTCGCGTCGTCGGCGCGGTACTCCTGGGTGTACTCCAGGGCGGTGATCCGGCAGAACAGCCGCTCGTCGTCGGGGTACGACGCCAGCAGGTACCGCCCGACGCGGACGCGGGACCGGTTTTTGGCTGTCACGTACGCGCGCAGGCGGGTGTCGTCCTCGTCCTCGCTGATCTGCAGGCCGCCCGACGCCGAAAGGACGCCGATCCCCCTGTCCTCGCCGGCCGGCGAGGCATCGTAGGTCTCGAATTCGTCGGCCGCCCCGTCGTCCGTGGTACCCGACGGCGCCTCCACGATCCCGTCCTCGCCTTCAGCTCCGTCGCCCCCTCCCTCGGTTTCCTGCTCGATCCCGCCGTCGTCGGCGTCGAAGTCGGTGAAATCCCCTAGATCAGACATGCCTGACACATTAACCTCTGACTACTAACGCGTTTCCCCACCGAAGCGGAACTGATACCGCCCGTGAGCCGCCGCCCCGCGCCATTTTTACTCACCCGACACGTACGGGAACGTATGCTGCTGGTGCGCGGCCGTGCTGGCGGGACCGCCCTGACGGGAACTATCTACGAGAAGGGCGAAGACCCACCGCGGTACAAGGGGTCGCCCGAAACGGACGCTCCCTACGTCTGGATCTGTGACGAGTTCTACGAGGTCGACAGCGGCGGCAGTACCCAGCCCATCGGCGATCGGGTCATCCAGATCGCGTTCGAGACGCCGATGCCGCGGGGGTTCGAATCCCGTGACCGCGCCATCGATGGCGCAAAGGAACACGTCAGGACGCAGTTCGCCCGCCTCGACGTCCCCGACGGCGACGTCGAGATCGAGATTATCGAGGATCCCGACGAGAAATAACAGTTGCCATCTCCGCGAATCTCGCGAAGTGTCAACACTCACCGTGCAAACGCGAGGCATACGATATTCGAAATTCGGTTGCGAGTTTCGTACCCTATCGTCGGGTTTATTACGATGTGCGGACTCCCCCTGGGTAATGACAGAGAACGAGGACCGGACGATCCTGCTGATCGGGAGCGGGCCGATTCAGATCGGGCAGGCCGCCGAGTTCGACTACTCGGGGGCACAGGCGTGTCGCGCACTGCGCGAGGAGGGAGCCAGAGTCGTGCTGGTCAACTCCAACCCCGCGACGATCATGACGGACCCGGACATGGCCGACGAGGTGTACATCGAGCCGATCAACACCGAAGCCATCGCGGAGATCATCAGGAAGGAGCGCCCCGACGGCGTCATCGCTGGACTGGGTGGCCAGACCGGGCTGAACGTCACCGCCGAACTCGCCGAGGAAGGCGTGCTAGAGGAGTACGACGTCGACGTGATGGGCACGCCGCTGGACACCATCTACGCCACCGAGGATCGCGACATGTTCCGCCAGCGGATGGAGGACATCGACGAACCAGTGCCCGAGTCCATCACCATCGACTCGATGGACGAGGTGGAGGGCGCCGTCGAGGCAGTCGGGGGGCTGCCGGTCATCATGCGAACCACCTACACGCTGGGGGGCGCCGGGTCGGGAGTCATCGACGACATGGACGAACTCGAAGGGCAGGTCCGGAAGGGGCTGAACCTCTCGCGGGACGACCGCGTGATGATCACCGAATCCATCGACGGCTGGATCGAACTGGAGTACGAGGTGATGCGCGACGCCGACGACTCCTGTATCATCATCTGCAACATGGAGAACCTGGACCCGATGGGCATCCACACCGGGGAGTCGATGGTCGTCACCCCGAGCCAGGTGATCCCCGACGAGGGCCACCAGATCATGCGCGACACCGCCTTGAAGGTGATCCGGGAACTCGGCATCCAGGGCGGCTGTAACATCCAGTTCGCCTGGCGCGACGACGGCACGCCCAGCGGCGAGTACCGCGTCGTCGAGGTCAACCCCCGCGTCTCCCGCTCGTCGGCGCTGGCCTCGAAGGCGACCGGCTACCCGATCGCTCGCGTCACCGCGAAGGTCGCGCTTGGCAAGCGCCTCCACGAGATCGAAAACGAGATCACCGGCGAGACGACCGCCGCCTTCGAGCCAGCCATCGACTACGTCGTGACGAAGGTGCCGCGCTGGCCCAAAGACAAGTTCCGCGACGTCGCGTTCGAACTGGGGCCGGCGATGAAATCGACCGGCGAGGCGATGGCGATCGGCCGCACGTTCGAGGAGTCGTTGTTGAAGGCGCTGCGCTCCTCGGAGTACGACCCCGCCGTCGACTGGGGGGAGGTCAGCGACGCGGAACTCGAAGCGGAGTACCTGGCGACGCCGACCCCCGACCGCCCGTACGCGATGTTCGAGGCGTTCGACCGCGGGTACAGCGTCGAGGAGGTCGTCGAACTCACGGAGATCCGGGAGTGGTACGCCGAGCGGTTCAAGCGGGTCGCCGACGCCGCCGAGGCCGCCGCGGAGGGCGAGTTCCAGACCGCCGCCAGCGCCGGGTTCACCGACCAGGAGATCACCGCGCTCGCCGGCGGGGAGTTCGGCGACACCCACGCCTCATGGCTCCCCGAGCACCTCGGGGAGGGCGACGCCGTCGAGGAGTCCGCCGCGACGGACGGCGGCGCGGTCACCGTCGACCAGGTCGACGCCGAAACCTCCGACCGGGATTTCAAGCTGGTCGACACCTGCGCCGGCGAGTTCAGGGCGTCGACGCCGTACTACTACTCGGCTCGCGATCCCATCTCGGGCCTGAACCGCGACGAACTCAGGGTCGACCGCGACGTCGAGAGCGTCGTGGTCGTCGGCGGCGGCCCGATCCGCATCGGCCAGGGCGTCGAGTTCGACTACTGCTCGGTCCACGCCATCGACGCGCTCCGGGAGATGGGTATCGACGCCCACGTCGTCAACAACAACCCCGAGACAGTGTCGACGGACTACGACACCTCCGACGGCCTGTTCTTCGAGCCGATCACCGCCGAGGAGGTCGCAGACGTGATCGCAGCGACCAACGCCGACGGCGTCATGGTCCAGTTCGGCGGCCAGACCAGCGTCGACATCGGCCGCCCGCTCGAGGACGAACTACAGCGCCGCGGCCTCGACTGCGAGGTCCTCGGCACCTCCGTCGACGCGATGGACCTCGCGGAGGACCGCGACAGGTTCAACCGCCTGATGGACGACCTGGGGATCGCCCAGGCCGAGGGTGGCACCGCCACGAGCAAGGCGGAGGCCCTCGAACTGGCCCACGAGATCGGCTACCCGGTGCTCGTGCGCCCCTCGTACGTGCTCGGCGGGCGCGCGATGGAGGTCGTCTACAACGACGAGGACCTGAAGACGTACATCGAGGAGGCGGTCAGAGTGTCGCCCGACAAGCCGATCCTGATCGACGAGTTCCTCGCCGACGCCGTCGAACTCGATGTCGACGCCGTCTCCGACGGCGAGAACGTCCTCATCGGCGGCGTGATGGAACACGTCGAAACCGCCGGCATCCACTCCGGGGACTCCTCGTGTATGATCCCACCGCGCTCGCTGGGCCGGGAGGTCAACCGCCGCGTGCGCGAGGTCACCGAGGACATCGCCCGGGCGCTCGACACGGTCGGCCTGCTGAACGTCCAGCTCGCGGTGCGGGACGGCGAGGTGTACGTGCTGGAGGCCAACCCCCGCTCCTCGCGGACGGTGCCGTTCGTCTCGAAGGCGACGGGCGTCCCGATCGCCAAGATCGCGGCGAAGGTGATGGCCGGTGCCAGCCTCGACGAACTCGACTACGAGGAGCAGATCCCCGAGCAGGTCAGCGTCAAGGAGGTTGTCCTGCCGTTCGACCGCCTGCCGGGCAGCGACCCACGCCTCGGCCCGGAGATGAAATCGACCGGCGAGGTGATGGGCACTGCCGACACGTTCGGCAAGGCCTACCAGAAAGCCCAGATGTGCGTCGGCAAGCCGATCCCACTGGAGGGCACGGCGATCATCGACCTGCCGGTCGGCGGCTTCGGCGAGTTCTTCGACGTGAAAGAGCTCGACGACTACCCCGACACCGACGCGGTCAAGCAGGCGCTACGCGACGGCGAGATCGACCTCGTGATCTCCCGGGAGCGCGACGTCCTGGAGGTCTGCGTCGAGGAGACGATCACCTACTTCTCGACGATCGAGAGCGCGCAGGCGGCGCTGGAGGCGATCCGCCACTCCGGGGAGCCGATCGACGTCGAGCCGGTCGACGACCGGCCCAAGATGCGGGAGTACTGGGGCCAGCCCAAGGACCGCGAGGACCTGCGGACCCAGATCGAGACGCTCCGGGGGATCGCCGAGGCGGGCTACCTCGATGCGCTTGGCGTCGACGACCACGAGCGGACGGCGTTCGTCGACGCCCTGAACTCGGTGATGGACACGATCGACCGGTCCGTGCTGCTGCTGACCTCCAGCGCCGACGCGGACCCGGCGGAGCTCGACGCGGTCAGGGAGTCGCTGGCCGACCACGGGTACGACGCGACACTCGTCGACGACCTGCCGGAGATCGACGGCGGCTCCGACGATGGGGACACCGCGACGTACATGATGCTCTCGCGGTTCTCGATCCTGATCGACCGCGACCCCTCCCAGCGGCTCACCGAGTACGAAACCGCGAAAGCGCACAACAACGTCCTCGCGCGGCTAGTGCCGACCGACCGTGACCGCCAGACGACCCACCTGGTCGGCGGCCACGAGGACACCGAGTTCGAGCACGTCGCTGACTTCGAGTTCGAGGACGACCCCACGGACGTCCTCGACGACGCGCTCAGTTGGGCCGAATCCGTCGTCGAAGCCCGCCGGCAGTCCACCCGCGACCGCCTCCCGTTCCGCGACGCCTGATACTGATTGCTGTGAGTATTTTCGGCATTATTCGCAGTATACACCCGGACGTGATTTGTCTAAGAAACCAGAGTTTGATGAATGCCCGGCGGCAAAGAGTCACAACAATCACTACAAGTGGCCGGCCCCAGGCGGAATGAACCTGGCCGTATCTACAGGGTGCTTGCAGCGGGGCCCAGGCGGCAAGTCGTGGACCGTCAGCCATATTCCAGTCGCGCCGGTACCTCAACCACACGCATGGTCGAGATCGAGGACCTCGATTCATACCGGGTACAGAACGACATCGGGCCGGACGATCCTGCGCCGCGGGCGCCGAAGGGGCCGCCGGACGCCGAGAACGAGCAGTTCCGCGTGTGGCTGTTCGACGCCGAGGAGTCCGAGACGGTGCCGGACATCTACGTCGTCGCACAGGACCCATCGCCGCTCGATTTCAGGATGTGGGTGTTCGTCGGCCGGGGGAACACCTCGCAGTTCTCGATGCGGGCTTCCCACAGGTACGCCGAAGACGAGGTTGTCGAGAGCGGCCGCGAGGACTGCTGTGAGGTGCTGTTCGCCGGCGAATCACTGCGGGCAGAGCACTGCTCGCCGGCAGTCGAGCGGCTGGTCAGCGATCTCTCGGGTGGGGAACTGCTGTTGCCGCCGGAGCGTGACACCGGCAGCGGTCACGGCGGTCCGATCGATTACTGAGAGAGGGCTGACGGTACTGGGGACCAGCCACAGACGCTACACTCCGATCGAGCTGTCTCGTGGAGAGCGCCGCAGTCGGGACACTGCTTTTTGTTGTAGCTCTCTTCCCACTCCAGGTCGTCGGTCTCGTGCCCACGGTCTGAGAGGAACTCGTCGAAAAGCTCGTCGTCGCCTGGTGCGGACACCATACGTGGTATGGTTTGGCACACCACCATATAGTTCTATTGGTGATGGTGTTTGTTGCCCAGTGACACACTTGCGGTACCGGTCCACCCGACGGTGACACGCACGAGGCCATTTCCGCCACCAGACGACGTAGTCTGCCGGACACAACGCGGAGAACGTCGCGGTTGCTACTGGGAAAATGAGAACGTAGGATGGTAAGGGGTGGGGGTAAGGGGTGGGGGTGTTGGCACCGGTATGATGCCAGCATCTGAAGTTGAGGGATGGTTAATATTAAAGCTGATGGCCGTATTATCTATTTTGATACTGAGACGGTCGGGAGGAAGAAAAATAATAAGACTCTACTGAATTTCTAGTTGAACCACGAAACGATTCTATATAGCGTTAAGCAATTTATACAGTAGGGTACAATCGACACTCCAAGAACATAGATCGGCGGTAAGAGAAGCGCTCCGGCTACGACTCGGGGAATTCGCGGACCGACTCGAACGAATCGGCGGCGATTGCATCGGCGAGAGCCGATGTATCGATGTCAGCGACGGAATGAGGGTACTTGCGCTGGAAGTAGCCGACAGTGTTCTCGACGTCACGTTCCAGCAGATCGTCGCTGTTCTCGTGGTCAACCGGGACGGCCTGGGGCCAGTCGAAGATGGTGACCCCCTCACTGTTGACAAAGATATTGTACTCGCTCATGTCGGCATGGACGTACCCCTCGTCGTAGGCGGCAGCCATCTCAGCGAGGATCAACTCCAGAACCGGGACAATCTGGCCGGTTTCGAGTTTCGAGCGTGCGAGTTCGACGCCGTCAATGCGCTCCATGATGATCGCGTGGCGGTTGTGATCGATCGGCTGGGGGACCGATACCGTCGGATACAGCGCTTCGAGGGTTTCGTACTCACGTTCGGCGGCCTTCCGGGCGGTGTACAGCCAGGAGACGTGCTCGCGGTCGGCGGTGTACTCGCGCTCGCGGTTGACTTCGCGGAACTCGGTGTACCCCTCGCGGTGGAACTTCAGCGCGAGGGGCGTGTACGACTGGACCTCGTAGACGTCGCTCTCTTTGCCCACGCCAAGCGGCGCGCCCACCCCCTCGATGGTCTCGCGCTCGGCGAACGTGTGGAGGGCGAGCGCGTCGTACCCCTCGAACGTGAGCCGGAAGCCGACATACTGGATGGTCTTGCGCTCGATCAGCCCCCGGGTCTCACACCGGTCGAGTCGGTACGCCACCTCCTCGTCGGTCAGCCGGGAGAACTCCGGGAGCTTCTCGCGGGCGACCCACTCCGAGAACCGCATCCCCTGCTCCAGCCCCGAGAGGAGATAGAAGTCCTCGGCCTCCAGCTCCGCCATCTTGCTCGCGACGTTCTCCACCATTGTCGCCGCGTAATCGCCCGATTCGTATAAGACCAGCGCGTTCGATCACGGCAGCCGATAAACCATATAACGAGATATCGAATCCGGCAGTTTGATGTTGCGAATGCCCCGCTGAGCGTTCACGGATTCACCCAGTTTTGACGAGCAACCTTCGATATTCACCCCGGTCTCCCGACCAAAACCTATCAAAAAACTGACTACTAGCGAGGAACTGGGAAATCAGCCGAAAAATAGCAGCACTGCCTACTGTTGGCTTTTCGGAACCACGAACCCGGGACTACGATGATGGCTCAAACTTCGCAAATCATATTCAGACATATCGTATTCAGACATATCGTGTTCAGCCATCGGAATATTTATGAATTTGGGAAGTGGAGACCCGTGTATGCCACCCTCGTTCGTCAACCGTTCGGAAGAACTTTCGCGCATTCAACGGGCATACGAGAGCGATACCGCTGAGTTCATCGTCATTCTGGGGCGACGACGGATCGGAAAATCGGCGCTTGTCCGCGAATCGATTCCCGACGAGAATACCGTCTATTACCAAGCAACCCGGGACACCGCCGCTGTTCAGCTTTCCGACTTCATCCAAGAGGCCCAAGCAGCGCAACCCGGCATTGAACGGATTCGAGAGGACTGGGAAGCATTACTCGGGTATCTTGGCGATCAAAACGCCACGGTCATTATCGACGAGTGGCCGTTCCTCTTCGAGGCGGACAGTAGCGTTCCCACGAAATTCCAGCGCGTGTGGGACACAGAACTCGAAGAGACGGAAATGACACTTGTCTTAATCGGGTCAGCAATCAGCATTATGACGAACAAGATCACAGAGCAGGATGCCCCGCTATACAACCGGGATACGGTCCGGCTGGATCTCGCACCGCTGTCGCTCGGTGATGCGGCCCCGCACTATCCTGCCACGACGGACGACCCGATTGGAGTCCTCGAAAACTGGAGTATCTTTGGCGGCACACCGTTCTATCTCCAACTCATTTCGCCGGCTGAATCGCTCGCAACGAACATAAATCGGCATATTATCAGTCAACATGGACGGCTGCACGGTGAACCGGGGACAATTCTTCAGACAGAGAGTGTGCGGAACCCAGAGCGATATATGAGTATTCTCCGTGCACTCGCTGATGGAAAGCGCGAAACAGGCGAGATCGCCGACTACGCCGGATTCGATGATTCGCGCGGGGTATGGCGGTATGCTGAACGGCTGAAACAACTCCGGGTAATTGAGGAAGATCAGCCAGTCACAGAGGAGACATCGAGCCCCAAGCGGTATCGGATTCAGGAACCACTGTTTCGGTTCTGGTTCCGGTTCCTCTACGGAAAGAACCCACAGCATATCACTGCTGATGATCCATTCACGGAGCAGATTCGCCCGGAGTTCCCGGCCTACGTTGGGCGTGTCTTCGAGGGTGTCTGTCGTGACGCCTTGCCGGTGCTGTTCCCGGAGGCGTCGTTCAGTCGCATCGGTGGCTGGTGGGACTCGGAGGGGGAGCTGGATATCGTCGGGCTTGACCACACGGGGCGCATCATTGGTGGTGAGTCGAAATTTACAGCGAGTCCGATGCATCCGGGGCACCTAGACAATGTCGAACGGCGAACGGAGCGTATTGAGTGGACACCGCCGAATGAGCCGGAGGTGACCCGGGAGTATTGTCTGTTCAGTCGGTCCGGCTTCACCGATGCACTGGAAGAAACCGCGCAAGCTCGAGACGACGTGCATTTGTGCTCGGTAGCGGACGTTGTCACTGCGCTCACAGACTAATAGAAGGTATTTCTCCCCCGGGCTACTGCAAACGTATTCCGTGAACGTTTCCTGTCGTTCGCAACTCGACCGGCAGCAGCTGCAACTTGCGGCTTCTGCAAGCAGTGCTCGAAGCGCGGACTCTGCGGGGCGATTTCAGTGAAAACCGGGTGCGTCCATAAACCAGTTGTTGCGATAGCAAACGCGAGCCCACGCTCGACAGCTGTGTGCCGCCAGTCGTCGGCCGCTCATATACACCCGGACGTGATATCGCAACAATCACCATCACAGCAGGTCGTCGAGGCGACCATCCTCGTCGAGTTCGATCAGCGCGCGGTCGAGGAGTTCGCGGACGACAAACTCCTCGTAGCGCTGGGTCTCGCAGTACTGGCAGGGTTTCATCTCGCGGGCGACGGCCTCGATCTCCTCGCCGTGCTCGGCGACGAACGCCTCGACGAGGCCAGCTACCGCCGCCGTCGCTGTCTCCTGGGCAGCCGCGAGTGACTCCCCGCTCCCCTCGGGGAGGTCGTAGGAGAAGATGCGGGTGTTGGACTCGTAGTACTTCCGCGTCCCGCCGCCGGCCTCCTCGAGGCGGGCGATCTCGACCATGCCGGCGTCCTGCAGGACGTTCACGTGGTGCCGGACGGTTGTCTCGGCTTTCTCCTCGCCCCGCCGTGCCAGTTCCCCGTGTATCTCCCCGACGGTGTGGGCCTCGTCGGCGAGGATGTCCAGGATCTTCGCCCGCAGGTCGTTCTCCAGCGCCTTCGCCTTCTCCGGATCCGTTGTGATCACGTCGCGGATCGGGACCTCCGAGTCGAGCAGTGCCATCGTTCGCCACCACCTACGGGTACAACCAGTATAATTGTACCGTGGCGAATTCAACAGAACAACAATCCCAGCCAAACCGCTATCAAAGTTTTCGTAACGGTTATGAGGTTGCGCGGACGATCCAACGTATGACGACGGAACAGGTCACGTTCGACGTCGGCGGGATGGCCTGCTCGTTCTGCGCCGAGAGCATCCGGACGGCGTACGAACGCACCGCTGGCGTCGAGGACGTGCACGTGAGCCTTGCCCACGAGGAGGTGCTGGTGCAGTACGACCGCGAGCGCGTCGACGAGGTGACTGTCAAGGACACTCTCCGGGACCTCGGATACACGATCCGCGACCCGGACAAGGCAAAGCGGTTCGAACAGCAGCAGGCGGAACTGGAGACCGCCAGGCGGCGGCTGCTCCTGTCTGGGGTTGCGTCGCTGGTCGTCGCAGGGCTGATGCTCTGGATGATGTTCGTCCGGGGCACCTTCGAGTCCCGGTCGCTGGCGATGGACCTGCTGGTGCTCGCGCTGGCGCTGGGAACGATGTTCGGACCGGGGCTGTACATCAAATCGAAGGCCTACCAGAGCCTCCGGCGGGGGATTTTCAACCAGCACGTCCTGCTGGAGGCAGGTGCGTTCGCCGGCCTGCTCGGCGGCCTCCTCGGGCTGAGGGTCTTCTCCGAGTTCCCGACCGTCCACTTCTTCGCGGTGTCGGTGTTCATCACTACCTATCACGTCCTCTCGGAGTACACCAGCCTGATCGTCCGCACCCGCGCCTCGCGGGCCGTCCAGGAGCTGCTCGACCTGCAGCCGGACACCGCACGTCGGGTTGCTGACAGCGAGGCCGACGACGCCGACGATGTCGAAGAAGTGCCTATCAGCGACCTCTCGGTCGGTGACCGCGTCCGGGTCAAGCCCGGCGAGAGCGTGCCGGTCGACGGCGAGGTCCTGGAGGGAACGTCCACGGTCGACGAGTCGGTCGCGACCGGCGAGTCCATCCCCGAGGAGAAGACCACGGGCGAAGCGGTGATCGGCGGCAGCGTCAACGAAACCGGGACGCTCCTGATTGAGGTCACTGCGACAGGCGAGGACGCGTTCCTGAACCAGGTCGCCCGTGAGGTCGAGGAGGCGCGCGCGAGAAAGCCCGGGATCGTCCAACTGGCCGACCGCGTCCTCAGATACTTCGTGCCGGGCGTGCTCGCGATCGCGGCGCTGTCGTTCACGTTCTGGACAGTCGCGCCGCCAGTCTGGGGTGGGACGCCGGACGTCCAGCGGGGTGCCTTCGCCGCGCTGGCTGCCCTCGTGCTCGGGTACCCCTGCGCGCTCGGGATGGCGACACCGCTCGCGCTCATCCGGGGCGGCGGGACGGCCGCGACCCGCGGTATCCTGCTGCGCAGCGGCGACGCCTTTCAGATCCTCCCGTCGGTCGACCGCGTCGTGCTGGACAAGACCGGCACGATCACCGTCGGCGAGCCCGCCGTCGCAGAGGTCGTCTCGACGGCCGGCGACGAGGCCGGCGTCCTGCGGACAGCAGCCTCCGCCGAGGCGTTCTCCGAGCACCCGCTTGCGGACGCCATCCTCGTGCACGCGGACGAGCGCGGGATCGACTATTCGGACCCGGACGCGTTCGAATCGGTCACCGGCAAGGGGGTTCGAGCGACGGTCGACGGGGCTGGCGTGCTGGTCGGCAAGCCCGACTGGCTCGCTGTCGAGAGCGTCAACGCCGCCGACGCGGCCGACGACATCGAGCGCCTCCAGGAGCGCGGGCTCACCGTCGTCGGCGTCGCACGGGACGGCGCCCTCCTGGGGCTGATCGGGATCGGCGACGCGGTGAAAGCCGACACAGCCGAAACGGTCCGGCGGGTGCGCGACGCCGGCATCACCCCCGTGATGCTCACGGGCGACAACGAGCGCACTGCCCAGGCAGTCGCCGACGAGGTCGGCGTCGACCGGGTGCTGGCCGACGTGCTCCCAGACGAGAAGCGCGCCGAGGTCGGGCGCCTGCAGGACGCGGGCCACCGGGTGGCAATGGTCGGCGACGGCATCAACGACGCGCCGGCGCTCACGCAGGCCGACGTCGGGATCGCCATCGGCGCCGGCACGGACATCGCCATCGAATCGGCGGACGTCGTGCTGCTCGGCGACCGCCTCGGCGGCGCCATGGATGCCCACGAGATTGGCCGGGAGAGCTACCGCAAGACCAAGCAGAATCTGGCGGTCGCGTTCTCGTTCAACGGCGTCGGCGTCGCGGCGGCGACGACGGGGCTCGTCCACCCGGTGTTCGCGATGATTGCGATGGTGCTGTCGGTCTCGGCCGTCCTCGCCAACAGCTTCGGCGGCCAGCTGCTCTCGGGCGAGGGGATCGACACCGAGTTCGCCGTCGATACGTAGATATCGTGTCCTGATACGGCCGTCCGTAATTCGTTACCGCTACGGTGTCACAGTTCGTGCGTCACAGCCGGTCTCGTTAACTTTGGCGTGAGTTGTGCCGGACGGCGAGGGCTTGAAGCCACGATTCTGCTGTCTGCGGTTCGACATGGTTAAAACTTATGCGAACGAGGAAGTTCGCCGTTCTATTTCTCACAATACATGTTCGATGGCATTCCGATTCCCATGTGAACTCATCTGGAATCGGTACCCGTCGTCGTTGAGGACGTTCACTAACTATTCGGCGTCGTCGACGAGAAATTTGACGCCATCTAGCCGATATCGTCGATGCCGCTCAGCCAGAAACCATCGCGTCGTCTGTTCCGTCGTCGTCGGAAACAGCCTGAAATGCAAGATTTTGTTCGTTTCGGGATCGACGGCACCGTACAGCCAGTAGTCCTCGCCGTTGCTGCGGATCACTTTCTCGTCAACCGCGAGCTGATCCGCGCTCACTGTCGAAATCGGCTGTAGATTAGCCCTGTGTACCCAGTTGTGAATGGCGACATGGCTGCGTTGGACCCCTAACTCATAGAGAAACTGACTTGCATCTCTTGTTGACATACCTGTGAGATGACACCGGATGCCCACTCGAATCGCCTACTCGGGAGTCCGCTCGCGCTGCACAACCGACAAGTCGATCCACTCGATACATCCTTCGAGGCGGTCGAATTCGGACATAAGCACTCAGAACTCGTCCGCCTCATCCTCTAACGTAACGCGACCGTCTCAACTTCCAGGCCGGTTATTTTAATATAGCGGCATATAATTTATATATGGGGACTGGGGACCACTAGCACTGCTAACGCCAGAATTCGGTACTTCGTGGAACTATCTATTTAGTTATGATTAGTACAGTAATCACGACCACTTTGAAGTACTCCGCCGCCGTCGGGGAAGCACGAATGCTGCAACCACCTCACGACGACGCTTCCTCCGGGGTAGAGCCGCTGAGAGAGAGCCCCTCGCTGCAGTTATCGAGTTGGTCGCGAGTTCTGTTCCAGCGTCAGAAGCCTTATCACGAATTATCCATAATTCGTAATAGAGATGGCGCATTTACCACCCCGGTCGGGCCAGCCACCCATCCAGCAGCTCCAGACGGTCGTCGACCTCCTCGAGACGCCAGTCCTCGCTCGGATGTACACCTACATCTTGCAGCACGGTCCTGTCACAGTCTCCGAGATTGTCGACGAACTCGATATCCCACAGGGAACCGCCTACGACTACGTCCAGAACCTCGAAACAGTGGGCCTCGTGGAGAAGACCCGTGATCAACGCCCGTACGAATACGACGCCGAGTCGATTTCACTCACGCTCTCGACGGACG
>PXRK01000081.1 GCA_003021015.1 Halobacteriales archaeon QS_4_66_20 | reverse complement strand
CAACTCCGTAGAGAACTCTACAGAAAACCTGGTGACGAAGCGCTCAAGCAAGCCATCGATGCTGCGCTCTGAAATCAACAATGTACTTCCGAAGAGCGTACAGGGTTTGTGAGGTGCTAATAGTGACACGGATGGCCGGCCGAGTACCCGACTGCCTTTCGTTGTGTTTAAATACTGGCGGGAGGGAGATAGAGTAGAATCGTGTAGGGGTGGAGTTCCCCGAGTCCACGGCCGGTGGGCGACGAGTAGCAGTGAGCCGCGTGTCGTGGTAGCCAAGCGGCCCAAGGCGCATGGTTGCTAACCATGTGGCGTACTGCCTCCGGGGTTCGAATCCCCGCCACGACGTGCATCACACCACCCAGATATGAGTGCAGAAGAACCCAACGACGCGGACGACGCCGAGGACGAGGACATCCAGTACTTCGTCCGTATCGGCCAGACCGACCTCGACGGCACGAAGTCCGTCGAACGGTCGCTGACTGACATGAACGGTATCGGACGGCGCGCAGCACGGCTCATCGCTGCCGAGGCGGAGGTCGATCGGACCGAGACATTCGGTGCGCTCGACGAGGAGAAAATCGACGACGTCGTCGAGGTCGTCGAGAGCTTCGCCGAGGACGTTCCGGAGTGGCTCGCGAACCACCGGAACGACTACTTCACCGGCGAAACCACACACGAGATCGGCAACGATCTGGAGCTGACGCGCCGAGAGGACATCAACCGAATGAAGATGATCGACTCCTACAAGGGGGTCCGGCACAAGCGCGGACAGAAAGTCCGCGGCCAGCGGACGAAGTCCACGGGCCGGACCGAGGGCACCATCGGTGTCAACGTGGAGGCGATCAAGGAGGAGGCCGCCGAGGAAGCGGCCGCCGAGGAGGAGGAGGATGGCACTCGGTAGCAACACCAAGTTCTACGAGACGCCGAACCACCCCTTCCAGGGCGAGCGGATCGCCGAGGAAGCCGGGCTGATGGGCAAGTACGGGCTGAAGAACAAGGAGGAACTCTGGCGCGCGCAGTCAGAACTGCGCCAGTACCGCCGCGAGGCGCGGAAGCTGATCGGCGGTGCGGGCGGCGACACGGACGTCGCCGAACAGGAGGGCGAGGAGTTCGTCACCCGGCTCAAACGGATCGGCGTGCTCAACGAGGGCGACTCGCTGGACGACGTGCTGGCGCTTTCGGTGACCGACATCCTCGAACGGCGGCTGCAGACGGTCGTCTACCGCAACGGGCTAGCCAACACCACCCAGCAGGCCCGGCAGTTCGTCACCCACGGCCACATCACCGTCGACGGGAGCCGGGTGCGGATCCCCTCATACACGGTCGAGGTGGCCGAAGAGGACGCCGTCGAGTTCGACAGCAGTTCGCCACTCACGGACGAGCTTCACCCGGAACGAGCGGAGGACCAATAAATGGCAGACGACGACAGATGGGGCATCGCCCACGTGCACGCATCGTTCAACAACACGATCATCACCATCACAGACCAGACCGGCGCCGAGACGCTCGCGAAGTCGAGCGGCGGGACGGTCGTCAAGCAGAACCGCGACGAGGCGTCGCCGTACGCGGCCATGCAGATGGCAGAGGAGGTCGCCGAGAACGTCCTCGCGCAGGGCATCGAGGGCGTCCACGTCCGCGTGCGCGGTCCTGGGGGGAACCAGCAGACTAACCCCGGGCCGGGCGCGCAGGCGACGATCCGGGCGCTGGCACGGGCTGGCCTCGAGATCGGCCGCATCGAGGACGTGACCCCGATCCCGCACGACGGAACGCGCGGGCCGAAAAACGCGGGCTTCTAACGATGGAGGAGTACGAGGTCCAGTTCGTCGACCGCGGCGACCGCGAAGCGCGCTTCGTCGCGCGCCCGATCACGCCGGCGTTCGCCAACGGCATCCGCCGGGCGATGATCGCGGACGTGCCGACGCTCAGCATCGACACCGTCCGCGTCATCGAGAACTCCAGCGTGATGTTCGACGAACAGATCGGACTCCGGCTGGGGCTGGTTCCACTCTCGACGCCACCCGGCGACTTCGAGATCGGCGACACCGTGACGCTGTCGCTGGACGTCGAGGGACCCGACACCGCCTACTCGGGCGACCTCGTCTCGAGCGACGGGCTGGTGGCGCCGGCCGACGGGAACGTCCCGATCATCGACCTCAAGGAGGGCCAGCGGCTGGAGATCGAAGCCGAGGCCGTCCTCGATGTCGGCCGCGAGCACGCCAAACACCAGGGCGGCGTGGCCGTCGGCTACCGGCACCTCCAGCGCGTCGAGGTCGTCGGCGAGACGGGCGAGTTCGACGACGACGAACCACAGATCCTCCGCGGGGTCATCGAGGAGGCCGCAGCCGAACACGCCGTCGCGACCGACGGCCAGAAGCCGGAGAACGGCAACCTGGTCGCGACGGAGACGTTCGACAACGATCTCTCGAAGCGCTACCCCGGGAAGGAACTGGCGGTGACCGACGTCGAGAACGCGTTCGTCTTCGACGTCGAGACAGACGGTTCGTTCACCGTCGACGACCTGGTCGTCCAGGCCGTCGGTACGATCGAGGACCGCGCGCGAGAACTGAAAGAGGCAGTCCAGCTATGAGCAGTCGATCCCTTCAGACGCCGACGCGGCCCCGGCCGGAGAGCGGCCGGACCGCAGCGGGGCTGGCAGTCCGTTGGGGACGCCGGACCGAAAGGAGTTTGAGGGGATCGCCACAACAGTGTACCGCGAGCAGGGATAGCCAAGTCAGGCCAACGGCGCAGCGTTCAGGGCGCTGTCCCGTAGGGGTCCGCAGGTTCAAATCCTGCTCCCTGCAGTTTTCAGGAGGTAGGTTATGAGCAAGACGAACCCGAGACTCGACAGTCTCATCGCCGATCTGAAGTCGGCCGCCCGGAACTCCGACGGCGAGGTCTGGAGCGACGTTGCCGAGCGGCTGGAGAAACCCCGGCGCACCCACGCGGAAGTGAACCTGGGGCGGATCGACCGCTACGCCCGGGAGGACGAAACCGTGGTCGTGCCCGGCAAGGTGCTCGGCAGCGGCGCGCTGCGGACGGACGTCACCGTCGCAGCCGTCGACTTTTCGGGCACCGCGGAGACGAAAATCGACCAGGTCGGTGAGACCATGCAACTCGAACAGGCAATCGAACAGCACCCCGAGGGATCGAACGTACGGGTGATCCGATGAGCGTCGCAGAGTTCGAAGCGGACGTCGTCGTCGACGCGAGCGACTGCATCCTCGGTCGCGTCGCGTCGCAGGTCGCCGAGCGCGCGCTCGACGGCGAGCGCGTCGCAGTGGTCAACGCCGAAGCGGCCGTCATCACCGGCCGGGAGGAGGAGGTCATCGGCAAGTACCAGCAGCGCCGCGAGCTCGGCTCGGACCGCGGGCCGGCGTACCCGAAGCGTCCCGACCGGATCTTCAAGCGGTCGGTCCGGGGGATGGTGCCCCACAAGCGGCCCCGCGGCCGCGAGGCGTACGAGAACGTCAGGGTGTACGTCGGCAACCCCTACGACGAGGAGGCGGCCGAACGGCTGCCCAACACGTCGCTGGATCGGCTCTCGAACATCAAGTTCGTCTCGCTGGGAGACGTCAGCGAAGCACTCGGAGCGAACGTAACATGGTAACGAACACGTCAGGCAAGAAGAAAACGGCGATTGCGCGAGCGACCGTCCGGGACGGGTCCGGCAAGGTGCGGATCAACTCCCGGCCGGTCGAACTGGTCGAGCCGGAGCCGGCCCAGCTGAAGCTGCTGGAGCCGTTCCGGGTCGTCGACGACGAGCTGCGCGAGGACGTCGACATCGACGTCTCGATCGAAGGCGGCGGCATCATGGGCCAGGCTGACGCGGCCCGGACCGCCATCGCGCGAGGACTGGTCCAGCACACGAACGACGCGGAACTCCGGGACGCCTACATGGAGTTCGACCGCTCGCTTCTGGTCAACGACGTCCGGCAGAGCGAGGCCAAAAAGTGGGGCGGTCCCGGCGCACGCGCCCGCTACCAGAAGTCCTACAGGTGATACCATGATGGTACCAGTCCGGTGTTTCACGTGTGGCAAGGTCGTCGGCGAACACTGGGAGGAGTTCAAACACCGCACCCAGGAGGTCGAGGATCCGGAGGATCCCGCAAAAGTGCTGGACGACCTCGGGGTCGAACGCCACTGCTGTCGCCGGATGCTCGTCTCGCACAAGGATCTGGTCGACATCGTCGCACCCTACCAGTAACCATGGCACGAACCGACAACCGCTACGAGAAAGCGCGGATCATCGGGGCGCGAGCCCTGCAGGTCGCCTACGGGGCGCCGGTGCTGATCGACACCGACCAGACCGAACCGATCCTGATTGCGGCAGAGGAGTACGACGGCAACGTCCTCCCGTTCACCGTCAGGCGGGGTGAGCACCAGTGACGCTCATCACTGACGTGCGCCTCCGCCGGGTGCTAGACTCCCGCGGCAACGCGACCGTCGAGGCTGACGTCACAACCGAGAACGGCGGCTTCGGCCGCGCGAAGGCGCCCTCGGGCGCCAGCACCGGCGAGTACGAGGCGATCGAACTGCCGGTCAGCGAAGCGATCGCCGCCGGGCGCGAGCACGCCGTCCCGCGGCTGGTCGACTCGGTGTACGCCGGCGACCAGCGCGAGGTCGACGAGGCGTTGCACGCCGCCGACGGCACCGACGACTTCTCGGAGATTGGCGCCAACACCGCGGTCGCCATCTCGATGGCAGCCGCGAAGGCCGCCGCCGACGTGCTCGGCGCGCCGCTGTTCCAGCACCTCGGCGGGGCGTTCCGCGGCGACTCGTTCCCGGTGCCGCTGGGCAACGTGATCGGCGGCGGTGAACACGCCGCAGACGCAACGCATATTCAGGAGTTTCTCTCTGTGCCAGTGGGCGCGCCCTCCGCCGAGGAGGCGGTCTTCGCGAACGCAGCCGTCCACGCCGCTGTCGCCGACCTCCTCGATGAGCGCGGCGTCGCCGCTGGCAAGGGCGACGAGGGCGCCTGGGCGCCGTCAATCGACGACAGCGAGGCGTTCGAGATCGCCGACGAGGCGACGACTCTGGTCGCCGACGAGGTCGGATTCGACATCCGCGTCGGGCTGGACGTCGCCGGTGCCGAGCTGTACGACGCCGACGACGAGGTGTACCGTTACGGCGACGAGACCCGCGACAAGGCCGAGCAGATCGACTACATCGCGGGCCTGGTCGACGAGTACGACCTCGTGTACGTCGAGGACCCGCTCGACGAGAACGACTACGACGGGTTCGCGGCGCTGACCGACCGGGTCGGCAACCGCACGCTGATCTGTGGCGACGACCTGTTCGTGACGAACGTCGAGCGGCTGACCGAGGGGATCGACGCCGGCGCGGCCAACAGCATCCTGATCAAACCGAACCAGATCGGCACCCTGAGCGACACCGTCGACGCGGTCGAACAGGCGGTACGCAACGGGTACGAGCCGGTGATCTCCCACCGGAGCGGGGAGACCGAAGACACCACGATCGCCCACCTCGCCGTAGCGACCGACGCCCCGTACATCAAGACGGGCGCGGTCGGCGGCGAGCGGACGGCGAAACTGAACGAACTCATCCGGATCGAACAAAACGCATGAGCGGAAACGACAACGAAGGTCTCGACGCGGCGGAGTCGGACGTCGACCCGGCGGAGACGGCCGACGCGGACGCGGAGACCGAGACGGACGAGGAATCGCCCGCCGAGGCCGCCCAGGCCGAGGCCGAACCAGCGGCTAACGCCGACACAGCAGCGGAGACAGTCGAGGAGGATGCCGAGGTCGAGGAGGAGGGCCCGTCGCTAGACGAGGACGTCATGTCCGACGAGGAGGCCGACCTGCTGATCCCGGTCGACGACTACCTCGGGGCCGGCGTCCACATCGGCACCCAGCAGAAGACCACGGACATGGAGCGGTTCATCCACCGCGTCCGCACCGACGGGCTGTACGTGCTGGACGTCTCCATGACCGACAGGCGGATCCGCACGGCTGCGGACTTTCTCGCGAACTACGATCCCGAGCAGATCCTGGTCGCATCCTCGCGCCAGTACGGCCGGTTCCCGGCCGAGAAGTTCGCCGAGGCCGTCGGCGCCCGCGCCCGCACCGGCCGGTTCATCCCGGGGACGCTCACGAACCCGAAGTACGACGGCTACATCGAGCCGGACGTCGTGGTCGTGACCGACCCCATCGGCGACTCCCAGGCCGTCAAGGAGGCGATCACGGTCGGCATCCCGGTCATCGCGATGTGCGACTCCAACAACACCACCAGCAACGTCGACCTCGTCGTCCCGACGAACAACAAGGGGCGCAAGGCGCTGTCGGTCGTCTACTGGCTGCTCGCCAACGAGACGCTGGACCGCCGCGGCGCGGAGCCGGCGTACGCACTCGACGACTTCGAGAGCGAGATCTGACGCCGGGTTTCGGGTTCGCCTTCTCCTGCGCAGTCCGACGGCATCGCACAACGGTTATGTGATGGCCAGTCGTCGGTCCGCTCATGGCAGAGGGAGACACCTTCGTGAACTCGCTGCTCGGAGCCGCGGTGATCGTCCTGACGACGCCGGTCGTCCCGTTCGCGCCGGTGGCCGGCGGCGCCGTCGCCGGGTACCTCCAGGGCCGGAACACCGACGGAGGCCTGATAGTGATTGTTGCGACTCGTTACCGCCGGGGAGTCACAATTCGTGGGCTTCAGCCCGCGAACCAACCGTTCACGCGACGTGGTGCTGAAAATAATCGCAACAATCACTATGAAAGTCGGCGCAATCGCGGGCCTCATCTCGGTCGTGCCGCTCCTGGCGGTCCTGGTCCTGGCAGGCAACCTGTTCCTGTTCGTCGTGGCGGCCGGCGGTGCGGGGGTTCCGTCAGTCGTCGGCGGCCTGGGGGTCGCCATCCTCGTCGTCGCATTTTTCGGGCTGCTGTTGTACGTCGCGGTCCTGAGCGCCATCGGCGGCTGGCTGGGAAGCTACGCGAAATCCGAGCGGATCATCTGAGCGTCGAGCGGGCTGGACCGCCCTCGCTCCCGAACTGGACGAACAGACAGCCGGCCAAAAGCAGCCACAGCCCCAGGGTGGTCGGCAACACGAACACGAACAGCATCTCGATCAGCGACAGCAGCGGCTCCGAGAGGGCACCGGGCAGCGGCATCGTCTCGACCGTCGACGCCGCCAGGTCGTAGGTGACCCGAACGGAGGAGACGAGGGTCCCGAGGAGCAACAGCCGCCGCCCGCGACCCGACGGCAGCGTGTACAGGAGGACGAGCAGCGGGAAGGCGAACAGCGGCATGTACAGCCGCTGGAGCGGCAATACGAGCAACACGCCCAGGACCGTCCCGAGCATCGTCGCCAGACGGCGCTCGTCGGTGTCGATCCGCCGATGGAGGGCGAGAACGACCGGGCCGACGATCGCCAGCGCCAGAATTCCGAGCGCCGGCGAGCCGAGCCCCGTCAGGGCGGCCAGTTGCCGCTGTGCACCGCCGGTCGTCTGGTCGGGCTCGGGCACCCCGCCGAACGTCTCGCCCTCGTAGCGGCCGAGCAGTACGTCCCGGACGTACGTCTCGGTGACGTCGGGTCCGAACAGGACTGCGCCGAGGGCCAGTCCGCCGAGGCCGGTAGCAGTGGCAGCGATCACACTCCGCCAGGCACGCCGCCGGAGCAGCCAGAGGCCGATCGCGGCGGGAAACACCTTGATCAGCGCGGCGAGTGCGAAGGCGACGCCGGCGACCGTTTCGCGACTTCGATCCAGGGCGTCGAAGCCGAGCGCGAACGCGAACCCCATCCAGATGGTCACCTGGCCGTTGGCGAGCGTGATGGCGCTGTGTGCCGAGACGAGCGTGAACGACCCGATCAGCAGCCAGTCGATCCGCGAGAGAGCGACCCCTCGGCGCGCCAGTGCGCGCCCGACGACCAGCGTCGTGCCCAGGCCGAATGCGACAGTGAGCAGCAACTGGATCGCGTAGGCGCCGAGCGCGCTGCCGGCGAGGGCGTGGGGGACGAACAGCAGGATCACGATCGGCGGGTAGATGAAGTTGTAGCCCGACAGCCGCGGCGGCGAGACGGCGTAGAAGTCCTCGCCCGCGAGCATCGCCTCAGCGGCGTGGCGGTACACGTCCGAGGCGAGCATGAACTGCTCTGGGCTGGTGAATGGCAACACCACGAGGCCGCTGATCCCCGAGAGAATCCCCAGCAGGAGGACCAGCCGGGTACTGTGCCGCGGGCCGCTGGGCGGCGGTGTCACTGTATCGGAGGGTGGATCGACCGACTTTGACCTCCTCCCCGCGCTACAGCGCGAGGATTCCTCCGTGGGGAATCCTGCCTGCCTGATTCCCCCGGCTGTGAACTTACGGGTTTGCTGACGCATCTTCGGCCCTCGATGTGAGGGTGTGGCGTGTTGAATCGATGTATCCGCTCGATGTTGCCCTCCGGTGTGGAGTGGCACTCACGCCCGTCCAGGGATATGCCGTGAGCAGCAGGCCGGGCCATCGGCCCGACTCCCCGGTTGCAGCCACTGTAGAAGGGGAGTCCTGTCGTGACATGCCACCCTGCTGCTGGGTGGGCTGCGAAGGTGTGTGAGTGTGAGTGGTGAGACCTGCTCGTTGCCAGCTTGAGCATGAACAGGTTCCCCGCAGCAGCATGTCGCATGTCAACTGTTATCTTCCATGTCGAGAAATATAAGTGGTGGGATTTCCATCGGGAGACAGCGAGTGGGGTTGGTCATATCGTGTCGGCGTCATCCCCGTCCTCGAAAAGCGAAGCTTTTCGGTTGCAGCGAGAGCTTCGCTCTCGCCATGCCCCTGTTCGGCTCGTCGCTCCGACTGGTCGGAATACCTCGCCTCACGGGAAGGGCGGGGCTTTCGCCTTGAATTTTACGTAAGAGCTATCGGTTCGGCCCCGCCGGGAGCCCGATCCAGCGGTGGTTAGTCTCATACTTTCGGTCGTGATACTGGTGGCTGTAATTCTTTTACTCACCAGTCTCTGCTATCTGCGGGTACAGACCCGTTCCGCCTGGATTCTCAGTTCGAGTTTTCACGTACGTACAGCCACCAGTATGAGTACGTGGAGATTTTCAGGAGAGCGGGCGTGGGTTCGGTCTGGAGCCGAGCGTCAGCTCGACGGTCTGGCGCGCCCCGTCGCGGACCACCTCGACGTCGATAGTGTCGCCGGGCTCCGTCTCGAGGGCGAGAAACGCCGAGAGGCGCTCGCGGTTCGGGATCGTCCAGTCGTCGAGGCCGACGATCACGTCCCCGTCAACGGGGATGTCGACGCCGCGGACGCGCTCGCGGCTCGACCCACCCTGGAGGACGCCGTCCGAGGGGCTGTCGGGCCTGACTTCCGCGATGTAGACGCCCCAGGTAACATCGAGCTCGTTGGCCTCGATGATGCGCGGCGTGACGTCCCGCAGACCGACGCCCATGTAGGAGTGTTCGTACTGACCGTCGGCGATCAGCTCCGGGGCCACGTTGTCCACCATTGCCGCGGAGATTGCGAAGCCGACGTTGTCGCCGCCGCCGGAGTTGACGACGCCCTCCACGCTTCCGTCGAGCGTGACGAGCGGGCCGCCGCTGTTGCCAGGGTTCAGCGCGGCGTCAGTCTGGACGCCGTCCGCGATCGAGAACTCCGATTGCGGGAGGTCGATCGTCCGGTTGCGCCCGCTGATGACGCCCGTAGTGAACGAACTGGTGAGGTTGAACGGGTTGCCGACGGCTGCAACCGGCGTCCCTACGGCGTGGGGCTGGTCGACGAGCGACAGCCCGCCGGCCTCGTCCGGCCTGTTGGTGACCTCGATGACCGCCAGGTCGCTGTACACGTCCCGGCCGACGACGCTCGCCTCGCGCCAGCCGATCTCGGTGAACCAGACGTACGGGTCCTCGGTGTTCCTGACGACGTGCTCGTTCGTGACCAGGTAATCGTCCTCGAACACCCAGGCCGTCCCGCCGGAGTCGGGCTGTCCCGACGATTCGACGCGGACGGCCGCGACTGACTCAACGAGCTCCCGGTATACTTCCGTGAACTCGGCCTCGGAGACGGGCTGCTCGCCGTCCTGCGCGGGCGGGTCGAACTCTTCGGGGAACTCGCCCCCCTCTTCGGCGGTCGCCTGGCCGGGAGCGTCCAGCGAACAGCCGGCGACGGCAGTCGAGAGGGCCATACCTGCAGCACCGAGTAGCCGGCGACGCGTCAGCGGCGATTCGTCCATACGGGCCCCTTGGCCGGCAGAAAAATAAATGGCCCGCCGAGCGTGTGCCGGCGGTGCACGTCCTGAGAACGCCGGTTCCCGTCCGGGGCCGGCTACTTCCCCGCCGGGGGTGGTCATACTGTCGGACGTGACTCTTTACCGCCGTGCCGAAACACAGTTGACGTTACAAGACGTGAAACGCCCGAGCTACCACACCAGCTTGAAAATACTCACGCACGACCGTATCAGGACGGTTCCAGGGTGGAAATAACGGAGTTGACAACAGTTCGGCGGCTCGTAACGGTTTTGCGCCGGCCGCCCCGAGCAGGGGTATGGTTTCGGAACTGTTCGACGAGGCGGTCTGGGAGCCAGTCGACGGGTTCGACTTCGGCGACGTCACCTACCACCGGGGAACGGACGTGCCCGCCGTCAGGATCGCGTTCGACCGCCCGGCGGTCCGCAACGCGTTCCGGCCGGAGACCGTCGACGAACTGTCCCGGGCGCTCGATCACGCCCGCCGCCAGCCGACCGTCGGCTGCGTGCTCCTGACCGGCAACGGCCCGTCGCCGGAGGACGGCGGCTGGGCGTTCTGCTCGGGCGGCGACCAGTCGATCCGCGGCGAGTCCGGCTACGAGTACCGGGACGAGGGCGGCGACGGGGAACCGGCGGCCCAGCACGGGGTTGGACGGCTACATATCCTGGAGGTCCAGCGGCTGATCCGCTTCATGCCGAAGCCGGTGATCTGCGTCGTGCCTGGGTGGGCGGCAGGTGGCGGCCACTCGCTGCACGTCGTCTGTGACCTCACCCTCGCGAGCGAGGAGCACGCCCGCTTCAAACAGACCGACGCCGACGTCGCGTCGTTCGACGGCGGGTTCGGTTCGGCGTACCTCGCCCGGCAGGTCGGCCAGAAGAAGGCCCGCGAGATTTTCTTCCTCGGGCGGAGCTACGACGCGACCGAAGCGGCCGAGATGGGGATGGTCAACGAGGCGGTTCCCCACGACGAACTGGAGGAGCGCGCCGTCGAGTGGGCCGACGAGATCACGCGCAAGTCGCCGATGGCGATCCGGATGCTGAAGTACGCGTTCAACCTCGCCGACGACGGGATGGTCGGCCAGCAGGTGTTCGCCGGCGAAGCGACGAGGCTGGGCTACATGACCGAGCAAGCCCAGGAGGGTCGCGACGCGTTCAACGAGAACCGGGAGCCGGAGTTCCGGGAGTTCCCCTGGCACTACTGATACTGCCGGACGTGATACTGGTGGCTGTAATTCTTTTACTCACCAGTCTCTGCTCTCTGCGGATACAGACCCGTTCCGCCTGGATTCTCAATTCGAATTTTCACGTACGTACAGCCACCAGTATGAGCGCTATCCGGGTGGTAACGGAATCACGTCCGGCAGTATGACCGCGGGTGCGCCTCGAAACCGGACGTCCGTCCGTGACAACCGCAGTCGCTATGGGTCTCCCGTTCATACACTGGTGCAATGACAGCGACCGCCGAGGTCTCCCGCCGGGAAGCGTGGGTGATGGCCGCTCGCCCACAGACGCTGCCTGCCGGCGCGGCCCCGGTGGTGATCGGTGTGGGACTGGCCGTCGCTGACGGTGTCTTCGCCCCGCTCCCGGCCGTCGCCGCGCTGGTCGGCGCCCTCCTCATCCAGGTCGGCACGAACTTCGCGAACGACTACTACGACGCCGTGAAAGGGACCGACGACCCGGACCGCGAGGGGTTCACACGGGTCACTGCCGACGGCCTGATCGCCCCCGAGTCGGTCAAGCGAGCGATGGCGCTCACCTACGGGCTCGCGCTCGTCGTCGGGCTGTATCTCGTCGCGCTCGGCGGCGTTCCCATCCTGGTCGTCGGCCTCTCCAGCATCGTCGCCGGCCTGCTGTACACCGGCGGTCCCTACCCCTACGGCTACTACGGGCTCGGCGACCTCTTCGTGTTCGTCTACTTCGGCCTCCTCGCGGTCACTGGCACCTACTACGTCCAGGCTGTCGCCGTCGTGGACGCCGGACTGTTCCCGGTTAGCATCCCCGAGAGTACCGTCACCGCCGGCGCCGTCCTCGCGGGTGCGGCCGCCGGCGCCCTGGCCACGAACATCCTGGTCGTGAACAACATCCGCGACCGTGAAAGCGACCGCGCCGCGGGCAAGCGGACACTCGCGGTTCTGATCGGCTACCGGTGGTCACGGGTCGAGTACCTCCTGCTGCTCGCGGTCGCCTACGCCGTCCCCGTCGCCTGCTGGCTCCTGCTCGGGTACCACCCGGCAGTCCTGCTGGCGCTGGCGTCGCTCCCGCTGGCGGCGACCGTCAGCCGGACAGTCCTTCGGGAAACGTCCGGGGAGGCGCTGAACCCCGCGCTCGAACGGACAGGGCAGCTACTGGCGCTGTACGCGCTGCTTCTGGTTGCCGGACTCGTTGGCCCGGAGGTGGTCGCGTGATCGAGATCGAGGAGTTCTCGGTCCAGCTCCAGACCCCCCTGGAGACGGCGCGCGGCAGCATCGCCGAACGGTCCGGCTTTCTCGTCACGGTCGAGTACGGCGACACGGCGGGCGTCGGCGAGGCCGCGCCCCTGCCGGGCTGGACCGAGTCCTACGAGGAGTGTCGCGAGGCGCTGGAGCACACCCGGGGGGTCGCGGCGGAACTCGACTGGGGCGTCGCGCTGGCGAAACTCGACGCGCCGGCAGCCCGCCACGGCCTCTCGCTCGCGCTCGCCGAGGCGCGAGCGCGTGCCGCGGGCGAGCCGCTATACCGGTCGTTCGACAGGGACGTGACCGTCATGCGAGTGCCGGTGAACGCGACGATCGGCACCCGGGCAGCTGACCCCGAAGCCGTGGCACAGCTCGCCGAGGCAGCCGTCAAGGCTGGCTACGAGTGCCTGAAGCTGAAGATCGGGACGCGCGGCGTCGAGGAGGACATCGAGCGGGTCCGCGCCGTCCGTGACACCGTGGGCGACGGGGTGGCGATCCGCGCTGACGCCAACGGCTCCTGGCGTCCCGACCAGGCCGAGCGAGCACTCGCGGCACTGGGCGAACTCGGCGTCGACTACGTCGAGCAGCCGCTGCCGACGGCGGAGCTGAGCGCCCACGCCCGCCTCCGGGACAGCCCCGTGGACGTCGCCCTGGACGAGTCGCTGGCCGCGCACGACGTCGAACACGTCATCGATGTCGCGGCCGCGGACGTGCTGGTGTTGAAGCCGATGGTGCTGGGCGGGCCGGACCGCACAGTCGAGGCCGCACGGCTGTGTGCCGAGGCCGGCGTCGATCCGGTGGTTTCGACGACGTTCGACGCCGTCGTGGCACGGACCGGCGCCGTGCACGCCGCCGCCACGATTCCGAACGTCAGGCCCTGCGGCCTGGCAACGGGTGACCGCCTCGCGACCGACCTCGCTCCCGACCCGGCCCCGGTGTCGGACGGCTGGATCACCGTCCCGCAGGAGCCGGGGCTCGGGTTACCCGATCGCCCGACCTGACGATGGCGGGTGACGACACGTGGACTGCGGCCGAACCGCTCGGGCAGCGCGCCGCCGTCACGCCGGACCGAACCGCGCTGATCGATCTCACTGATAATCACAACAATCAGTATGACGCGGGATCGTCCGACAGCGAGTGCTGGACGTACCGGGCACTCGACGCGGCGACCGACGCCGTCGTGGCCCGCCTGCGGGAACACCTCCCGACAGACCCACCGACGCGGCGGGTCGGCATCGCCGTCTCACCCAGGGTCGAGTTCGTCACTGTGCTGTACGCCACGCTCCGGCTTGGGTGGACGGTCGTGCCGTTCGATCCGGGGCTGCCCGGGGCGGCGCTCGCCGACTGGGTCGATCGAACCGATCCGGCACTCGTCGTCTGCGACCGGGAGTCCGAGCCCCGCTGTCTCGCGACGGGCCGGCCGGTAGTCTCCGTGGCTGAACCGCAGGACTCGCGTGTTTCACCGCTGCTCGCGACGGCCCTGGAGGACGATGAAGCAGCGTATCCGGGGCCGTCGGGCGGGACGGCGGCCGATCGGTCCGAGGCGCTGCTGCTGTTCACATCGGGGACGACCGGGCGTCCGAAAGCCGTGCGACTGACGCTGTCGAACCTGTGTGCGAGCGCGGTGGCGTCCGCGTTCCGACTCGGAGTGACGCCAACGGACCGCTGGCTGGGGTGTCTCCCGCTGCACCACATGGGCGGCCTCGCGCCCGTCTTTCGCTCCGCCTGGGACGGGACCACGCTCGTCCTCCAGGGATCGTTCGAAACTGAACGGACCGAGGCGCTGGTCGAGTCCCAGGGGATCACGGGCGTCTCGCTGGTGCCGACCCAGCTCAAACGCCTGCTGGATGCGGGCTGGTCGCCGCCGGAGTGGCTCCGGACTGTACTGCTCGGGGGCGCACCGGCGGACGCGAGCCTGCTGTCTCGCGCCCTCGACGCGGACGTCCCGGTCTGCCCGACGTACGGCCTCACCGAGACGGCGTCCCAGGTCGCGACTGCACTCCCGTCGACCGTCCGCGAGCACCCCGAGAGTGTCGGTCAGCCGCTGCTGTGGACCGACGTGACAATCCTCGACGACGACACGCAGGTCGACTCGGGCGAGCGCGGTGAGGTAATCGTCGACGGCCCGACCGTGACTCCGGGGTATCTCGACGACGAGGCGACCGAAGCAGCGTTCGGCGAGCACGGCCTTCACACCGGGGACCTGGGCGTTCGCGACGCGGACGGACGGCTCAGGATTCTCGGACGGATCGACGACGTCATCAACACTGGCGGAGAGCTCGTCGTGCCGGCCGAAGTCGTGTCCGTGCTGAAATCTCACCCTGGAATCTTGGAGGCTGCCGTCGTCGGACTCGACGACCCCGAGTGGGGCGAGCGCGTCGCAGCACTGATAGTCCCCACAGTCACCGGCAGTCGATCCGACACGACGCGGCTCGACGTGGACGCACTCCTCGATCACTGCAGGGAACAACTGGCGGCGTACAAGCTGCCGAAAACGGTAGTCACCGCCGACCGGATCCCCCGAACCGACTCCGGGACAGTCGACCGCGACGCTGTCGCTGCGGAGATCGAACGGCGGGAATAACTCGCCTTCAGTCTGCTGTGTTGAATAGACAGACGGCATCGGGATAGACCGTTAAATCAGTAAGGACGAAGCCGAGGAGGTCAAATATGGTGGAAGTCGATCTCCTCGA
>PXRK01000080.1 GCA_003021015.1 Halobacteriales archaeon QS_4_66_20 | reverse complement strand
TGGGTGAACAGGTCACGATCACCACTGTCGCTGGATTAGTCGTCATTTTTGCGGGATTTGTTTTTATTGAGTGGGAGAGATTCTGGACGAGCGTTTCGAATATACGTCACGAGCAGATATAAAAATTCCAATCTGATAGTGGGTCGCTATACAGCCAGACGTGACTCCGTACAATGCCAGGACAGTCCATCGGCTGTGTCACGCCCCGAATAACGGGATTTGGGACGGGACGGCGTGAGTGAATCACGTCTGGCTGTATATCGTGTTGCTGACCGCTTAAGCTAGAACGCATGCGGGATCAGCGAATCGAATGTGGCCGTCAGCACCGTGGCGGCCGTCAGCAGTTTCGAGGCGGAGCCTCCGGCCTCAAGGAGCGAGTAGGGTGGGGTCGGTTACACGACGCTACTCGGCGTCCTCGACCGGCGCACCGGGAACGTTGTTCCGGACGCTCGCAAGCCCCTGCTTGGTTTTCTGTTTCGAGGAGTACCCCTGGCCCCCGTCGGCGATGATGTTCCCGTTGTCGTGGCGGAGCCGCCAGCGCCAGTCGCCGGCGTCGTCCTCGAAGAGTTCGAACGCCGCGTCACTCCCGCCGTCCTCGGGCGCCGCCTCGTCATTCGAGAGATCCACGACGTAGGCGGCGGGGGCATTCTCCCTGACGCTTTCGAGTCCCTGCTCGGCTTTCTGCTTCGACGCGTACCCTTCCCCACTGTCCGCGATGATGTTGCTGTTCCGGTGGACGAGTCGCCAGCGGTACTCGCCGGCCGAGTCCTCGAACAGCTCGAATCGGGCCTTGCTCGCGACGACGTCCGTCTCGATGGCCCCCTCTTTCTCGTCCCATTCGAGCTCGATCTCCAGTGAGACGTCTCCCTCCTCGCGTTCGAGTTCGATCTCGAGTTCCGGCTCAGCCGGGACCTCGACGGTAACGCTCTGCTCGTCGTCGACCGCGACCTTCTCGCCGCGTCGGAGTCGGTCGGCGATCTGTTGGAAAAACGATGCAATTCCCCGGCGCTTGCGGGGGGCCTCTTCCTCGTGGACAGTTTCCTCTGTCATACACGAGACAATCAGGACGGTTGCGTTATAACTGTATCCGCCGGGCGAAGCAGGGCGGTCGACTCGCTGTTGTAGGGCTGTGGACCGGGAGCGTGCTGTACATGATTGCCGGGAACCGGTTCGGGTCGACCACCCGGCTGCGGCGACCGGGAGGAGCCGGGACTGGGCGACCGACCGGGCTCCTTTTCCCCGCGTCTCCCCTACCGGCGGCGACCACGACCTCGCCATGAGGCTCACCGGCGCGGACCCTGCGACCGTTCGGCGCGCGCTGAGCGACAGCGACCCGCTCCCCGGGACGGCGGGCTTCGCCGGCGCCGTCGACGGCCGCCTCGTTCGGGACATCCTCGGGCGACAGCCGCTGTTCGCCGAGGCGGACGATCACACCACCTGGAGCCAGGACCCGCGTCACCTCGACCGCCCCGAGCGGGTCCCCGCGGGCCACGTCCGGGACGCGTCCGGCACCGACCGGGTCTGGCGGCTGCCCGAGCCCGAGCCAACCGACGACGCCGAGGAGGCGGTGGCGGCCGTCCGGTCGGCGATCGACCGCTCGCTCTCGGCCGTCGACACGGCGGGGCTGGCGGTCGCGTTCTCCGGTGGCGTCGACTCCGCGCTGCTCGGTGCGCGCCTGGACGCGCCCGCGTACGCAGTGGGATTTCCTGACAGCCACGACCTCGGGGCAGCACAGTCGGCCGCCGCACACCTCGACCTGGACCTCCGGACCGTCGAACTGGACCACGAGCGCCTCGCGGACGCCGTCCCGCGCGTTGCGCGCGCCACGGGCCGGACGAACGCGATGGACGTCGGCATCGCGCTCCCGCTGTTCGTGCTCGCCGAGCGCGCGAGCGCCGACGGGGTCAAGCGCCTCGCGCTCGGCCAGGGTGCCGACGAACTGTTCGGCGGCTACGCGAAGGTCGCCGGGGCACCCACCGACCCCCGCGTCGAGGCCGAGACGGTCCGCGGCGCGCGCCGCGAACTCCTCGGAACGCTCCCCGACCAGCTCGAACGGGACGTGCTTGGGCTCCGCGCCGCGGGCGTCGAGCCCGCCACGCCGCTGTTGCACGACCGGGTGATCCGCGCCGCGCTCGCCCTCCCCGGCGAGCTGCTCGTCACCGACCGCGGCGACCGCAAGTGGGCGCTCCGGCTGGCCGCCCGCGACGCGCTGCCGGACCGGCTCGCCTTCCGCGAGAAGAAAGCCGTCCAGTACGGCAGCCTCGCGGCCCGCGAACTCGACCGCCTGGCACGGAAGGCGGGGTTCAAACGACACGCCGGCGACCACGTCCGCCAGTACGTCGAGCACCGCGTCGCCGAGACGGACGGGTAAGCGGCTGCCGCTGTCCGAGGGCGCGACCGCCGCCGCTGCTGGCAGACCGGTAGCGGGTGCGCGTTGCGACCAGCTATCGACGAGCACGGTACCGATCCCTTATTTAGCGGAGACGATTGATACCGGGATCTATCGGGGAGTTGATTGAATACGTTTGAGGAATGTCAGCGGGAGTGCGGTCTGGAGTGGGCGGTCGATCATTCCGGACAGTTATGTGTGGCATGCTGGATACGTCCACGGAACGCCGGTCAGAAATCCGGCGGCACAAACGCCCGGAAGCCTCAGTAGCGCGACGAAGATTCGAGGTCCGGTGAGGGTTCGCGTCCCGGCGGCCCCAACTATCAGAAAGTTCAACAAACGAACCGATGGCCCGCCGTCGAACGCCGATCCGGATGGCGTCGCGGCGCGAGACCCGGACGTATATCGAACGACATATTTAATAGATTCAGACAATAACTGCTAGCTGGACATTACCAATGTACGACCTGACAGGATTTCAGCGTGACCTGCTCTACGTGATCGCCGGTCGCGACGAGCCCCACGGGCTCGCGATCAAGGAGGAACTGGAGGAGTACTACGAGAAGGAGATCCACCACGGCCGGCTGTACCCGAACCTCGACACGCTGGTCGACAAGGGGCTCGTCGAGAAGGGTCAGCGCGACCGCCGGACGAACTTCTACAGCCTGACCCGTCGCGGCCGCCGCGAGATCGAGGCCCGCCGCGAGTGGGAAGACCAGTACGTCGAACTCTGATTCGGCCGAGGGGGACACCGCCGCACACCCGCCGTGGTAACTTACTTGTGCACAGCGTCGTCCACGTACTGTATGGATCGAGACAGCGCGGAGCCGCAGGTAACGGAGCTCCCGGGCGACCGAGCGGAGACACTCGTCGAGTACCACCACGACCACGCCGCACCGTCGACGTACGTCTGTGAGTTCGTCTGGGATCACAGCGAGCCTGCGATCGGTCCCTTCTGTACCGACGTCGACGGCAACGTCCTCATGGATTTCACCGGCCACGTCGGCGCCAGCCCGCTGGGGTACAACAACCCGAAGATCCTGGATCCCCTCTCGGAGTTCGACCTCGTCGACCCGCTGAAGATCGCCGGCCAGGACTTCTACCTGCCGGCGCGGGGCGCCCTGGCGGACGCCGAGATCCCGGGGCCGGCGGACCTGATGGCCCGGCTGTCCTCGATCTCCAGCCAGTACGACATGGACACCGTCTTCCTCTCGAACAGCGGCGCCGAGGCCGTCGAAAACGCCCTGAAGATCGGCTTCGACCACACCCACGGGAAGTACACGATCACGACCCAGGGGGCGTTCCACGGGCGGACGCTGGGCACCCTGTCGCTGAACCGCTCGAAAGGGAAGTACCGCAAGCAGTTCCCCGAGATCCACGGCGTCGAGGACATGCCGTACTGCACCGACCGCTCCTGCACCCGCGACACCTGCGACTGCGGCTTCTTCTTCGACGACACCTCCACCCTGCGGCGGATGCTCGATCCCGACACCGGCTACGTCACTCCCGACGAGGTGGCCGCGCTCGTGCTCGAACCGTTCCAGGGCGAGGGCGGCTACCGCCCGCCCAGCGGGGCGTTCATGGACGAGATCGCCGACCTCTGTGGGACGTACGACGTGCCGCTAATCGCCGACGAGATCCAGTCCGGTGTCGGCCGTACCGGCGAGTGGTGGGCCGCCGACCACTACGCGATCGAGCCCGACGTGATCACGGCCGCGAAGCCGCTGCGCGTCGGCGCGACCATCTCCCGCGAGGAGGTGTTCCCCGACGAGCGCGGCCGCCTCTCATCGACCTGGGGCGCCGGCGACATCATCGCCGCCGCCCAGGGCGTCGTGACGCTGGACGCCATCGAGGAGTACGACCTGCTGGACAACGCGACCGAGCGCGGCCGCCAGATGCTGGAACTGCTCGAGGACGCCGACCTCCCCGGCGCCGTCGACGTCCGCGGGACGGGCCTGATGCTCGCCGTCGAGTTCGATTCCGCTGACCGCCGCGACCACGTCCAGGAGCAGGCGTTCGCCGACGGCTTCGTCACCATCGGCTGCGGCGAGCGCACGCTGCGCCTGCTCCCGCCGCTGGACGCCACCGAACGGGAGATCGAACTCGGCGCCGACCTGCTGACCGACGCCGCCTACGCCGTCGACTGATCTGGGCCGCTGTCATATGGTTGTTCGTGACTATCCGAGATACTGGACAGTCACGGTGACGCCCGGAGCGGCGCCGTCCGACAGCGGTTCGTACGGACGGTCGATCTGTCCCGGCCCGGACTGCGCGAACCCGAAGCGCTCGTCCCCGTTTGTGTCGTGGTGGACGACGACGCGGACGTCCGTATCCTTCGTCAGTTCCGCGTTCTGCACCGGGATGACCACGTTCTCGTGAGTCCCGGGCGGGAGATACCCCGTGTGGCCCAGTAGCTGGCCGTCGATCCCCTCGCCGTCGGAGTCGTCGTAGACCGCGACGAACCCGCCCTCTGAGAGGTCGACCGAATCGACGTTCGAGATCCGGTCGCCGTCGGTGACGGCGAACTCGGCCGAGACGGAGGCGACGGGGCTCGACAGGAGGACGACGGCGAGGTAGGCGACCCCCAGCATGATCGCGGCGTGTTTCGCGCCGTCCCGCAGCGATCCTTCGCCGAGCTGGCCGGCGATGAAGCCGGCAAAGACCGCCTGCAGCAGCGCGGCGTGGAAGAACACCAGCGTGTAGGCAGCCTGGTTGACGTCGCCGAAGCGGCTGAACGCGTCGGGGCTGGCCCCCAGGCGTGCGACGTCGCCGCCGCTGGGTGTCGGCACCGTCTCGGGGAGCGCGGGGACGAGCACCTCGTTGACGGCGGCGATGATCACCAGGAAGACGGCGAAGGAGACGTAGATGACCACGAGGTAGGTGAACATCTGCCGGCGGCGCTGCTCGCGGAGTTTGACTTCCGACCGGGCCTGCTCGGAGGCGATGCGGAGCACCGGCCCCATGTCGCCGCTGGCGCGCATGGCGTTCGTCAGCAGCGTCACGACGCGGGTGATCGCCGTGGTCCGGACGCGGCGGCCGAAGCGGATCAGGGCGTCGTCGACGTTGGCACCGTACTCGACGTCGCGCCAGACCCGCTTGACCTCCGGCGTGAGCACGCCGAGGTCGCTGCCGCGGACCCGGTCGAGGCCCTCGACGACGGACATGCCGGCCTCGTTGAGGCTCGCCAGCCGTTCGAGAAACTCCGGCGTCGACGCCTCGATGCGGTCGATCCGCCGCTTGTACAGCTCCCGGACGACCGCGTACGTCGCCAGCACGAACAGCAGCGACTGGACGAGGTAGTCGTCCACCATGCGGACGGCAACGCCGTCGGCCTGGAGCGCGGCGGGCAGCCGGACGGCGATCACCGCGAGCGCGACCGGGACCGTCAGCCACAGCAGCTTCGCCGGGTCCCAGAGGAACGCCCGCAGCGGGCTCCGGAGCAGCTCCTTGACGCGGCCGACCCGGTCGTACAGCGCGATCATCCGGCGGTTGTTCCGGTCGGTCGACAGCCCGCCGTCGGCTCGCCGGCTGTCGATCTCCGGGGCGCTGTACACCGGCGTCGCCGCGGTCATGCGGTCGAGCACCGCGCCGCCGCTGCGCCGGGCGATCCCCAGCGCGTCGAGTTTCTGCTGGAGGAACACCGCGAACCCGACGTTCGCCAGCGGGATCATCACGTAGATCAACAGCTTGAGCGCCCACAGCGTATCGGTGGTCGTCAGCCCGAACACGAGCAGGATCGTGATCAGGAACAGCATTCCGGCGACGAGCACCGTCACGTACGCTTCGGCGATCGTCGCGAGCAGTTCCAGCACGTCGTTCTGTCGTTCCTCGGCGTTTTCCCGGAACCGTTCGTACTGCTCGTTGAGAAACCCCGGGAGGTCACTCCCGCTCTGGAGGACGCTCGTGAGGTTCTCGGCGAACGTCTTGAACTGGTCGCTCGGCGTGCGCCGTCCCATCCGCTTGAGTGCGGTGATCATGTCGCGGCCGAACAGGTCCATCTCCCGGACGGCGACGCTCATCTCGTTTGCGGCCTCGCCGTACACCTCGCGGTTGCGCCCGAGCAGCCGCAGGATCTGGGGGAACTCCATGCCGCCGCGCGAGAGCGCGTACATGAACGCGGTCGTGCGCGGGAGCCCCTCCTCGATGCTCCGGCGGCGGACCTCGGCGGTGTTTGCGGGCAGCTGCCAGCGCACCACGTACGACAGCACTCCGGTGAACACGCCGACGATCGCACCGCCGCCGAGCAGGATCAGCCACCGCCCCCGGGAGCTCAGTACGAGCGTGAAGTCGGGGTGGATCCCCAGCGGGCGCGTCATCGTCTTGGGCAGCCCCGCAAGCATCCGAACGACGGGTTCGAGCACGAGCAGCGCGCCCGCCAGCAGGTACGCGCCGGCGATCCCACCGGCGACCAGCCCCAGCAGCGCGAACAGCAGCGTCTTGGCGGCGTAGGTCCGGTAGGTCGTCTCGATGAACGCGGCCTCGATGCGCCGCTGGCGGTCGCTGCTCGGGGAGACGAACCGGCCGAACAGCACGCGTGCGATCCGGTTGACCCCGCCCTCGATCCGGCTGTTGGCCTTCCCGCCCAGCCAGGCGCCGACCGCGACCACGACCAGCAGCGACGGGAGCAGCCAGTGGACCGTCATGGCTTGTCGTCGAGTTCGACGCCGGCGTCGTCGATCCGCTGCATCACCGTCTCGGGGTCGGCGTAGTACTTGTTGACCATGGCAGTGAAGCGGCGGTAGTCGTTGACGCTGCGTTCCTGGAGATATGCGAGGAAGCGCCGGCGGTTGCGCAGCTCTTCGAGCAGTTCAGACTGGCTCCAGCCCCGCTCCTCGCGGATCTCCTCGAGCAGTTCGGAGTTCTGTTCGGCGAACGTGTCCTCGTTGGCGTTCCAGGTGTAGGTAGTGGAGTAGTCCAGCTCGCCGGTGCGCTGGTCGATCCCCTCGATCTCGGCGAGCGTCTTCGCCCGCCTGACGCGCTCGCCGCCCGAGCGCGCGAGCACCTGCACCCAGAGCACGTCCAGCGACGTGACCATCGGCCGCGGCACGTTGATCGGGTTGTTCTCCAGGCGGTTGATCACCGTCTGCACCGAGTCGGCGTGCATCGTCGAGAACGTCGTGTGGCCGGTGTTCATCGCCTGGAACAGCGTGATCGCCTCCTCGCCGCGGACCTCGCCGACCAGGATGTACTCGGGGCGGTGCCGCAGCGCGGACCGCAGCAGGTCGTACATCGTGATGTCGGCGTCGCCCATCCGCTCGCGCGTGACCGAGGAGAGCCAGTTCTCGTGGTACAGCGACAGCTCCCGGGTGTCCTCGATGGTCAGCACCTTCGAGCGCGGCGGGATGAACATCGAGACGGCGTTCATCGACGTGGTCTTGCCGGCCGCGGTCCCGCCCGCAAACAGCAGCGACCGGTTGCTCTCGATGGCCAGCCAGAGGAACGCGAGCATCCGGCGGTCGACCGTGCCGTACTCCAGTAGGTCGATCGGCGTGAACGGCTCGTCGGCGTACTTCCGGATCGTGAACGCGGATCCTTTCGGCGTCACCTCCTCGCCGAGCGCGAGTTCGATCCGCGAGCCGTCGGGCAGCGTCGTCGAGACGACCGGATCGGAGACGGAGACGTGCCGGCCCGAACGCTGGGCGAGCTGGATGACGAAGTTCGACAGCTCCTCGCCGTCGAAGGTGACGTTGGTCTCGATGTCGGTGTAGTCGTCGTGGTAGACGAACACGGGCAGCCCCGGGCCATCGCAGGAGATGTCCTCGATGTGGGGGTCGTGCATCAGGGGGTCGATCTTGCCGTACCCCAGGAAGGCGCGGTAGAGGTAGTAAAACAGCCGGTAGAACGTCTCGTCGCTGGCCCGGACGCCGTACTCCTCGAGGCGGGCCTGCAGCTCCTCGTACAGCGCCGCCTCGGGATCCTCCGAGAGTTCGTCGCGGTACAACAGCGGGCCGCGGATGTCCTCGAACAGCCGTTCGAGCAGCTCCGACTCGAACGGCGACAGCTGCGGTTCGGCCACGTAGTAGTAGTGTTTGGTCTCCTCGGGGTCGAAGTTGATCGAGATGAACGCGAAGGGGGCGTTCACCCAGTAGCGGTCGACCTCCTCGTAGCCCTCGATGCCGTCGAAGGTGACCAGCCGGTCTTGGCGCTTGGGGTCGTACTCCGTGACGGTGATCGTCGACCCCGTCAGCGCCCGTGCCGTCTGCGAGAGCCAGCCCGTCAGCCCCGACCGCGTCCCGGAATCGTCCTGCTCCCGGGAAACTGGCGGGCCGTCGACATCACCGGAGTCCTGTCGTGCCATGAAGACCGGTCGCTTGCTCTACGTTGCGTACCCAACTACTTAAATGGCACCCGGCAGCTATCAGTTGCTGTAGGCGGTCGTGCTCTGACGAGACCCTCGACGTGGTCGGGATCGAAACGCTTAAATTCGTGGCGTGCGAAGTTGTAACTGAGAAGTAAAGTTAATATTTTTCACAAGACTTATTGTGGTGTCTCCAGTAGCATCTACTCCCCCAGCAGAGGGCGCTGGGCGTCGGCTAGCGGTCGAATTGGACCACGAGTGACAACCACGAGACACCACGATCAGATGGACCACGAACACATCGGACATCCGATAGCTGGCGACGAACCGATCACCGACCCGACGGCGTACCGCGACCACAGCGGGGTCGAGCCCCGCGACGAGCGCAACGACCACGACAGCCCCGAGCACTGCGGAACAGGCACCGAGGGGCGGGCGATCGTCGATATCCGCGACGAGGACGGCGAACACCTCCTGCTCGTCCACGACGAGGTCGGCGTCGCGATTATGCCCAACGAGACCGTCGAACCCGGCGAGGACTGGGCGACGGTCGCCCGGGAGGCCGCGGCAGGCTACACCGGCGTCGAGATCGAACTGGAGGCGATCCTGAGCGTCGGGACGGTCGAACACACCGTCCCGGAGCAGGACGACCCCCAGATGACGACCGCCCGGGCCGTCTTCCGCGGCTCGCCGGTCGGCGGCGAGGTCGACGAGTGCAAGCGGGCAGCCGACAAGGGCAGCGACGAGTGGCGCGTGGAGTGGTGCTCGGAACTCCCCGACGGCATCTCGGCGCCCGACGGCGGCCCGAAGCGCGACCTGGAGCTGGTACTGGAGTGACGAGGACCCGCGGCGGCGATGGCGGACGCTGATGCGGATGCCTGGCCGGCAGTGCTGGACTGTCTCGACCGCGGGCTCCGGGGCTGATAGTGATTGTTGTGAGTCGTTACCGCTGTCGACCCATCAGACTCCGGTGTCAGCCCGTGAAACTCCCGAGAATGCGATGCGACTCTGAAAATAGTCACAACAATCACTATGAGGCGTCCCTGTCGGGTTCCGGGTGCGCTGGCGGGGTTCCGGCTCGGCCCTGCGACAGCTCGCTCACCCGTCCGGGTCGACTTCCTCGGTCCGGAGCAACACGACCGCGAGGACGGCGACGACGAGCGCGCCGACGGGGATCGGAACCCCGGTGCTATCGCGGGCGGTGAGATAGAGCACGGACGCACCGACGGTGCCGACGGCGCCGACGGCGAGTAGCCCGCCCATCAGCCGCACCTCGCTGACGGGCAGTTTCGCGGCGACGGCGTCCTCCCGGACGTACAGCCCGAGGCTGAGCGCGAACGCGACGGCAAAGGCGAGCGCCGCGAGCGTCCACAGCAGGCTGGCCTGGCCCATCGTCCCGTCGTAGAACGTCGCCGCCGAGGTGGGAAGCCTGGCGTAGATGTTGCCGAACAGCTGGGTGCCGCCGTGGGTGATATCCAGCGGTTCGACGAACTCCGTCACCTCCCCGTTGACCTCGACGACCCAGGGCCGACGGAACTGAATCTCGAACAGCGCGAAGCGGAAGAAGTAGACGCTGGCCTGACCGTCCGGCGGCGCGTTCGGCTGGTAGGCGACGTTCCAGGGGAGCAACACGGCGATCCACGCCGACAGGACTGCTAGCTCACTCGCGTACTCCGAGCGGACCCACATACTCTCCGAGTGAACGGACGCCGAATAAAAGCTGTCGCTCCGGACGCAGATGCGAGCCCCCCGAGTGCTGTCAATCGAGCTGTTCGGCAACGTCCCGTTCGACGAGCAGGCGGGCGTTGGTGGCCGGCAGCGTCACCACGTCGTTCGGCCCGAGGTCGTAGTCGCGGTCGTCCGAGCCGACGAACGTGTCGACGTCTTCGGTGACCCGGACCGTCTCGCGCTCGATGGACGGCGACGCCTCCGTTCTCGCTTGGGCTGCCGCGGCACCGGTGCCGCCGTCCTTCCGGACCGGCCGTTCGCCCGCGGGCTGGTCGCCCGTAGCGGCAGGCTCTGGCTGCGGTGCATCGTCCCCGGCGGAGCCAGCAGCCGGGTCGGAGCTCCCGGACCCGACGGCGCCCGCCGACGCCTCTCCGGCCGGTTCCCCGTGTTCGAGCGGCGGGGGCTGGTGGCCGGGCCCCTCGCTTGACTCGCGCTCGCGAGTGTCGTCGGGCCCCGCGTCGCCGCCCCCCGCGTCGCCGCCCATGACGTCGGCCGCGGAGATGTCCGCGTCGACCCCGCCGACGCCGTGGTCGGCCGGCGAGGCACTGGCGTCGGCCGTCCCGGCGTCGGCTGCACTGTCGGGTGCTGTCCCGGACGCGTCGCGGTCGGTCGCCGGCGACGGCGTCTCGATCGCCGCTCCGGGGCCGTCTTCGCCGGCGAGGACGGCGAGGACGTGCTCGCGGTTGCCCGTTATTTCGTCGACGAGGTTCTCGAACAGCGTCTGTTCCTCGGCGGTCATGCCGTCGACCTCCGCCGGGAGGTCGGCCGCGGCGAAGGAGGCGGCTTTGACGATCTTGCCGACGCGCTTCTCGTAGATCGCCTCGACGGTCTGCTCGGCGGTGTCGATCTCGTCGCTGAGCTGGCTCACTTCGGGCGCGTCGAAGGGGTCGTCCGCGCGCTCGGCGGCGCGGTCGCGCTCCTCGCGCAGCTGCTGGATGAACGAGCCCGCGTCCGCGTAGAAGGATTCGCGCAGCTGCTGGAGCTTGTCGGTCTGGCGCTCGCGGTCGCGCACGGACTGCAGTTCGTCCAGATTCATTCTTTCCCCTTCTCGGCGCGGCCCCTGGCCATCAGGAAGACGCCGAGGTGCTCCGGAACGGTATGGACGCCCCCCTCCAGTGTAAAACTATCGCCGTCGAGTTCGACCGTCCCGCCGTCTGTCAGTTCGATCGCGATGTCGTGGCCCCGGAACGTCTCCGGCACGGCGTCGACCAGCGGGTCGAACCCGTCGATGTCCTCGCGCGGCACCCGCCTGACCGCCAGCCCGCTCCCGCCGTGAAGGCTGCCCGGCAGCCGGATCAGCCGATTGGTGTCCGTCGACACCGGCTCGTCGATCGGCGCGTTCTGCTCGGCCACCACGGCGGGCGCGAACTGCTTTGCGAGATTCTCGAAGACGTTGTGCGCCGAGAGGTTCCCGTTCTCGATCTCTACGAAGCGGTTCTGGGTGAAGTTGTACGCCGTCTTTGCTTTCTTCTCGCCGATGCCCTCGTACTCCTGGAGCCGTGCGACCGCCTCGGCTTCGTCCAGCTCGCGGATCTCGCCCATCAGCGCGAGGAGGTCGGCGTGGATCCGCCCGCCCCACCCGCCCTCGGTCGGGAGGTAAAGGTTGTTCGCCGGGCTCTCGCGCCCGACGGTGCCGCCGACGGTTTCCTGCTCGACCAGCGCCCCTAACTCCAGGCCGATCCCCCGGACGTAGTCGACGACCTCGCGGCGCGCGTCCCGTTCGAGGTCCTGGACGTTCTCGTCGCGGACGTGGACGTGGTAGCCGCGGCTACCCGAGAACACGACCGTCAGGTCCTCGAAGGCGAAGTCGTCCTCCAGGAAATCCAGCAGCCGCCGGAGCGCGTCCTTGCAGGCCGCGAGCATCTCGGCGTAGCTGTCGTCGGGGCTCGTCGACGGCAGGTGGTCGGCGTCGAGGTCGAAGATCAGGTCCGACCGCTGCCAGCCTTTCTCTTCCATGGTGCTGGCGCTGGGGTCGTCGTACCGACCCGCGGAGAAGTAGACGTGTTTCGGCCGCTCGCGCGCCAGGAAGTCGTCGATGTCACCCAGGTCCAATAGCGAGTTGTGCCGGACGTACGTCTCGCCGGGGCCCTCGGTCCAGGGGACGTACCCCCACTCGCGCCGGTCGGCCTCCGGCGGGGGCTCGATTGCCTGGCGGCGATAGTAATCGCCGAAGCGCCCCCGCAGGTACGCCAGCGTCCGCTCGTGCACGCTCCCTCATTGCCCAGGTGTCACAATAGAGTTTGCGCTCCCGGGAACGATACTGATTGTTGTGCGTATTTTCGGCACCACATCGCAGTAGCGGCGGTTTCACGACCCGAATCCCGAAATCCGTCACAGCCGCGGGGCCTTTATCAGCCAGCGACTCCATCGTTTACGTATGTCAGTCGAGTTCGACTTCTCCGGCGATGTGGTACTGATCACGGGCGTCGGCGGCGCGCTGGGCAGCGCGGCCGCGGAGGCGTTCCTCGACGCGGACGCGACGGTCTGTGGCGCGGACGTCGTCGCGGCCGACAGCGAGGACTTCCTCCTGTCCGAGCCCGACCGGATCGACTTCTACCAGGGGGATTTCACCGACGAGAGCGACGTCGAGGGGACGATCGACGCCATCGTCGACGAGCACGGCGGCCTCGACTACCTCGCGAACATCGCCGGGACGTGGCGCGGCGGCGACCCGATCGACGAAACCGACGTCTCTACGTTCGACTTCCTGTTCGACGTGAACCTGAAGACGATGTTTCTCGCGTCCAAGCACGCGCTCCCGCACCTCCAGGACAGCGAGGGTGCGATCGTCAGCGTCTCCGCGCGGTCGTCGCTGGAGGGCGGCGAAGGCGACGGGATCTACCGCGCGACGAAGGCGGGCGTCCGCCTGCTCACCGAGACCATCGCCAAGGAGAACGAGGGAACCATCCGGGCAAACGCGGTGATGCCGAGCGTGATCGACACACCGATGAACCGCGAGATGATGCCCGACGCCGACCACGACGAGTGGGTCGACCCGGCGGAGATCGCCGACATGATACGCGCGCTCTGCAGCGACGCCGCCGGCGTCACCAGCGGGGCGGCCGTCCCCGTCTACGGCGAGGCCTGATCGAGGTCGCCCGCCCGCGCCGCGTCAGGTCCAGGAGTCGGGCGTCCCGTACCACATTGTGAGTCCGACGAACACGAACAGGCCGCCGAGGAAGAACGCGACCGCCGCAGCGAGCGCGGGGTCGACCCCGGCGGCGCCGTCCGCAGCGGTGACGGCGCTGTCGAGCGCGCCGTCGGCCACGCCGTCGACTGCCCCGTCGGTCGCGCCGTCCGGTTGCCCGCCGTCGGTCGTGGCGGTAAAGTCGACAGTTTCGTTGTCGACCTGGCCGGTCAGGTTCCCTGTCTCCGCCTCGGGCGTCTCGTGGGGCGCGTCCCCGGCGTCGCCGCCGTTTTCCATCCCGCCTTCGGTGCCGTTCCCGCCGTCGTCGTTGGCGGCGTCCATCCCGTCGTCGCCGCCACCGTCCGCCTCATCGCCGTTTGCGTCGCCGCCCCGCGTGCTCACGTCTGCCTCTTCCTCCGGGGCGGCGTCCTCGCTCATCTCCTCGGCGTCCTCACCGTTGGCGTTACCCGCATCGTTGCCGTTCGCGTCGCCGTCGTCAGCCCCGTTCGGGTCCCCGCCGTCGTAGGAGCTGTCGCCACTTCCGTCGCTTCCACCGCCGAACAGCCCGCCGAACCCGTCGCCACTCCGGCTCGTGGCGTATCCCGCCAGGGCGCTCCCGGGAATCAGCACGCCGAGGACGCCCACGACCCGGTTGAGCAGTGAGCGCAGCGTGCCCTGCTTGTCGCGGCCGGCGAACAACACGAGTGACTCGTCCTGTGGCGCGTACACCTTCATCTCCGAGCCCCGTTCGGAGTACCAGGTGTCGACGACCTCGATCAGGTCCGCGTCCAGCAGCTTCTCGAGGTGGTACTGGACGTTCTGGACGGACGTCTCGGTCACGTCCGACAGGTCCGACGCCGTCTGTGGCGCCCTGTGGAGTTCCAGAAAGATCGTTCGCGTCGTGCCCGAGGACAGCGCCGTGAACACTTCGTCGGCAGTCTCCTCGTCGAGGTCGACGAGCCGGGGCTCGCGCTCGTCGTCGAGGGTGATGTTCTCCCGAAGCGGAAAGATACTGCTCATTGCTACCTACACCCCTTTACACAGTACATCTTAAAGAGAGTGTCTGAGACACAAAGAGCGATTTTAGCTACCTATTCCGACCATTCAACGAGGACAGAAACTCGTTTAAGCCGGCGCAGTGGGCCGGTTTGCTCGCGTCGCTGTGTGTCAAACGGCGAGATTGCGCGGGGCACAGATTGCATCGTGGACGTGCCGACCTGCCCTCAACGGGCGGAGTCGGCGGCCGCAGGCCTCCGTCTGCCGGGCGTCCGACAGCCACGTCACACTTATGCTCCCACCGCGTCCAGTGGGGGTATGACCAATGCAAACGAGACAGTTCCCGAGGGAGTCCCCATCGACGTCGCCCTGTCGAAGGAGTTACTGCGGGAAATCGACGAGTTCGCGGCCCACCACGGGTACGAGAACCCGGACGCCGTCGTCGCCGCGGCGCTCGCGCGGCGGGCAAAGGGGTAGCGCCTGCTGCTGGGGAGTCCTGTCCTCGTCGCCGGGCGGGGCGACCCAACGGCCGTCTGAGGGGCTGACCTAGCCACGTACGCCGAATACCCCCGAATATTGCCGGAAAGTATTTAATGCTGACTACCCTACAAACGTAGTCCCGATGACCGGTAGCACGTACGATTTCTGGCTGCTCGACCTCGATGGGACGCTCATCGACGTCGAGGAGTCGTACATCCACCACCTGTTCGAGGGCGTCGGCGCGGAGCTAAACGCGTCGTTTACCGACAGAGAGGCCGAGTGCCTCTGGTACGGCTACGGCGAGTCCCGGGCCGAGGTCCTCGCAACGCACGGGATCGACGCCGCCGAGTTCTGGGACGTGTTCCACGCAGTCGAGGAGCCCGAATCCCGGGCGGCGGCGACACACCTCTATCCGGACGCCGAAGCGTTCGTCCCCACCCTCTCGGAACCGGTCGGACTCGTTACCCACTGCCAGGAGTACCTCACCGGCCCGGTGCTGGAGACGCTTGACATCGCCGACTGGTTCGACACCGTCGTCTGCTGTACCGACGAGACGGGCTGGAAGCCCGACCCCGAACCAGTCGAGATGGCGATGCGGGACCTGGGCGTCGCCCACAACGGCCACGAGGGCGCGCTCGCCGGCGACGACCCCGGCGACATCGGCGCCGCACACAACGCCGGCATCACGTCGATCCACGTCGACCGCGGCGAGTCGAACCCGCCGCTGGGCGAGCCCCGCCCCCACCAGCAGGTGGCGACGTTTGCAGAACTCGACGGCTGATCGGCGAGCACGCCGCCCTCGGAGAGACCGTACCGGGGCCTTTTTCGCTCTGCTCTCCTAACGAGAGGATATGTCAGCGTTGCGTGAGGCGTTGCGTGATCTCCCGGACGCCGTGTTCGCGGACA
>PXRK01000079.1 GCA_003021015.1 Halobacteriales archaeon QS_4_66_20 | reverse complement strand
TGTTTGTCTGTCCTGAGTGCAAAGAGGAGAATCCGCACCATGCTGAAAACTGCTACGAGAAGTACGGGAGAGTCGAATGAGGCCAGCGATTGACCTCTCTTATGGATTGCACGGTCGTCTCAAAGACTACGCGGAAGCGAACGACTTGGAGCTTTCAGAAGCGTATGCAGAGGTGTTAGAAGCAGGTCTTGAATTGTTGGAGACTCAAGACCAGTAGTAACGTGGCCGTTTCTCCCCAGAGCGTAGGCGATTCACTCCCGCCCTGCTCAGTCCTCGGTTCCGACAGTGCGTCGGAACGCTCGTTTCTCGCGGGAAGGGCGGGATTCTCTCGCTGAATTAAGGTAGTGTGACTGTTTACCGGGTCGGCCGCACGCAGTCGTGCGGTCGATCCCGTAACGACTCACAATAATCATCACGAACGCCCGATATGACGGGTTCGTTCTGGGTGTAGCGACCTGTCCACCCAACCCTTTAGGCCGCTTGCACCCGATAGCCCTGTATGACACACAGCCACGAGGACATGCTGTGGCGCCCTTCGGCTGTCGATCACGTGCTGGGCTACCGGAAGACGATGCACGGGGTCGTCGGGACGGAGTCGGTCGAACTCGACGACATCGGGGGCCGCGTTCTCGCCGAGTCGATCGTCAGCGAGCGGGACGTGCCGGCGCACGATCACGCGACCATGGACGGGTACGCGTTCGATGCCAGCGAGGACTACCCCTTCGAACTGGTCGACCGCGATCAGCTCCCGGAGGACGACCCCGGGTCGATCGAGGCAGGCCAGGCGGTCCGCATCGCGACAGGCGCACCGCTGCCGGAGGGAGCCAACGCCGTGCTCAAGCAGGAAGAAGCGACCGTGGAGGGCGACGAACTCCGCGGGAAGGAGACCGAACCTGGGACGTACACGTACGAGCAGGGGAGCAACCTCGCGGCGGGCGACCAGTTGTTCGAGGAAGACGAGCGGCTCTCGCCGAAAGACGCGATCCTGCTCGGTGACATCGACCGGGAGACGGTCGAGGTGTACGAGGCCTTCTCGACGGGTGTACTCGCCACCGGAACGGAGATTCACGAGGGGACGATCCCGGACCTGGACTCGCCGATGCTCGCGGGCCTGGTCCGGTCGTGGGGCCACGATGCGACGTACGAAGGCTCCGTTCCGGACGAGTACGAGCAGGTGGAGTCGAGAATCGACGACCTGGCGAGCGAGCACGACGTCGTGTTGACTACCGGCGGGACGAGCGTCGGGCCGAAAGACTACGTCGTCCGCGCGCTGGCGGAACTGGGGGAGGTCGTGTTCCACCGCGTCAGGATCCGGCCGGGGAAACCGATCGCGCTAGCGCACCTCCCCGGCCACGACGCGGTGGTGTTCGCCGTCCCGGGCAAACCGATCGGCGCCCACACCATCTCGACGGTCGTGATGCGACCGTTCTTCGTCGGCGACGACGACCTGCCGACGATGCCGGCGGCCATGGCCCGCGACGTCACTCTCGGGCCGGAGGGCTTCGAGTACGTGATCCCAGTGGTGCTTGCGGACGGGGGAGACGACGCCACACCGACCGCGATGCCGCTGGGTCACGAGGATTCGGCGCTGTCGGTGTACGAGCGCCAGTTCGATCCGAGTGTCCTCTCGTCGAGTAGCCGCGCGAGCCGTGCGGACGGGGTCGTCGTCACCCGGTCCGCGCTCGATGCCGGGGAGCAGGTCCAGGTCGTCCCGTACCCGGTCCTGGAATGAACGACGAATCGCTCCCGATCGTCGACCCTGCCGCAGTCGGGGGCGACCGGACCACGGCAACCGTCCACGGCGTCGTGCTCGCCGCCGGGACCAGCAGCCGGTACGGGAGCGCGAACAAACTTCTCGGCTCCGTCGGCGGGGAACCCCTCGTCCGCCATGCCGTGCGAACACTCGTCGACTCGGCAGCCGAGGCAGTCACGGTCGTCGTCGGCTACGAAGCTGACCGGGTCCGGCCCGCCGTCGAGGAGTTCCCCGTCGACGTCCGGGTCAATCCGGCGTTCGAGACTGGACAGTCGACCTCCGTGCGCGAGGGGGTTCGTGCCGCGAGTGCTGCGGGCGCCGACGCTGCGGTGATCGCCCTTGGAGACATGCCCGACGTCTCGCCGGAGACGGTGGACGTGCTGATCGAGAGCTACGAGCGGGGGGCCGGGGCCGCCCTCGCGCCTGCCCACGAGGGTCAGCGGGGAAACCCGGTACTGTTCGACTCGCGTTTCTTCGACGACCTTGCCGATGTCTCGGGGGACATCGGCGGCCGCGAAATCCTCCTCACGTCCGACGAGGCGGCGCTGATCCAGGTCGACGATCCGGGGGTGTGCCGGGACGTCGATACGCCTGCTGATCTCGAGCAATGACCCCGACTCGCTGATAGTGATTATTGTGAGTCGTTCCGGGATCGACCGCGGTACTGCGTGCGGTCGACCCGGTAAACAGTCACAATAATCACTATGAGTCGATGACAGCGAGCGGGGAACTGCGTGCCACGGAGGGTCAGTGCTGGTAGTCGGAGATACCGAGCACCACGTCACACTCCGGGCAGGTCCAGACTTTCGGCGAACTGGCGGCCGGAGCGCGCTCCAGTCGTTTGGCCCATTTCGTGAGATCGTTCTCGCAGTGTGGACACACTGGCATATGTTCACACACGGCTCCCAGCGTCATGAACCCTGTGGATGTGAGGGCGCGCCGTGATTCGTGTGAACGGCGGGACTCTCTCGCTGTTAAAGGCGGTTCTCCTCACCGTTGTTCGCGCTGCTCGACCTTGTTCAACTAGGTGAAATCCATGATGGAATCTCGCGAAAATTGTCTCTCGATTCACACTCAGGACAGTAAATACGGGCGTAACAGACTCTCTATTGCTGCCACATATAAAAAAGGTGCCTCCTCATTCTACAGGGCACTGTTTGGATCGGCTAGAGCGTGGCGAACGAGTCGATCACGTCACTCGTCGTGTGGGCCTCGACGACATCCTGTTCCTTGAAATCGGAATCGTCACTCCAAATATCGGCATTGGTGGTGAGGGCACACGCCACGTACAACACGTCGTCGGGATCAGTGTCGCCGATTGCCGCGTCGGCCTCCTCGATATACGGATAGAACTCGCTGGCGGGAACGGCTTCGATATACTGGAAGAGGAGGTCGATGAACTGTGCGACTCGATCTGGAGTCATACCTGACTTCTCGACGATCAGTTCCCCGTAGTTCTCGATTTCGTCGTGGACGAACTCGGGCGTCAAGAGATCGGGTTCGAGCGTAACGATGAGTTCGCGGGTTTTCGAGTCTGCGATGAGTGCGGAGATGACGACGTTGGCATCGACAACCAGCTTCATCCGTCGAGATTACTCCGACTCTTCTTCGACGCGTTTGCGTGCGCTTTCGTTGATTTTGTCAGCGATGTCGGCCACGTCACTCTCCGTGAGTTCGCTATTGGACGTAAGATCGTCCATCAGTTCAAGCGACTCGATTTTCTTCTGGATTGCCTGTCGCGTAACCTCACTCCAGTTGATCTCCGGGTGCTTCTCCATTCGCTCTTTGAGGTCGTCGTCGACGTTGACCGTGATCGTGGGCATACAGAGAACTATGAATACACAGATTACTGTGTCTTCCGGTGTGGCTGGCTCGAAACCTCCTTTGGCGCTGGATTGAGTCACCGATTTCCGTCAGTTATCGCCGTTGAGGACGTTCTCGCGGATGCTTTCGGAGATGTTCTTGAGTACGGTGGGATGACTCTCGATTTCATCCATCACGAACCGGGAAGACGTCTCGTTGACTCCCTCAATTGCGACCATCGACTCGATGACCTCGTTCATCTGATCGCGGTCCTGCACCCGTGTGATCGTGATAAAGTCAACGTCGCCCATCGTGTAGTAGACCTGTTCGACGCCATCGATGGCGTTCAGCTCCTCACCGATCGCCTCCGAATACCCCTGTTCGTGCGTGACAGAAACTTCGGTTATAGCGACCATCTCGAGCCCGAACGGTTCGGGGTCAATATCCGCCGAGATACCCGTGACGACACCTTCGTCTTTCAGTTTGTTCAGACGATAGTGAACCGCTGACTTCGACAGATCGAGTTCCTCGGCCAGCGTTTCCAGGCTGACGTCGAAATCCTGTTCGATGCGTTTTAAGAGATCTAGGTCAACTTCGTCGAAACTCTTGATCTTGTGTTTACTCATGGTAGTGCCTCCTATGGAAGGGGAGATGTTAAAATCTCCCACAAGGTTACGTCGATTCAGACACTACTACAACCGCCACAGACCGAATCAAGCGTTAGATGGCTCGACTCCTGCTGAGGAGGTGCTGAACTAGACAGTGCCCGACCGGGCATCTCATCGGAGGATTGATAATTTCGTATACTTTTACCGCCGGGCAGACAGAATACCGACGGTTCAAGCCCCGAAACACCTGTTTTTCTGGGGCACTCTGAAAGTAATCACACCAACCACTATCAGTCCAGCGATCGGTCGGGATCACCGTGGATGACTGCATCGAGGAAAAGCCTGCGGAACCCCTTCTCGTCGACCGATTCGATGACTCGGGTACTGGGCTCGCCGTCGGTGACACTGTCCTCGTCGACCATGGTGTACCCCCGTGTCATTCCTTCCCGTTCGTCGACCTCGACGAAGTACGTCCCCTCCCGCTCGACGAGGTCGGGGGCGATGAGTAGCGCCGAGACGAGCGAATCAGGCTGTGTCGTCGCGTCTTTGCCCAGCGTCTCCCGGTTGAACTCCCGGACAGACTCCGTGATTGTCGCGTAGAACTCGGCGTACTCCGACTCGTCGGCCGCCGCCTCGATCTCCGCGAGGGTTTCCGATTCGAACATCGAATCGCGGAGCGTCAGTCCCCAGTCGACGAGTACCGTATCGAGGTTTCGAACCACGGTTTTCGCGGCGTCGGGGTCGACCCAGAAGTTGTACTCCGCGGCTGGCGTGACGTTGCCCAGACAGTTGACGTTCCCGCCCATCACCCACACCCCGTCGAGCAACTCGTTCAGGTCCGGTTCGCGCTGGAGCGCCAGCGCGACGTTGGTCAACGGTGCGATACAGACGAGCGTCAGTTCGCCCGGGTTCTCCCGCGCCAGGTCGACGATGCGGTCGGGTGCGAATCCGCCCCCCGACGGGGCGTCAACGTCTGGGTCCAGCCGCCCGCCGAGGCCACCCTCGCCGTGGACGTACTCCGCTTTCTCGTAGTCTTTCAGCAGCGGCGAGCGGGCACCCTCGTAGACGGGGACGCCTTCGTGCCCGACGAGCTGGAAGATGTACTTCGCGTTCCTGACCTCGTCGTCGAAGTCGACGTTCCCCGCACAGATTGTCACCGCCTCGATGTCGATGCGGTCGGACAGGGCCGCCAGGAGGAGTGCCTGCGTGTCGTCTCCCGCGGTGTCCGTATCGATGATGACTCGTCGTGTGTCCATACCAGTCTTCCTCCGGTGCCGGACGCTTAGGTGTTTTGAGCCCCGTCGACTGATAGTGATTGTTGTGAGTCTTTTCGGTACCATGTCGCAATAGCGGCGGTTTCACGACCCGAAACTGGCGTCTGATACTGTCGGTCGTGACTCTGTGTGGCTCGGCCGGTTTCTGTCGGGCACAGAACATGCCAGGATTTTACTCCCTTCCAGGCGAGGGGGTGGCATGGACAGAACGCTCGAAGAGATCGCGAGCACGATCCAACACACCGAAGTCAGTCCGACGGCCGACCGCGCACGCATTGTCGCCCTCTGTGCCGAGTGTCGCGAGTACGGCTTCGACGGGGCGATGGTCCTCCCCTGCTGGGTCCCGCTGGCCCGCGAGGAACTGGCCGGGACCGATGTCTCCGTCTGCTCCGCGGCCGGCTTCCCGATGGGCGGGGACGGCCGCATCGCCAAAGCTAGCGCGGTCAGGGACGCCGTCGCCGCCGGCGCCGAGGAGGTCGACGTGATGCCCAACATCGGCTTCCTGAAATCGGGGATGGACGAGGAACTCGCCGCGGAGATGGACCTCATGGTCGAGGCCAGCGGCGACGCCGTCTGCAAGGCCATGCTCGAACTCGGCGCGCTCGACGACGACGAGGCCGAACGGGTTCTCTCACTCGCTGTCGAGGCAGGCTTCGACTACGTCAAAACCTCGAGCGGCTGGGGCGAGGGCGGCAAAGCGACCGTCGAACGTGTCCAGTTCCTCCGCGAGAACGCTCCTGCCGACGTGAAGGTGAAAGCCAGCGGCGGCATCCGAACAGCTGCCGACGCCGAGGCGCTGCTCGACGCCGGCGCGGACCTCCTCGGCTCGTCCAGCGGCGTCGCAATCGTCGAGGGAGGGGCGGGCGATGGGGAGTACTGACGGCGACGGAAACGGCGACGAAGAACGGGAACCCGCCAACGTTGCCGTCGTGGGCAGTTACAACGCGGGCTACGTCGCGGAGGTGCCACACCTGCCGGTCCCCGGTGAGACGGTGACCGCCACCAACTACGAGGAAGTCCCCGGCGGAAAGGGGTCGAACCAGGCTGTCGCCGCTGCACGTCTCGGTGCTGACGCCTACTTCGTCGGGTGCGTCGGGCGTGATCGCCGCGCGGAGACGGCGTGCGACCTCTGGGACCGCGAGGGCGTCGACGCCACGAACGTCGCCGACGTCGACGAGCAGACAGGGCTGGGTATCGTGTTCGTCGAGGAGGACGGCGAGAACGAGATCGTCGTCTCGCCGGGCGCGAACCATGAACTCGACCGCGAGCGCGTCCGCGCGGCGGCCGACACCATCGGGGCGTGTGAGGTTCTGCTCACACAGCTCGAAACGTCCGACGACGCTGTCGAGGCCGCCATCGAAATCGGCGCTGACCGCGGCCTCGACGTTGTGCTGAACCCGGCCCCCGCGCGGGAACTCCCCGAATCACTCCTCCAGCACGTCGACTTCCTGACACCCAATGAAACCGAGGCGAGGACGCTTGCCGGCAGGCCGCCCGACGACGACGTGGACCCCGAAACCCTGAGTACCGAACTGCGCGACCTCGGCGTCAGGACAGTGGTGTTGACGCTCGGCGGCGACGGCGCGCTCCTCGCCGACGGTACCGAGCGCGTCCGCGTTCCCGCACCGGACGTCGAGGTGGTCGACACGACCGGAGCGGGCGACGCGTTCAACGGCGCATTCGCCGTGGCACTCGCCGAAGGAGCGACGCCCGAGGAGGCGGTACGATTCGGCTGTGCCGCCGGCGCCGCGTCGGTGACGACGTTCGACGTGATTCCGTCACTGCCCTCTCGTGGGGATCTCGACGTAACGGGATAGTGATGCGAGCTGCTGTGTCAGCGCACCCGTTCGGGGGTTGATGGTTGACGACCAATAATCACTATCAGAGAAGCCGCGTCCCATCGCCGTAGACCGCGACGACGACTGCAGTGGTGTACGCCTCTGCCTCCGGATCGGCGGTGATGACGCGGGTGTGGACCGGGCTGGGATCGATCCCGCGGAGGTGACAGCCCCGTTCGACGCCTGCCTTCAGTCGCTCGCGGACGGTCGCGGGGTCGTGATCCCCCTCCTCGTAGAAGATCCCGGGGCCGCCGCCGGACTCCTCGGACGCGCGCGCCCAGGCAAGCCCGGCGGCTGCCCGGGTTCCCGGCTGGCTCGTCTGTCGGGCGAGGACGACATCGAGGGCGTCCCCGGTCGGCCCGAGGTCCGGCGCCGTGGCCACCTCCTCGATGGGGACGTCGGCCGGGATCACCGACGATAGCGTGCGGAGATTGTACTGGTGGACGCCGGCAGCGGCCAGCGCCGCGTCGAACGACCCTTTCGGCGTCGCGCCGCGCCCGGTGCCCCAGACGATCCGGATCACACTGCTACCCCTGCCTGGTTCCAGCGATCTGCCGCGGCCGGGCCGACGCACGCCGGTGGTTCGCTCATGCTCTCCGGTCCGGTTCTCGCGAATAAAAGATGCCGGTTCTGCTTTCTGTCATCTCGGTAGCGGCGATCCATCCTGTATATCTATTTACATGGGACGACGGCTGTTAGTCGTCCGTCTGACGGCTGGCATATAACACTACAGTCATTCGATTCAACGAACCGATTGTCACACAGGAGTTTAAGTAGGAGGCTGCGAACAACTCGGGTGCAGTCGCGACTGCAGTCACACGCTTCCGGGACGCGGGGACCCGGCAGTACTTTCACCTCGCGGTCGGAACTGTGGGCTATGCTCGATCTGGAGGACGTGCTCGCGGCACGCGACCGGGTCGCCGAGACGGCGCGGTACACGCCGCTGGTGTACTCCCACACCTTTTCGTCGATGACGGGCGCCGACATCCATCTCAAAGAGGAGATGCTCCAGCGGACCGGCGCGTTCAAGATCCGCGGCGCGACCAACCGGATCGCGACGCTCCCCGAAGAAGACAGGGATGCCGGCGTGGTCACTGCGAGCGCGGGCAACCACGCGCAGGGGGTCGCGCTCGCGGCCACGCGCATGGGCGTCGATTCGAAGGTGGTGATGCCCGAGAACGCCCCCATCTCGAAGGTGAAGGCGACCCGGAGCTACGGCGCCGAGGTCGTACTCCACGGCGCGAACTACGACGCCGCCGCCGAACACGCCCGGGAACTGGAACGCGAGGAGGGCCGGTACTACCTCCCGGCGTTCGACGACTGGCAGGTCATGGCCGGCCAGGGGACGATCGGCCTGGAGATTCTGGAGGACCTGCCGAGCGTCGACACTGTCGTCGTCCCGATCGGCGGCGGCGGCCTTATTTCGGGGATCGCCACCGCGATCAAGGGGAAGAAGCCGGACACGCGGGTGATCGGCGTCCAGGCGGAGGGCGCCTCCAGCGCCGCGCCCTCCCTGCAGCAAGGCGAGCGCGTCGTGCTCGACAGCGTCGACACCATCGCCGACGGGATCGCGACACGGACGGTCGGCGAGAAGACGTTCGACGTGATCCGGGAGCGCGTCGACGAGGTGGTGACGGTCTCGGACGCCGACATCGCGGTCGCAGTCATGCTGCTTCTCGAACGGAGCAAGACGCTCGTCGAGGGCGCCGGCGCGGTGTCGCTCGCGGCGCTGCTCGCTGACGAGTTCGACTACGGGGCCGACGAAACGATCGTGCCGACGCTCTGTGGCGGCAACATCGACATCAACACGCTGACGACGGTGCTGATCCGGGGGATGATCGAGACTGGCCGGTACCTCCGCATCCGGACCGTCCTTCCGGACCAGCCGGGGGCGCTCGACGCGCTGGTTTCGATCATCTCCGAGCAGGAGGCAAACATCTACGCCATCCAGCACGACCGGACCTCCCGCGACGTCTCGATGGACGCCGCAGAAGTGGAGATCGACCTCGAAACCCGGGGGCACGACCACGTCGAGCAGCTCCTGGACGCGCTCGAAAGCGCGGGCTACGAGATCGAGGTGCTGACGTAACAGCCAGCCGTTGGCCTCGACGACCTGCGGAACCGGGTGCTGTAGCGAGCAAGCCGTGCCATCGCTCCGCCCGGCCGTCCGACAGTCGAAACCCGGAAAAAGCGGAGTCTCGTACGGGAAGACATGGGAGACAACGGCGAGAAGACGCCACCGGGCACGACGGAGTCCGGCGACGACGAGGATGACGTCGCAGGGACATCCGAGTCACCGGACGCTGGCGACGAGGGCGGCGACGACGTCGCAGAGACGTCCGAGTCACCGGACGCTGGTGAGGATGGGGGCGACGACGACGTCGCGGAGATGTACGGGTCGCCGGACGCTGGTGAGGATGGGGGCGACGAGAGCGGCGACGGGTACGGTGCGAACCTGGACATGGACTCGCCGCTGCTCAGCGGTGATGCCCCCGACGAGATGGAGGAAGTCACGGGCCGGTTTTACGTGAAACACACCGAGGACGTCGCCGTGACGCTCCACGAGATCGGCACCGAGGGGATCTACACGCTCGTGGAGAACCCCGGGCTGGAGGTCCACCAGATCCTCGACGCGACGCTGGTCGAGAACCCGCCGCTGGGGGTCTCGTACCTGATCGAGGAGCTCCACGAGCAGCGGACGGTCCCCGTCGAGTACAGCGACGAGCCGCCGACCCGGCAGGTCCAGCAGCTCGCCACCGACATGGAGCACGACCAGGCCGCGGCGATCGAACGCGAGGGCGAGGGCGAGATCCACATCATCCACGTCGCCCCCGAGGACGTCGCGGAGACGGCCGAGTACCTCGACGACGACGAGACGACCTACAAGAACGCCGCCGAGTTCGGCGTCGAACGCGTCGAGATCCGGACCGACGAGGACGCGGGCATCGTCAGCATCCGCTACCTGCCCTGATACGGTCGTGCGTGACTTTGTACCGCCATGGAATCGCGTGTTGTACGTTTCAACCCGTGAAACCAGCGATATTGGGCCCCAGTGCTGAAAATAATCACTATCAGCCTTCGGCCTCGGTAATCACCAGTTCGGGCGTCGTCCAGACGACGAACAAGTCCTCGTCTTCCCGGTCGATGACGCCGTTGATGTGTTCGTCCTCGACGGGGGCGTCGTTCACCTCGGCGTCGCTGATCAGCGAAACCTGCCTGACGTCGTCGACGACCCAGCCGACGTGCCCCTGGTCCTCGAACGCGTCGCTGTCGAAGACCACGATCAGGTCGCCGGGCGTCGTGTCGGGCTTTCCGATCGTGACTTTCGGGTTGAGGATGGTGGTGATCTGGCCCCGCAGGTCGACCACGCCCTCGACGAACGCGGGCGTGTTGGGTACCCGGGTGATCGTCTCCTCCCTGACGATCTCCTCGATGTACTCGATGTCGAGACAGTAGTGCTCGTCGCTGAGCGTGAACTCCAGGACCCGCGTCTCCTCGCCGCCGCCGTCGTCGCCTTCTTCGTCCCCCTCGGCCACGTCCGGCGTGTCGGCCTCTGAGTCCGCCTCGGCCACGTCCGGCGTGACGGTCTCTGAGTCCGTCTCGGCGCCGGTGAGCGCCTCCTCGAGTTCGTCTGCCTCCGGGAGCGGTGCCCGAATCTCGTTGTCGTCGCTCTCTGTGGACCCACCGGGAGCACCCCGCTCCATCTCCCCGCCTTCGCGCATCTGTCTGATCCGTCGTGCCCGATCCATACGTTCGTTTTCGTCACTCATGCTGTCACCTCGGTGTAGCCAAACGTCCGGTCGAATTCGGCGGCGATCTCGAGAAATACGTCCGTGATGTCGAGGGAGGGCTGGTATCTGAACACGGACTGGCCGGCCGAGAACGCCCGCTGGAGGGCCACGCGCTTGCGAACCTGCCAGATCGGGTAGTCGGCGAACACCTCACCGAGCCAGTCGAGCATCACCTGATCCTCGTTGGTCTGTTCGACCCGGTTCGCGACGACTCCGAGCGTGTCGATGGTGATGCCCACGTGATCCTCGAGGGCGGTGAGCTGTTCGATCAGCAGCTCTATCGCCCGCTCGGAAGAGGCCTCCGTCAGTGCCGGTACCAGCACGTTTCGCGTCGCGAACAGCCCGGTGTCGGTCAGCTTCCCGTAGAACGGCGGCGAATCGACGATGACGTAGTCGTAGTCGCGCTCGACGGCGGCCAGCGTCTTCGACAGCAGATCGAGCGCGTGACCGCCAGTGATGTCCGCGGGATCGACGTTGATCGTCAGCGACGACAGTGCGTCGGTGGCTGCGGCGTCCGCCTCGCTATCCAGGCGGGCCACCAGGTCTGCGATCGTCAGTTCGTGCTCGGCGTGCAGCAGGTCCACGTTCGCGGGCAGCACGTCCATCTCCTCGTGTTCGACGATCAGGTCGTTGACCACCCCGCGTCGGTCGCTGTCGGTCAGCGTGTCGAACAGCGTCGGCGGCGCCGCGTCGTAGGCGTCGATCAGCCCCAGGCCCTCCGTCGCGTTGCCCTGTGGGTCGATGTCGACGAACAGCACGTCCCTGCCGCGTTCGTTGAGCGCGCCTGCCACGTTGATTGCGACCGTTGTTTTCCCGGTGCCGCCCTTGGCGTTCGTCACACAGACGCGTGCCGCGTTGCTGTCCTCGCGTGTCATCGTCACCTGTTGGGTCTCAGCGATACGCGCTAATAAAAATACGTTCCCGATTATCACTCACAGGAACGATTAGACACCCGAACGTGACTCTGTGACACGTCAGGACACGATATCAACGAGTATCGGCCCTGATAGTTATTATTGTGACTGTTTACCGGGTCGACCGCACGCAGCACCGCGGTCGATCCCGGAACGACTCACAATAATCACTATGACAGTCCCGAGTTGTATCGAGATGACTGTGGCGAATCACGTCCGGGTGTATATGAGACGCCGAGATCGAACGTTACCGGAGGTGCCATCGCCACCGGACGGCAGCCTGACCGCCCGCGAATCACGGACTGCTCACGGAAACGGTCGGTAAACGGTTCCTACGGCGCGGAGAGTGCAGAAGCTTCTTTACGGTCCTGGTAGTTGGTGCAGGCACATGTATGGCTGTACTCTGGCTGGACGACATCAGAGGTGACGACCTCGAACGGGTCGGCGGGAAGGCCGCCTCACTCGGCGAGATGACCGCGGCCGAGCTGCCGGTACCGCCGGCGTTCGTCGTGACCGCCGATACGTACCGTTCGTTCATCGAGGAGACCGGCATCGACGGCGACCTGTTCGAGGCCGTCACCGTCGAGACCGAGGATTCGGCGGCGCTGGCCGAGGCCGCTGAGACGGCACAGACGCTGATCACCGAGACACCGATCCCCGACGACCTCCGCGCGGAGATCTTCGAGGCGTTCGACCGGATCGGCGAGCAGGCGTCGGTCGCCGTCCGCTCGTCGGCGACGGCGGAGGACCTGCCAGGCGCATCGTTCGCCGGGCAGCAGGAGACGTACCTCAACGTCACACGCGACCGGGTGATCGACTGCGTCCGCGACTGCTGGGCGTCGCTGTTCACCCAGCGGGCGCTGTACTACCGCCAGGAGCAGGGGTTCGATCACCGGGAGGTGGACATCGCCGTCGTCGTCCAGGAGATGGTCGACGCGGACAAGAGCGGCGTCATGTTCACCAGCCACCCCTCGACCGGCGCGCCCGTCGTGACCATCGAGGCCGCGTGGGGCCTCGGCGAGGCGGTCGTCTCCGGTGCCGTCACGCCGGACAACTACGTGATCGACCGGGGAACCGGCGACATCCGCGAGGAGACCGTCGCCGAGAAGAAGGTGATGCACGTCCGTGACCCGCAGACGGGCGAGACTGCCGAGCGTGCAGTCCCCGAGGACAAGCGCGACGCACGCGTCCTCAGCGACGCCGAACTCGAAGAACTGCGCGAGACGGGCGAATCGATCGAGGAGTACTACGGCTCACCACAGGACGTCGAGTGGGCCATTGCAGACGACGACGTGTACCTGCTGCAGTCCCGGCCGATCACGACCATCGACGAGGACGCTGCGGCCGCCGGTGGCGTCGCTGACGGCGGGAGCGGCGCCGACAGGCGAAGCGGTGTCGAGCAGACGGGCAACGGCGGCGCGAGTGCCGGTGCCGCGTCCGGGGAAGACAACGGCGACGTGATCCTGACCGGGCTGGGCGCCACACCCGGCTCGGCGTCGGGCGAGGTCCGGATCGTCCAGAAGCTCGACGAACTCGACAAAGTCCAGGAGGGCGACATCATCGTCACGGAGATGACGACGCCGGACATGGTGCCGGCGATGAAGCGCGCCGCCGGCATCGTCACCGACGAGGGGGGCACCACGTCCCACGCGGCGATCGTTTCCCGGGAGCTCGGCGTCCCGGCAGTCGTCGGCTGCGAGACGGCGACCGAACTGCTCCAGGACGGTCAGCTGATCACCATCGACGGCGAGAAGGGGTCGATCCGCTCGGGCGGCCAGGAGACCACGACCGACGAGGGCGAGGAGTACGACGCGGTGGAGGCGGTCCGGCCGGACACGCCGGTCAAGCCAATGACGGCGACGGAGGTGAAGGTCAACGTCTCCATCCCGAGCGCGGCCGAGCGTGCTGCAGCGACGGGCGCCGACGGCGTCGGCCTGCTGCGCATCGAGCACATGATCCTCTCGCTCGGGAAGACGCCCGAGCGGTACATCGCGGACAACAGCGAGGGGGAGTACATCGAACAGATCGTCGAGGGCGTCCGCGGGGTCGCCGACGAGTTCTACCCCCGCCCGGTCCGTGTCCGGACGCTGGACGCCCCGACCGACGAGTTCCGCGAACTGGAGGGCGGCGAGGACGAACCGGTCGAGCACAACCCGATGCTGGGCTACCGCGGGATCCGGCGGAGTCTCGACCGGCCGGACGTGTTCCGGCACGAACTCGAGGCGTTCCGCAAGCTGTACGACGTCGGCTACGACAACGTCGAGATCATGTTCCCGCTGGTCAACGACGCCTCTGACGTCCGGCGGGCCAAGCGCCTCATGGAGGACGTCGGCATCGACACCGACAAGCGGACCTGGGGCGTGATGATCGAGACGCCCGCCGCTGCACTCTCCGTCGAGGAGATGGCGAGCACCGGTCTCGACTTCGTGAGCTTCGGGACCAACGACCTCGTCCAGTACACGCTGGCGATCGACCGGAACAACGAGCGCGTGGCGGACCGGTACGACCCGCTGCACCCCGCGGTGCTGGATCTCATCGACCAGACCATCGAGGTCTGTCGCGAGCACGACGTCGCGACGAGCATCTGCGGGCAGGCCGGCTCCGACCCGCGGATGGCCACCCACCTCGTCGAGGAGGGGATCACGTCGATCAGCGCGAACATCGACGCTGTCCGCGACGTCCAGCACGAGGTCAAACGGGTCGAGCAGCGCCTCCTGCTGGACTCCGTCCGGTAGCTCCGGCGGCACGTCCCCGGCGGGGGTGGCAGGGGAACACTTTTTGTTTGCCACAGTGTAGCACGGGGTACGATGGTACGGGCGTTTATTACGGTAAAAACGGCTGCCGGCAAGTCAGCCGATCTCCAGAACCGCACTCGGGAGATGGATGCCGTCCTCGACGCGAACGTCGTCGCGGGTCAGTACGACATCATTGTCGAGGCCGAAGCCGGGGAGGTGTACGACGTGATCCACACCGTCGCGACCGACATCCGGGAACTCGACGGCGTGGTCGACACGCGGACGTACATGTGTCTCGAGTAACGACGCGGGCACTGGTACTTCTGGGAGCGAGGCCGATCAGCCTGCGGTGTCGCGTTAGTCCCCGAGGTAAAATTCCATTTTACTGTTCTGCAAACCATCCAGAAGGGATTCACCCGCTTAGATATCAGGGAGATGCCTTCTCCCGCTGACTGTGGCAGCTTCGACAGAGCGTAACAAGATTCTCAATTTCATTTGCTTCCTCATGATCAAGAATATCACCAGTTATGAATTCTCGAATAGGGGTGAGGTGGTGGACACTCAGACGCTCACCGTGTTTCTCCCAATGGCGAGCCTCCGAAATCCCACAATCCTGACAGCGTGCTTGGTCACGAATGATTGCGTTTCTGCGTTGTCGTTTCCAATTGGGACCATAGTATGGTTCGTATCCACCCCGCCATCGAGGATGATCTTCGCCCGTTACGTTCTCAGACTGCCACGAATTCTTACATGACCGGGAGCAAAACCGAGCTTTCTCAGAAAGCGCGGGGACAACGGAAAAATTGCTATCGCACCATTCGCACTCGATAGAAACGTTTGATGCTCCCCAGCAGTTACTGCAATAGTGTCTCTCGTTCTTTTCGCGTTTCCACTTTGGACGCTTCATCTCACTTCCACAGGCATCACATTCCACACACTCCAAGGTTGACTGTGGGTTTCCGTCGTCTCGAAATCTGACACTCTTATGTTCGTTGAGACAATCCTGACTACAGTAGTGATGCTCAGATTGCTTTGCATCAGATCGAAGTTTCTCTACTAACTGAGAACAGTCAGGGCCATCACAGGTAAATTTAATCCGCTCTTTGTTCTTGATTTGGTTCGGTGACAGGTTCAGTTCAGAGAGAGCTATGTTCCAATTTTCGAACTCATTGTAGATTGCTTTCGCTGAGTGGGTTCCAAGTTCCCGATAATCTGCTAAACGCGGAGTTCCATCGGTTTGTTCAACAACTGCTTCAATATCTTCGATCAATACCTCTCGTGAGATTTTATTGTGGCCACCACTCCCCATCGTATTAGAAGAATGAGACTTCTTCTATATTATTCTACTGGCTAAAATAAGGACACTCTGCTGTGTTGAATAGGGGTACGGCGCGGCTATCATAATCGTTCACAGAGCTGTTCGATGTTGTGGATGGCGAACATCAGGATGATCTCACGGAACTC
>PXRK01000078.1 GCA_003021015.1 Halobacteriales archaeon QS_4_66_20 | reverse complement strand
CACACCGGTGCGGCGTTCATCGTCTTCGTCGGCGCGTTCTGGATCAACTTCTACGGCGCGTATGGGGGCGTCGAAGGCGTCTCGAGCGACCTGACCGATGCGGCGTCGACGCTCGGCGTGGAGCGCGACCTCTCGATGCTGAAACTCGTTGCACTCCCGAGTGCCGCTCCACAGGTGTTGACCGGGTTCCGGACGAGCATCGGCCGGTGCTGGATGATCGTCGTCGGCGCCGAGTTGTTCGGCGCGCCCGGTGTCGGCTACGAGATCATCAACGCCTCGAACAACCTCGCGATGGCGACCAGCGTCGCCTACATGTTCCTGATCAGCCTGGCGTTTCTCTGTATGGACGTCGGGTTCCGATTACTCGAACGGAGGGTCCTCGCATGGCGCTGAGTTCGGGCTCGTCCACCAGTCGAGAGGCACGCGAGAAGATCACTATCCAGAACGTCAGCAGGTCCTACGAGTCGACGCAAGCGCTCGCGGACGTCTCCTTTTCGGTTGCGGAGGGTGAGTTCTGCTGTGTCGTCGGCCCGTCAGGGTGTGGGAAGACGACGCTGTTGCGGGCAATCGCCGGGCTCGACGAGCCGGATGGTGGGTCGATACTGGTCGGTGGAGACCCGGTTACTGGGCCTGGGTTAGACCGTGGAATGGTCTTTCAGGAGTACGCGCTGTTCCCCTGGCGAACCGTCCGCGGGAACATCCGGTTCGGCCTCGACCGGCCTGCGTGTGACTGCCCGGACTGCGAGGCACGGGTCCGAGAGTTGATCGACCTGGTGGGCCTCGACGGTTTCGAGGACGCATACCCGAAGGAGCTGTCCGGTGGCATGAAACAGCGTGTCGGTATCGCTCGCGCGCTCGCCCCCGACCCGGAGATCCTCTTGATGGACGAACCGTTCGGGAGTGTCGACGCTCGGACGCGCGACCGCTTGCACGCTGAATTGCTCGATATCTGGACGCAGACCGGACAGACCGTCGTATTCGTCACGCACGACATCGACGAGGCAGTAACCCTCGCTGATCGCGTGGTTGTCATGGATACCGACCCGGGAACCGTGCAGTCGACGTTCTCTATTGGCTTAGAACACCCACGTGAACGGACATCTCGTGAGTTCGTGGACTACGTCGCGCAAATTCGGGATGAGCTCGGAAGTCCGGCCAACAACAGCGTCTGATACTCTCTCTTTCGAGGGTGTCACACAACAGTTCACATGGCTTGTTCCCTGCTCTCATATATCGCTCAGTATAGAGGACTCACGGCCCACTCGATTCGCTCTTGAATCACAGCCAGTCAGTGGTAATGTACGTCACTGTATCCATCGCCTCCCGATTTGGGAACGCTTCGATAACGCGCTGGATACTGTGGTAGAGTTCGTGCGGGGGAAGCGACTGGTCGGGGACGTAGAACACGCCACTGTGTGAATCGGCCGGCATCTGGACGAAGTCGTCGTCGCTGGTGACGATGAGACGGCCCTCTCGGACGGCGTACAGGCGAATCGTGGTGTCGTCGATGCCTTCGCCCAGTTCGCTCACGTCGACGACACGCTCTACGTCGTGGCCTGCTTTGTCGAGTTTGTCAGCCAGTGGAGCCGCGATGTTTTCGTCAAGCAGAAACGACACCTGCATGACTACGATTCTGGCAGATCCTCGGGGCCAGTGATGGTTTTCGGGTCTTCTTCTGCGGCTTCGTGAAGCTCTCGACGGTGTTCTTTGACCGCCCGCATTTCTTCGGGGTGGTCGTGATAGTACGCCAGTGCGTGGTAGACATCCGAGGCGGTGAGGTCAAAGCGGTCCGCAACCGTCTGCGCGTCGAGGCCGCGCTCTTCAACCAGCGCGTGGATGTGGCCCACGGTGATTCGCCGGTCCCGAATGTGGGGCTCGTCGTGAATCTCCGACTCGTCACCTGAGACGACGGTGTTCATCTGCTTTGGCATATTGTAAACTACCATTGCAGTGGTCTTCAGTCTTTGCCGGTACAGGCAGTTAGCCGCGGGTGCTTTGGTATGGTACAGATGAACCGCTTTTCGCCTCGGGGGCGCTCCGCGAACCGCTCGGCGAAACCTCGTTCGTGCCAAACGGCTGACTACTCGGCGGCGAGCGGCCGAAGACCGCGAACCGCCGGGATTTTTTGGTACAGATTTTCCAAAGAGCGGTGCGACTGTGCAGCGATGGATTCAGATGACTCACTCACCGCTCGCTTCGCTCGCGGTTCGTTCGTCATACCGCAGAGAGACGCGCTCTCACGCGTCTCGAACGGCAATCGACACTGGCAGAAACTGCGAGCGAAGCGAGCAGTTTGCATAGATCAACGAGCAGTAGGTTCGAAATCTCTTGGGCCGATGGAAGTTGACTCCTCTCTCTATCAAGACACGGCGGCATTCTACGCTATGATTGTTATCTGTTTTGGGCTAGTACAGCAACTTTATTATAATCTCAGACAAAATTGGCAAACCAGAGATGGCACACATTCACCTCGGAGAAGGATCGTTCCCACTATGGGCACTGGTACTCTGGACGCTGTTTGGCGTCGGACTGGTCAGTGCCGTCGTCTACCGCGTCCGGAAAGGCGGTATCAAGACACACCAGATCGCGCTCGCGGGCATTGCCGCGGCCGCGAGTTTCGCAATCTTCCAGTTGAACATCCCCGTGTGGGGCGGCATCCACATGAACCTCACCGGCCTTGTGGGGATTCTCGCTGGGCCGCTGCTCGGGGCGCTCATCGCGCTCGTCGTGAACATCTTCTCGGCAGCGCTCGGCCACGGTGCAGTCGGCTTGCTCGGCGCGAATACCCTCGTCAACGCGAGCGAAGCCATCGTCGCCTACTACGCGTTCAAGACGCTGATGGGGATGGACTGGGACGTCTTCCCCGCCGGCGCCAGTGCCGCGACGCTCGGCCTCTCGGCAGGCGCGTTCCTGATGGGAGCGATCATCGTCCTCAGCGGCGTAAACGGGAGTGCGCTCCCTCGCGGTGACCTGACGATTGCGGTCGCCGGTCTCGTCGGGCTCAACCTCGGCGTCGCCGTCATCGAGGGCATCCTGACGGGCTTTATCGTCCAGTTCCTCGCCTCCGTGCGACCCGACCTCGTCGGCCTCGTCGACCGCGATACCCGCGACGAAACCACCGGGGTGACCGCCTGATGCAGCGCTGGAAGCAGTACGGCGGACTCCTCGGTCTGTTCGCCGCCTTTCTCGCCGCCGGCTACTGGGGCTTCACCGCGACTGGGGGCGCGCTCCCGTGGGCGAAGCGCTCTGCGAAAGCCCTCCAGCGCGGTGTGCAGGAGGGCGGCGGCGCGCTGGTCGACTTCGGTCGTGGCATCGTCGTCGCCGGTCCCATCCGTAAAGGCGGGCTGATGCTCGAATTCGGCGCTATCGTCGCCCTTATGGCCGTTCTCGGCGTCGGGCTGTACGTCTACGTCGACCGATACGGCGGCTTCGAGGACGGAGAACGCCCGGCCCAGTAATCGTGACGACGCTCTCGAACCACGTCCCCGACCCGCGGCTCATCACGGCGTTCGCCGAGCAGCGAGACGGGCCGCTGCACCGCGTCAATCCCTGGACGAAAGTCGGCGTCGTCGGCGCTCTCGTCCTCGCTGTCACGGTGTTCGACCGGCTCGCGCTCCTGGCCGGACTATACGGCGTCGTGCTCGTTGTCTACGGACTCGCGGGGCTGCCATATCGACGGCTCGCCGGCTGGTACACGCTCCCGATGCTGTTCATCGTCTCTGTCGCCGGGCCGCTGGCGTTTCTTGAACCGGGGACGCCGGTCGGTAGCGCGCTTTCGACACCGCTCGGCGACCTCTCGGTTACGTGGGCAGGGCTCGTGCTCTTCGTGGAGCTCAGCTGCCGGTCGCTCACAGTGGTCACGTTCGCCCTGACGGCGTCGATGACGACCAAATACACCGATGTCGCGTACATGCTCGGACGGTTGCTCCCGCGGCCGATCGACCAGATCGCGTTGCTCACTTACCGGTTCACGTTCGTCATCCTCGAGACGCTCGAGGACTTGGTGAAAGCCGCGCTCTCCCGGGGTGCGAACTTCTCGGAGTTCTGGTCGAACAAGCGGCTGTACGCCAGAATCCTCGGCATGACGATGCTGTCGGCAATCGAGCAGTCCGAACGGCTCGTCAAGTCGATGGAAGCCCGTGGCTACGACGGCGACCTCACGCTGTACGGCGACGTCTCGCGACCGCCCGTTCACGAACTGTTTGTCGTGGTCGGTTCGTATGTCGCCGTCGTCGGCTACGCAGCTGTCGCGGTCTACGGGGTGGGACTGTGAGCCGAGACGACCCGCCGCTGGTCGACCTCCAGTGTGAGGCCCACACGTATCCGGATGGGACGGTCGGGATGCACGACATCGAGTTCAGCGTCTACCCCGACGAAGTCGTCGCACTCGTCGGTGGGAACGGCACCGGGAAGTCGACGCTGCTTGAGCACCTGAACGCGACGCTCGTCCCCGACGACGGCGAACTCGTCGTCGACGGCACGCCAGTCACCGAAGACAACAAGGCCCACGCACGGAAGGCAGTCGGCTTCGTCTTCCAAGACGCCGATACGCAACTCGTCGCGCCCACGGTCCTCGATGACGTGATGTTCGGTCTCCAGAACGACGGCGTTCCTGGTGACAAAGCGAGAGAGCGCGCTCGTGAGGCGCTCGCGACCATCGACGCGAGCCACCTCGAAGACCGAATCCCCCACTACCTGAGCGGTGGCGAGAAGCGCCTCGTCGGTCTCGCCGGCGTGCTGGTACTTGAACCGAGCGTCGTCGTGCTCGACGAGCCACTCGCCGGGCTCGACCCCGAGCGGTCCCAACTGGTCGCCGAGCGAATCGAGCAGATTCACCAGAACGGCATCAGCGTCGTCCTGTCGACGCACGACCTCGACTTCGCCGCAACGGTCGCGGATCGCGTCTGTGTGATGGCCGAGGGTAACGTGGTTGGAAGCGGAACGCCCCGAGAAGTGTTCTACGACGACGCACTGTTGGCGGAGGCGAACCTTCACTCACCGAGTGCAGTTCGTGTGGCTCGCGATGCAGGGCTGGGGGCGACGGCACAGCCAGTGACGGAAGCGGACCTCGTGTCGCTCCTCACGCAAGGCAAGGATCTGGAAACTGCACAGACACCCTCACCTGATGGCAGCGGACACGACTGAGCATACGAACGTCGAGAGCTGAGTGTCAATAGCGGGAAAAATGTGGCCTGAAAGCACGGATCCACGTCGTCGAATCGAAACCCAATCACAACGGAGGTCCCAGGGGTCGTCCGCGTCGTGGGACGGCGGCGCGGGAGGCGAGTACGTGCTACGAAACGAGTGATGGCAACTGGCTGGTCTGGAGGTCACGAGCCAGCGTGACGGCAGCGGAAGCGCGGCCGCCGCGTCAGAGAATAATGCTCTTGCGCTCGACGAAGGCTTCGATGGTGTAGCCGATGCCCTCGCGGCCGATGCCGGAGTCTTTGACGCCGCCGAACGGGATGTCGCCGAGGCCGTGGCTCGGCTTGCCGTTGATGCGGACGCCGCCGACTTCGAGGCGTTCGGCGACCCGCATCGCGCGGTCGTAGTCCTTGGTGAACACGGAGGCGTCGAGGCCGAGGTCGCTGTGGTTCGCGAGTTCGAGCGCCTCCCCCTCGCCGGCGACGCTGGTGACGGCGGCGACGGGGCCGAACTGCTCCTCGTGGACGATCCGGGCGTCGTGTGGCACGTCGGCCAAAAGCGCCGGCTGGATGAACTGCCCGTCGCGCTCGCCGCCGCGGACGAGCGTCGCGCCCTTCTCGACGGCGTCGTCGATCAGTTCCTCGACCCAGTCGGCCTGGGATTCGGAGATCAGCGGGCCGACTTTCGTGTCGGGGTCGAAGAGGTCGCCCGTCACCCAGTTGTCCAGCTCTACTTCGAGGCGGTCGACGACATCGTCGTGGACGTCCTCGTGTGCCAGCACGCGCGAGACGGCCGAGCACCGCTGGCCGGCGTACTTGAACGACCCGGCGGCACAGTTCGAGGTCACTTCCGCGAGGTCGGCGTCAGGGAACACGAGCGCCGGTGCGTTGCCGCCAAGCTCCATGTGCAGGTCGACCATGCCACTGACCGAGGCGACGTGCTTGCCGGCGTTCGAGGAGCCGGTCATCGCGATCGCGTTGATCCGGTCGTCGCCGGCCAGCAGGTCGCCGATCTCGCTGGCGCGTCCGGGAACGAACGCGAAGGCGCCGTCGGGAATCTCCGTGGCGTTCGCGATGATGTCCGCCAGGATCGCCCCGCTGACCGGCGTCTTCGTCGCGGGTTTGAGGATCACCGAGTTGCCGGCCGCGATCGCCGGCGCGACCTGTAGTGCGGTCGTCGCGAGAGGGTAGTTGTACGGCGTGATGCAGAGGACGGTGCCGACCGGCTCCCACTGCACGATCGCCTTCCAGCCCTCGTGGCCTTCGGTCGTCCCCTCGACGTACTCGCCCTGGAGGTCCCGAACCTCGCCGACGGCCCGCCGGAACCGCTCGGCGGCGCTGTCGACCTCGCTCCGGGCGCTGGCGATCGGTTTCCCCGCCTCGCGGACGATGACTTCCGCGAGCTCGTCCTTGCGATTCTCGATGCCCTCGGCGATCGCCTCCAGCCAGTTGGCACGCTGGACGATCGTCGTCTCTTTCATCTCGCGCTCGGCGTGCTCGGCGGCCGAAAGCGCCGAGTCGACGTCCCTAGCCGACGCCGCCGCAACGGACGCGAACGGCTCGCCGTCGGTCAGGTCCTGTACGTCGATCGCCTCCGACGTAGCCTGCCAGGCCCCCTCCAGATAGAGCCCATCTGGATACGAGTGTTCTTTTGTTGCCATAGCTATCCATTTCTGCGCCAGAGTTAAGAACTTTACTCAAGATAAAGTTAATACCAATGAAGAACTGTGCGGGACCCGGATCCGGACGGCGCCGTCGCCTCGACAAGCGGCTCACAGCGGACTCGCTGGCGGCGATCTGGTTCGCTCGCCCCAACGGGTTCGCGTGGCTGACCGGTGGCTCCAACGTGGTCGACAGGGCGGGACCGGTGGGCGTCGCCGCGGCGGGCTACGACGGCGACGAGGTTCGCGTCGTCACGAACAACGTCGAGGCCGACCGGCTCGCGACCGAGGAGTTGCCCGACAACGTGGCGGTGTCGTCCTACGACTGGCACGAGACGTCGCTCGCCGAGGCGGTGAAAGCCCGGAGCCCGACGCCCGCGGCAGCCGACTTCGACGTGCCGGGGTTCGAGACTGTCGACGCGACGGAACTGCGCCAGCCGCTGACCGAGTACGACACCGAGCGTTACCGGGAGCTCGGCGCGACGACCGCGGAGGCAGTCGAAGCGACCTGCCGCGAGGCGTCAGCGGCGGATACGGAGCAGACGGTTGCGGCGCGGCTCCGCGGCCGGCTGGCCGAGGACGGGATCGACTCGCCCGTCGTCCTCGTTGGCGGTGAGGAGCGTGCACCCATTTACCGGCACCCGACGCCGACGGAGACACCGATCAGCGGGTACGCGCTGGTCGTCGTGACCGCCGAACGCGACGGGCTGTTTGCGTCCTGCACCCGGACAGTTGCCTCCAATCCGCCGGAGTGGCTGCTGGCCCGTCACCGCCCAGCCGCGCGCGTCGAGGCGACCGCGCTCGCAGCGACACGCGACGTCGGCACTGCTGGCGGGACTGCAGGCGACGTGTTCGCGGCGATCCGGGACGCATACGACGCAGTGGGCTGGGAGGGGGAGTGGCGCCGCCATCACCAGGGTGGCGCCGCAGGGTTCGCCGGACGGGAGTGGATCGCGACGCCGGACTCCACGGAATCCGTTTACCTGCCGATGGCCTACGCCTGGAATCCGACGGTCGAGGGAGCGAAAAGCGAGGTCACCGTGCTCGTCGACGCCGACGGCTACGAGACGCTCACTGTTGGGGACTGGCCGACGATCACCGTCGAAGCCGTCGGCTACGACGAGACGTTCGAGCGGCCCGCCGTGCTCGAACGGTAAGCCCGCCGCTGTCGCTTCGGGCGTGGCTTACAGCCGGTAGCTGACAGGCGACACCGCGGTCACGCCCTGTCCTGGGGGACCATGCCGCCACGGAGGTGGTGTCGCACTGCCGTGGCGCCTCCGTGGGTATCCGTCAGCGCACACGGCTTCTGGTCCCGGTTTGATACTTAAATGTCGGGACGGATCTGGAGAGGTGCCAGTATCGCTCGCGTCTGTGCGGGAGAGTCAGTTACTCCTCGGATGCGTCCGAGGGCGTCGTTCCGCGGTCGAGGTGGTCGAAGATGTCAGAGACGAGATCGGGCAGTTCGTCCCGGAGCAGATCATCGGGGCTTCCCTCGGTGTTCGGCGCGCCGTTGGTGAACCGGAGACAGAGCTTGTCGAGGCGGCGCATCAGCTCGACCTCGGTGTCGCCGTAGTTGCGCTGTTCGGCGATGATCGCCAGGCGCTGGGCTTCCCGTCCGAGCGCGTCCAGGTCCCGCGCGAGTTCGCGGCTGTTCGGCTCCTCGGCGTCCTCGAGGTGGTGGCGGTAGCTCGCCTGGACGTTTGTAGTCACTTCGATCGCGGCTCGTGCCCAGTCGCCGTAGCTGCCCGCACCGCCCAGCAGGTCCTGCATGAGCTGTCCCGTCGCGAACCCGCCGGCGAACCCCATCCCTGGACCGAACGAATCGAACATACGCACTCCTCGACTGACAGCCGCATAAATCCTCTGTGGGTTGAGTGTGTCGTCGCGTCTCGGTTGCCGGGCGGAGCGACGCCGCTGGTAGACCGCCTTCGCCGCCGGGGCGTCGGTCTCTCCGAACGCACGTCCGGGTGCACGCCTGGAATTGACGATCTACTGGGCTGTCGCCTTCTCGCAGCTGCTGTCGAGACAGCGGCGGCCAGTGGGCGTCTCGAACGTCGGGAGTCCGCAGTCGCAGGTGCCGTCGTGGCGGCCGACGGGGAACGAGAACCCCGTCTCGCAGTCGGGGTAGGCGTCACAGCCAAGCAGCAGGCCGCCGCGGCGCAGCACTCGCAGGTCGTCTCCGCAGTCGGGACAGTCGAACTCGCGGTCGAACGCAGCGCGAACGCGGTCGTCGAATGACTCGCAGTCATAGTCGAGACACACCTCGAACACGTCGCCGCGCTTGGCCCTGAACCGCGGGAGGCCGCAGTCCGAACACTGCTCGTCGAGGATCGTCGCGTCGGCGGGCACCGAGTACGAATCCTCGCAGTCCGGGCAGGAGACAGTCCCGCCCGAGCGGACGAGCGACGACTCGCAGGCCGGGCAGGTACCGACTGGCACGCCAGCGTCGTTCGTCCGGTAGCGGTTGCGGGCGTACTCCTCGTGGACCGTGACCGACAGCGACTGGTCGCCGTCCTGGGCGGTGACGGCGTCGGGGCTCACGGTGACGGTGTCGGCGCGGGTGAGCCAGGCCACCGGCTGGTAGCCGGCGGCGTCGTGCACCAGGACGGTGCCGTCGGGTTTGATCACGACGAGGACGTCCCCGCGCTGCGTGCGGTCGCGCGAGCCGTCGAACTCGGTGGTACATCTGCCTGCGATCACGTGGGTCGACGTCGGCATACGACGGTCTGGTCCCGGCTTCGTACGTAAACCCGCGGACCCGTGTAGTCGGCACCCGGTCCGTGGTCAGCCTTCGTAGACGCTCCCGCGGTCCTCGTACTCCATCTCCGTGCGGACCTGTTTGGCAACGTCGTCCCCGAACTCACGCTCGACGATGTGGAAGGCGAGATCCAGCCCGGAGGTGACGCCGCCGGCGGTGAGTACGTCGCCGTCGTCGACGACGCGGGCCTCGACCACCTCGGCCGGTGTTGCCCGGAGGTCGTCGAGCGCGCCGCCGTGCGTGACGGCGGGCCGACCGTCGGTGACGCCAGCGCGGGCGAGCAGCATCCCGCCGGTGCAGACGCCAGCAATCATCGTGCCGGCGTCGTGTGCGGCGGCGACGGCCTCGGGGATGGCGCCGCGCTCAGCTTCCGCCCACGCGCCCGCCGCACCGCGGTCGTTCCACCCGCCACCGGGGACCACTAGGAGGTCCGGGTCGGCGTCGGCCAGGTGGCCGTCGGGTTCGATCCGGAGGCCGTGGCTCGCTTCCACGACGCCGACTACGTCGATCGTTCTGAGCGAGATGGTACAGTCGGCGCCTGCCTCGGCGGCGTTCTGGAAGACTTCGTAGGGGCCGATCGCGTCCAACTCGTCAAATCCGACGTAGACGACGATAGCGATTTCCATGGGCCGACTGCGGCCGCTGCGGGCAAAAATGTACCGGGGCATGGCAAGTATCCGGCAGCGACAAACCGGGTTGGAGTACCGTCAGAACTCGTCCACGTGGACTTGCCGGCCCTCGTAGACGTCCTGTTCAGTTACCGTTACCGTCTGCCCGTTAATTTCGTACTCCCCAGGGTATGCGACGCGAATTTCGACGGCGCCGCTGGCATCCGCAGTGCCAGTTCGCTGGTAAGTGAACAACTCGTCCATGACGCGAACATCGGTGGTCGCTGTCACTGTGGAGTCGGGTTCCACCGTGGCGTTGATGACCGCACCCTCGACAAGGGCGAATGCGCGAACCTCGTCGGTGGTGTAGAGGAGTTGGTAGTGAGCGACCGACTCGTTGCCTGCACCGAATTCCTCGAAGAGTTTGTGATGAGTCGTTGCGGGCGGGAGATCGTTTTGCAAGAGGACGACGTAGCCGACCCGGTTTGCGTGTTGATCGTACTGTGCGTCGGGATCGGAACTGCCGATGAAGGTCTCGTGATTGTTCCGGGCATAGCCATAGCTCTGGGCGTCCCCACTGACAAAGTAGTTGTACATGCGGTTGTCACCCCACCTGCTCAGGACGAACTCGGGGTGGTCGGAGTTAACTGAGTTCGTGTGTTCGTCGATAGCCGTTGCCGCATCGAACGTTTCATCGTGTTGTATTTGGCCAAGTAGTGCAGGTACGAAAATCAGGTTCAATAACAGGACGAGACCGATCCCGGCCACGAGATATGCGCCGCGCTGGAGGTCGGGAATCGAGATGGTCCGGCGGGTGCGGTCACTCGGATCAGCGAACAACTGTGGTTTCTCGATCAGTTCGATAGCTCCGAGCAGATGGATGAGGCCACCGCCAGCCAACACCGAAAGGAAGATGCTGAGCTGTGGGGCGAACCGGGCCTGGATCGCTGCCAGGAGGAGATACACCCAGGCGAAACACACCACCACGAGCCACCCTGGCTCGTACTGGCGGGTTACGTGCCAGGAGACAAACAGGAGCAAAGCCAATCCGAAATAAAATCCGAGGCCAATTTGCGTCAATGGGTTCATGATGACCCCGATATCTGTCGTGAACAGCGAGACGGTTTCAGCGATACCCTCCCGCCCAAACAGATCGGAGGCCCGTCCACGGAGGCGGGAGACATCTTCCGGACGGAGCTGACGGAAGGCCAATCCGCCGACTAAAGCCAGGACCAACTCGACTCCAAGGAGCCCCACAGGCGGGAGGTCAAACCGGTGCCACGCTGTCGCGAGAACTGCAACCACTACCCCCCCGACAGTTACGAGTGTTGGAACCGTCACAGCAATCGATTCGTGCCAGCTGAGAATGACGTGTGCACCCACCGCCAGGAAACTCCCAAACCCGAGGCCAGCCAAGAGCGGTGCATTGGCCAACAGCGGTGGGACATCGTTGCGAATGTCGGAAACAACCCGCAGCCCCAGATACAGCGCAACGGGGATGAACGTCAGTGCCGACCCACCGTATGCATGCGCGGACGTCGCGACAGCGAACCCGAGCACGGCAGCCACCCACCAGGTTCGCAGGTGTCGACAGTGGCCCAACGCCGCTGCCCTCGGGTCGCGGTTCTCCATCCGGCTGTGAAGATCGACTGCGAGCCAGACCATCGAGAACGCGAGCAGTGTGAGCCACAGGTATTGGTACGGTGGATGGTCGATGAAGCCGAGTGCTGTGTACACGACGTGGACAGGAGTAAACGCAAGGAACAGCAGTGAGGCGAGCGCAACCCGGTGGTCAGACGTAAGCTGGATCACGAGGGCGTACAGGACGAGTGCACAGAGAACCGTGGTGACGATGGGCTGCCAGGCAGCGACGGTGGTGGCCGCACTGGGCGACCCGCCCAGAAGTTCCGTCAGCCACCAGTTGAGGGTGTGGGTGAGCGGGCGGACGCTAGTCTGCTCGCCGATAGTTGCGAGCATTCCGAAGTCCGTCATGCCACTCGATTGTTCGAGCAGTCGCTCCTGCCAGTAGCGGAAAAAGTACGGATCATTGAGAGGGGAGACAACGCGCCCGTCCCGAAAGACAGTGTTGTAGTAGACCATTCGGACTGCAGCGACCAGTGTGAGTGCGGCAGCGATGGGCCCGAAAACGTAGGGATCAGCCTCCGGCAGAGAGGCGTCGAAAGAGATTCCATCGGACGTGGCGTCCGGCGCTGTCGTTTCGGTCCCGGTGTCCGTAGCGCCGGACAGAACCGTTTCCACTGCGTCGGGATCGGTGAACTGGTAGTTGCCGTCGTCGGTTTTCTCGACGAATTCACGGGAAACCAGCTCGCCGAAGCGGCCGGAATCCACCGCCGTGTCGTCGTACGCCCAGCTGCCTTCAGTCTGTTCGCGTTCTAAGAGAACTTCGAGTTCGTCGTCGAAATCGGGATGATCGGCGAGAAACGAGCGCGTCGCCTCTTCGACACGCTCCTGTGTCATTATGGAGGGGGATGACCACCGGCAGTATAGTGGTTTCGTTTGGGTTCGGAGTACGTTTCTCGCCAGCAACGACCTAAAAATATCTACAGATGTGCGTTGTGACTTTTTGCGGCTGGGTTGTCACGGATCAGGGGCGTCAGCTCGCAACACACCCGAGACTGTCAGCGATGACTGAAAATAATCACAGTATGAAGGCAGGTGAGTGCTTTTTTACTCTCTGCCGTCGACCACACGTGTATGCGGGACGTACTCGCCGAGTGGCGGCCGGCTATCGACGAGAGCATCGAGGAGCTCTTGCCGCGAACGATCGACGAGGAGTACCTGACGGCGTTTTTCGGCGAGCCGACCTACCGGTACCAGCCGGCGGCGATCCAGCAGGCGCTGGCCGACCCCATCTGGGACCTGCTCGACCGGGGCGGCAAGCGCTGGCGTGCGATCCTCTTTTTGATCATCGTCGACGCCCTCGGGGAGGAACCCGAGGAGTACCTCCACTACGCCTGCATTCCCGAAATTCTCCACAACGGCACGATCATCGTCGACGACGTCGAGGACGAGGCCGAAAAGCGCCGGGGCCGGGAGGCGCTGCACCACGCTTTCGGCACCGACATCGCGCTGAACGCGGGCAACGCGATGTACTTCATCCCGCTGAAGATCATCGACCGCAACCGCAGCGACCTCGACGACGGCCAGCGCCTCGACGCCTACGAGATGCTCACCTACGAGCTGAACCGGACCCACCTCGGTCAGGGGATGGACATCTGCTGGCACAACCAGCAGGAGATCACCGTCGACGAGCACCGCTACTACGAGATGTGTGCCTGCAAGACGGGCTGTCTCGCCCGGATCGTCGCCCGCCTCGCCGCCATCGTCACCGGGCAGTCCGGGGCTGTCGAGCAGCAGCTCGCCCGCTACGCCGAGGAGATGTCGATCGCCTTCCAGATCGGCGACGACATCCTCGATATCGAGCACACGCTCGACCAGGCAGGCGACTTCGGTAAGGCGTTCGGCAACGACATCCGCGAGGGCAAGAAGACGCTGGTGGTGATCTACGCCGCCGAACACGCCGCGCCGGCGGACGTCGCCCGCCTGGAGGAGATCCTCTGGGCCGAGGACAACACCGACGACGAGATCGTGGCGGCGATCGAGATCATGCAGGGCGTCGACGCGATCGAGTACGCCCGCGAGCGTGCCCAGGAACTGGCGGCGAGCGCCCGGGGCCACCTCGACGACCTCGACCTCGAACGCGAACCCGAACGTCAGCTCCGGGAGTTCACCCGCTTCGTCATCGAACGCGAAGCGTAGCCGGATTCCTGGGCGTGGGGCATGCTACCGCACCGGCACCAACGCTTATCGGCGGCGTAGATCATGGTGGCTATCGGACGGCGAGCGACTCACTCGAAGGCGGCAAAGCTCGACTGCAGTGCCCGGTCGGTGCCGCCGTCGGCGAGGTCGTACCCCACGAGGTCCCGGAGGTCGACGGCGTACGTGCTGCTGGCGCGTTCGAGGACGAGCACGCGACCCGTCGTCCCGCGGACTGTCCCGGCGGCGAGCGTTTCCGCCATTGGCCGCTCGACCAGGTCGAGCCCGTAGGCGAACTCGAACGTCGCCAGCGGCTCGTACTCGTCGAGCAGCGCCGACCAGGCGTCATCGTCGACCGAGCGGTGGAGGCCGCGGATCTTCGCGGGGACGCGAACGCGGTCACCCACGTCGGCGGCGATCTCGGCCTCGATCTGGCGGGCGATCCGGCCGTCCGCGACCGTCCGGAGGTGTGCGGCACGGTCGGCGCCCTGCTCGCGCAGACGGGTGTCGAGGCGCCACGAGCGGGTGACGCCGACCTTGAACGTCGCCGGCGCGAACGCCGCGAGGTAGACGGCGTGTTCCTCCCGGCAGGACGGCAGCGGCAGGTCGCAGTCGCCGGTACAGCGGGCGCAGGCCCACCTACCGGTGTGGCGGTCGCAGTACGGCGCCGCCTCCTCGTCGCATGGGGTGTGTTGCCCCTCGATCACGTCGCCCGCGCAGTGGCGTCGCTCCAGGCGGTAGCCGAGTTCAGTCCCCGGTTCGAGCGACTCGCGGGTGACCGCGCCGTCGCTCGCCAGCAGCAACCCGGCGTGCTCGGCGTCCCCGCCCGGCGCCGTTTCGTAGCCGACGACCTGCACGCCACGCCGTACGTCCGGGACCGGCATAGGGCTGCTGTTTCCGCGTCTCTCGAATACCGGGTTGCGCTCGTCCGGAAGGTCCCCGAGGGCGACGCGGACGACGGCTGATCGGCCAGTACCCTTTTATTACAGTCCTCACTCCTGTCGAGTGTATGGTAGCCGCACGCCGGGGCACCGGGTCGCAGCGTCTGACAGACAAGCTGCCACTCCTGGAAGGGGCAGTCGGCGGCGCGGTCGCATACGTCGTCGGACTGATTCTGACGTTCCTGCTGCTGACGGTCGACGGTGAGTACGAGTTCAGCAACGCCGAGTTCGGGGACGTCGGGACGCTGGACGAGGTTGGGTGGTTCTTCTACAGCTCCCATTTCGCGAACGTCGAAATTTCCGGGTCGGTGATCGGGCAGTCCGAGTCGACGACGCGGAACGTGGTTTCGAACTCCTCGACGCAGATTCCGGAGCCCGTCTTCTACCTGGTTCCGATCGTGATACTGGTCGCAGTCAGCTACGTCGTCGTGGCGTCGCTGGACATGTGGAACCCCACGCCGGCCGACTGTGCACAGGCGGGGATGACTATCGTCCTGGGCTACCTGCCGCTCGCACTCGTCGGCATCTTCCTGTTTTCGGCGTCCGCCACCGTTCCGGGCGCAGAGGCCTCGATCAGTCCCGACCTGCTCTCTTCGACCTTGCTGGTCGGCCTCCTGTTCCCGCTGCTGTTCGGCGCGATCGGTGGCGTCCTCTACTCCCAGACAGGGTGACCCGGGGTCGCACCCTGCGGCCCCGCTGCGAGTCGACGTTCCTTTCCCTCTCGTTGCCCTCGTGGCGACTGTATGGCGACTGACAGCGCGTACGGCCCGGGAAAGCTGGTCGAGCGGTTGCCCGTGACGTCCGGTGCAGTAGCCGGCATGGTGACCCACTTCGCCGGTCTGGTCGCGACGTACGTCCTGCTGGTGGCCGATTCCGAGTTCGAGTTCGGCGTCTCCCGCGCCCAAGGGGTTGGGACCGTCGACGAGGTCGGCTGGCTGTTTTTCAGTGCCCACTTCGCCCGGATCGAGCGTCGGCCGTCGTTCGGCGACGTGGGCGGGGCCGGCACCGAGCGGCTCAACCTCGTCGCCGAGACGGCGACCGGGCTCCCGGACCCGGTGTTCTACGCCGTCCCGGTCGCGCTACTGATCGCCGGGGGGGTCGTCGTCTCGATGCGCGAGCTGTGGGAGTCGTCGACGAAAGCCCACGCCCTGGCCGGCGCGACGGTGGCGGTGGGGTACTTTCCGCTCGCCGCAATCGGCGTCCTCCTGTTCGAGACCCGGGTCGGCGTCGGGGACGCGGCGTTCACCCAGTCGCCGGAGCTGTCGAGCACGCTGCTGCTCGTCGGGCTCGCCTACCCGCTGTGCTTTGGCGGCCTCGGGGGGCTGCTCGCAGCCCAGCTGCGCGGGTGACACTGCCGCTACAGTTCCTCGCTCAGCTCCTCGGCGGCCTGCCGGACGGCGTCGTCGCTGGAGCGGTCGGGCTCCCACCCGAGCCCGGCGAGCTTCTCCACCGAGAGCCGCATCCGGGGGACGTCGCCGGTCCAGCCCCGGTCCCCGCCGGTGTACTCGTAGGTCGGGTCGACGCCGAGGACGTCGCTGACGATGTCGGCAATGCGGTCGACGGAGGTGGTCGTCCGCGTGCCGAGATTGCACTGGGTGAGCGGACCCTCGGCGGCCTCGACAACGTGAACGATGGCGTCGACACAGTCCTCGACGTGCATGTAGGACTTCTCCTGTTTGCCGTCGCCGAGGATGACCATCCGGTCGGGGTCCTCCCGGAGCTTCTCGATGAAGTCCGGGATCACCGCGCCGCGGAGCCGCGGCCCGACGATGTTGGCGAACCGGAACACCCACGACTGGATCCCGTGGCTGTGGGCGTACGTCGAGATCAGCCCCTCCTCCGCGAGTTTGCCGGCGCCGTAGGCGCTGATCGGCTCCAGCGGCGCGTAGTCCTCGGGCGTCGGCCGCGGCGCCTCCCCGTACACCGTCGAGGAGGAGGTGTACGCGAGCGCATCCGCGCCAACCTCGTCCATCCGTTCGAGGACATTGTACGTCATCGCGGCGTTCGCCTCGAACTGCTCGCGCGGCCGGTCGGTGTCGACCGCTTTCGCCGCAGCCAGGTGGAAGACGACGTCCGTCTGGGCCGTGATCGCGTCGGCGACGACCGCGGGGTCTGTCACGTCGCCTTCCAGAAACGTCGCCGCGTCGGGGACGGCCGACGGGTCGCCGTTCGCGCAGTCGTCGACCACGAGGACGTCGTTGTCCGGGGCGAGCCGTTCGACCAGGTGCGAGCCGACGAAGCCTGCCCCGCCGGTGACGGTCACCTGTGTGCCGTGGAGGTCCATAGCCGAACCTGCAGCGGGAGTCTCTTTGGTGTTGTGGGCTTTCACGCCCGCTGATTCGCCGGTAGGAGCCTCCTTACGGTGCCGGCGGCCCGAAGGAGGTGTGTAACGAAATACGGTCGCGGACTCCGTGACTGGCCGCAGCGAGGACGGGCGACGCCTCGTGCGCGTGCCTCACCTGATACGGTCGTGCGTGATTACTTTCAGCACTGGGGCCCAATATCCGTTGGTTTCACGGGCTGAAACGCACGACACGCGATTCCATAGCGGTACAAAGTCACACACGACCCTATGACCGTCGCGCGGACGTGCCCGCGGCCAGCAGGGTTTCATAACTGTGGACCCGATCGGCCGCAATACATATACAGCCGGACGTGATTTGTTCAACACACGCCGTCTCAAGACCGGAGTATCAGGAGCTGAACCCACTGATCTGTTGTCGTGGCACGGTACAGAGTCACGTCCGGCTGTATAAATCCGTTCGCGGCGTCTCTCGACCGAAGTGGGGTGGCGCCGTCCGGGCGAGTGCGGTGTTTTTATGTAGTGGACGGCCGAACTGGTGCCCGTAACGTTAGTACGAAAGTACAAACAGGGCGCGAGGCAGTTTCCGACAGACAGGACAATGCAAGACGAGGACGCGATACAGGGACTCAAGCGGCTCGGCCTGACGACCTACGAGGCGCGGGTGTTTCTCGCGCTGCAGAAGCTCGGCAGCGGGGCCGCGAGCGAGGTCAGCGAGGTCGCGGACGTGCCGCGGTCGCAGGTGTACGGTGCAGCCGAGGGGCTGGAGAAACACGGGCTGGTCGAGACCCGGCAGTCGACGCCGACCGTCTACCGGCCGGTGCCCTTAGAGCAGGCCCGGCGGCAGCTGCTCGACCAGCTCGCGGAGACGGGGGCAGAGACGTTCGACTACCTGGACACGATCCAGAACAGCGCAGCCGGGGAGGAGCGTAGCGAGTCCATCTGGCTGATCCGGGGGAGCGACGTGATCGACTCGCGGATCGTCTCGATCGCCGAGGAGGCCGACGAACGGCTGCTGTACGGGGCCGACGAGCCGGAGATGGTCGGCCCCGAGGTCGTCGAGGCGCTGCTCGCGACGGCCGATGGCGGCGTCACCGTCGTGGTCGCGAGCGTCAACGAGGCGGTCCTGGAGCAGGTGCCGGACGGGCTGGCGGCCTACAGGGTCCCGGAGGAACGGGTCATGGACGTCGACACCGGCCGGCTCGTCGTCGCCGACGACGCGACAATCCTCATGAGCACCCACCAGACGGAGTTTGGCAACGGCGTGACCGAGGAAGTCGCCTTCTGGACGACCGAGACCACGTTCGCGTCGATGCTTGTGGAACTTGCCGAGGGCTGGCTGAAAGACCCGTTCCAGTGACTCCCCGGGTCCGGTGACGGTCCGACCGGGTGAGAGACGACTCCCACGATGACCGGGCCGATGACGGCACGGCGACTGGCCGGTCCGGCAGCCTCAAAACCCCCGCGGCCCAGGCCCGGACATGGGCACACCGCGCGACGATCCGGCGGCGCAGATGGCCGAGGTTCTCGACCGGCTCCACGAGGAGTACCCCGACACAGGCATCTCCCTCCAGTTTTCCAACCGGCTGGAGCTGCTCGTGGCGGTCGTTCTCTCGGCGCAGTGTACTGACGAGCGGGTGAACAAAGTGACTGCGGATCTCTTCGAGCAGTACCGGACCCCGGAGGAGTACGCCGAGGCCGACCAGGACGAACTCGCCGAGGACCTGAACTCGGTCACCTACTACAACAACAAGGCCGAGTACATCCGCACCGCGTGCCAGCGGATCGTCGAGGGGCACGGCGGCGAGGTGCCGGACACGATGTCGGCGCTGACGGACCTGCCGGGGGTCGGCCGCAAGACCGCCAACGTCGTCCTCCAGCACGGCCACGACGTCGTCGAGGGCGTCGTCGTCGACACGCACGTCCAGCGGCTGACCCGGCGGCTGGGCGTCACCGAGTCCGAGCGCCCGCCGGACATCGAGGGGGAGCTGATGGAGCTGGTCCCCGAGGGCGAGTGGCAGCAGCTGACCCACCTCCTCATCAGCCACGGCCGGGCGGTCTGTACGGCGCGCAACCCCGACTGCGGGAACTGCGTCCTCGAGGACATCTGTCCCTCCTCGAAACGCGACAGCAACGTCGACCTCGCGAGCGGCGAGGCCTGGTAGACGCCTGGCAGGCTTGCGGCTGCGCATCGAGGACCGCCGGCAGCCACCGTCGCGAGTCGTCGGTCGTTGCACGGTACCCATCGTCGGGGGTCGTCGGTCGTTGCACGGTACCCGTCGTCGGGGGCCGCCGGTCGTCGCTGGTCGACGGTGGACGCGGCGGGGTTTATTTCCCTGGCGGAGAAACACCCGAGTATGGCCGATACGATCCTGGTTCCGGTCGAACTTCCCGACCCGGAGCCGCTCTCGCCCGTACTGGTCGAGGACCTCTCGTCGCTGGACATCGTGCTGCTCGGTCACTTCAACCTCCCCGAACAGACGCCCGTCGAGTCCGCGCGCGAGCAGTTCGGCGAGGAGGCCCAGGCGACGCTGGCGGAGGTCGCCGAACCGTTCCGGGAGGCCGGCGCCGCCGTCGAGACCCGGCTGGTGTTCGGGAAGGACCGGGGGGCGGCGATCGACCAGGTCGCCATCGAGGAGGACTGCGCCGCGGAACTGGATCCGGCGCCGACCGAGGGGATCGAGCGGATCCTCGTGCCGGTGCCGCGCGTCGCCGAGTTCTCCTTGCTGCCGGAGTTCATCGACGTGCTCTGTGAGGACTTCACCCAGGAGATCACCATCTTCCATGTCGTCGAGGGCGAGGAGACGCGCGAGCGGGGCGAACAGATCGTCGCGGACACCCGCGAGGGGTTGATCGATGCGGGGTTCGACCCCGAACTGGTCGACACGCTGATCGTCGAGGGGTCGGATCACGACGCGGAGATCATCCGGGTCGCCGACGAGTACGACGCCGTCGTCATGTACGAGGCGTCGTCGCGGCTCGGCGACCAGATCTTCGGGACGCTCCCGGACCGGATCGCAAAGGAGACGGGCGACCCCGTGATCATCGTCCGCCGTGATTACTAATCCGTCTCGGCCGGATCGACGACGTCCTCGTTTTCGGCGGCACCGTGGCGGAGCGCCCCCAGCGCGCCGGTGCGGTTTGTCCGCGACCGGCCGTAGACGAGGTACACGAGGACTCCGCCGGCGATGATCCCGGCTGCACCGAGGATCGGGACGGCTCCCATCTGCGTCAGCAGCCCCAGCCCGCCCAGGAGACCGATCACCTGGACGTAGGGGTAGCCCGGGGAGTGAAACGTCGGCTCGTAGGAGGAGAGGTTCGCTTCCCTGAACGTGATGACTGCGACGTTCTCGAAGGAGAACACGAGTATCTGGAACGCGCTGGCGAGCTTGGCGAGTTCGACGACCGGGACGAACGCGATGAGCAGCAGCAACACGCCCCCGGTCAGCAGGATCGCGTTCCGCGGCGTCTTGAACCGCCGGTCGATCGTCTGCAGGCCCGCAGGCAACAGCGAGTCACGGCTCATCGCCAGCGGGAACCGCGACGAGGAGAGGATGCCGGCGTTGGCCATGCTCGTCAGCGCGACCACGGCGACCACGGCGATCAGAATCTCGCCGAAGCCACCGAACAGCGCCGCCGCGCCGTCCGCCATCGGTGTGAGCGATGCCCCCCCATTGGGACCGCCGTGTTTCAGGACCTCCGCGTCGCTGAGTCCGACGACCGCAGCCACGACCGCGACGTATATCAGCGTCATGATCGCCAGCGACCCGAGCATCGCCAGCGGCAGGTTCCGGCCCGGGTTCTCGACCTCCTCGGCGATGCTGGCGACTTTCGTCACGCCCGCGTAGGAGACGAACACGAACGCCGCGGCGGTCACGACGCCGCCAGTGCCGTGGGTGGCGAACCCGTCGGCGGGCGCGAAGCGGCCGAAATCCGCGACGAACCCGGCGTTGACCGTGTACGCTGCCAGCCCGACGACGACCAGCGAGACGATCACCGCCTGCACCTTGCCGCAGAGCTCCGTCCCCGAGATGTTGAGGACGACGACAGCGGCCCCCAGTCCGAGGGCGACCAGCGTCAGCGACCCGCCCAGGGGTTCGGCGAAGATCACGAGGTACGCGCCAAGGCCCACCAGCGCGAACGAACTCTTGAACACCAGCGAGAACCACGCGCCGATCCCCGCGATGGTTCCGAACAGCGGGCCCATCGCCCGGTCGATGTAGAGGTAGGTGCCGCCGGACTCGGGCATCGCCGTCGACATCTCGGCTTTCGAGAGCGCGGCCGGCAGGACGACCAGGCCGGCCAGCACGTACGCGACGATCACCGCCGGCCCCGCCTTCTTGTAGCCCAGCGCCGGCAGCACGAAGATTCCGCTGCCGATCATCGCCCCCATGCTGATCATCATCGTCCCGAAGAGCCCGAGACTCCGTTCCAGATCGCCGCTACCCATTCAGCCTGTAGTAGGGAAGGGGGGTGCAAAATCCTTCTGACCTGCTGGGCACCATCGCGTCTCGCCAGTAGCGAGCGGCTCGCCGCGGGTCGCGAGCGGCGCGGATCGCGGAGCGGCCGCCTACGCCTCGTCTTCCTCCAGTTTCTCGTCGAGGAACTCGTGGGCACCCTCGAGTATCTCCCGCGGGCCGTCCTGCGTGACGGTGTTGATCGCCTGCTCGTAGTCGCGCCACTGGTGGTCGCGGTGCTCGTTCGAGAGCTCAGCCGACGCCTCGTCCGAGCGAGCGATGAACAGGTGGACTGTCTTGTGGATCGTATTGCCGCCCGCCTCGAACACGTAGTCGTAGTCCTCCCGGAAGCCGTCGATAAGCCGGAAGTCCGAGATTCCGGCCTCCTCTTTCACCTCGCGAATGGCGGTCTGCTGGAGTTCCTCGTCGCCCTCCACGCCGCCTTTCGGGAACTCCCAGTCCCCGGGGCGGCTCTTCAGGAGGAGGTACTCCCGCCGGCCACGCGTATCGCGAAAGAGGATGGCTCCCGCGCTCGTGGCCTCTATCATTGCCCGTACGTAGTCGGGCCCCTGTAAAGAGAATGTCGGAGTCAAGTACAGCTGACGGGCGCAAACGGCGTGTGGATCCGAGCAGTATCCGGGCCGCCCCCGTCCGGCGATTGTCAGTCAGCTGTCCGGTTCGCGCGCGGAAGCGAATGGGTTTTGTGACCGGGCACGTAGCACTCGGTATGCCCTTCGTCACGCGGCTCACGCTCCGTAGCGGGGACGGCGACCTCCTCGACGCCGTCGTCTCCGACATCAAGGAGCGCGCCGAGCGCAAGGGGGTCGAGCTGAAAGGTCCCCACCCGAAGCCGCCGACCAGGCACACCGTGGCGCTCCAGAAGGGACTCGCCCGGGGGGAGACGTTCGACACCTGGGAGTACACCGTCTACACGCGGGAGATCGAGATCGTCGACCACAACGAGTTCGCCCGCGGCGTCGCAGAACAGTCCTACCCCAACCGGATCCACGTCACCGCCGACATCGAACAGTTTTCACAGGCGGCGGACGGCTGACCGGCCGGCGCGTCGCTTATTACCCGCCAGCGACGAACCGGAAGACGCCGACGTGGACCAGCAACACTCCGAGCAAAATGAGCACCGGCACCCGCCGGTCGATCCCCCAGAGGATGGCGTAGTCCCCGGCGGCCCCGCCCCGAAGCTGGGTTCCGACGGCGTCGACGACGATCAGTATCGCCGTCGCGAGCAGCGAGCCGACCACGAGCAGTCCGGCCGCTCTGGGAACGCTCGTCGTCGCGAGCACCAGCGCGACGGGGACGACGACGGCAGTCTGGACGATGTCGCCGCCGGCGACGAACCGCTCGAACTGCTCCAGGTCGGGGTCGAACGCCTCGTAGGCGTCACGGTAGCGCGCCGACTCGCCGGCGGTGACCCACCCGTCGTCGTCCCGGAGGGCGACCACGTAGGGGAGCTGTCGGGGATCGATCCTGATCCCATCGGCGGGGACGCCGACAATGCGCCGCCCGGCGTAGTAGTGGCCCAGCGCGTGGAGCACGAACGCAGCCAGCGCGGCCACCACCACGCCGATCACGCTGGCGACGGCCTCCGAGAGCCCGAAAACGGCTCCGACCGGGGCTGTGAGCGTCATCGTCCGTGAGCAGTAGCGCGCGATACTTAAGGTACAAGAGTGAGAGCCCCCAAGAGCCGGCAATGATAACGCTGAGTTCGGACTTCGGGTCGCCGTACCCGGCAGCGATGAAGGGCGTGATCCTCCGGATGACGGACACGCGGCTGGTCGACGTCGCCCACGATCTCCCGCGCCAGGACACCCGAGCCGGCGCGTTCTGGCTGGGCCAGGTGCTGCCGTACTTCCCGCCAGCGGTCCACCTCGCGGTCATCGACCCCGGCGTCGGCGGCGACCGCGACGCGCTCGTCGTCCGTGCCGGCGAGCACGCGCTGGTCGGCCCCGACAACGGCGTCCTCGTCCCCGTCGCAGCGGAGCTGGCCGGTGACGACGGGTTCGAGGTGTTTCGCATCCGCGAGGGCGACGCCAGCCCCGAGGACCCGCTGGCGTGGCCCCCGACGGTGGGGAGTTCGACGTTCCACGGCCGGGACATCTTCGCGCCGGCGGCCGCGAAAGTCCACGACCTCGGGGTCGACACCTTCGACGACGACGAGGCGTTCGAACCGATTGAGGAGTACGAGGCGATCGAACTGCCCGAGCCAACGATCAGCGACGAGGCCGCGACCGGGACGGTGCTGGCGGTCGACGAGTTCGGCAACGTCGTCACCAACATCCCCGGCGAACACATCGAGGACCAGTTCGACACCTACGTCGAGGTCGGCGCCGTGGCGGCGCCGGTCCGCCGGAGCCACGCCGAGGTCGACGCCGGCCAGCGCCTCGTGACCATCGGCAGCCACGGCAACGTCGAACTCGCCGTCAACAAGGGGCGCGGGGACCGCTCGTTCGGCATCAGCGTCGGCGACCGCGTCCGGCTCTCGTGGTGACCCCCCGGCGCGTCAGGCTCTCGTGGTGACGGCGTCGCTACCCGGGTGGCTCACTGGCCAGTCACCCGGCGGTTTGATTTTCGAACCACGCCACTGCGACCTCGTTCAGCCGCTCGTGAGCGGTCCCGTAGCTGGTGCCCGTCGGCGCGTCGCCGCGCTGGCCGGTGTAGCTCCCGAACTGCGTGTGGTTCAGCCCCGGCAGTTCGGCGACGGTAGCGCTCGCCGGAAGGTTCGCCTGGTTGCGTTCGTAGGCTGCCCGGTTCAGGACCGTGTCGCCGTCGCCGACGACGCTCAGAACTGCGAGCCCGCTGTCTGAGATGTCCTGGTTGCAGTACGCCGCGTAGAGGACCAGCCCCTCGACGGCGTCGGAATCGCCGCGGGCGTAGCGGCAGGCCATCGCGCCGCCCAGCGAGTGGCCGCCGACGTACCAGCGACCGATCGACGGGTTCCGGTCGACGACGGCGCTCGCCCGGTCTTCCCACAGTGGAGTGCGCGCGGCGCCGTGGTCGACGATGGCGAGGTTCAGGGGCATCCGCGGAATGACGACGGTCACGTTCGCCTCGCGCGCGAGCGGCGCGAGCGAGGCCACGTACGCGCCGGGGTCGACCCGCGCACCGGGGTAGAATACCAGCCCCGCAACGGCGTCGGCGGGTTCGATGCGGTAGCTGCCGTCGACTTCGGTGACCCGCACGCCCTCGTCTTCGGCGACGGCCGCGATGCTCCCGTCGGTCGCCTCGTACGGCGTCCCGAGAACGACGATGGCGACGGTCGCTACGACGAGCAGCGCGGCGACGAGCCACACCACCAGCCGCTTTCCCTGCCGGATCGCGACCGCGCGCCAGCCACCCCTCATAGTGGCGGTTACTGTGTTGTCGCCCCTAAGTCTGCCGATAGCCCGGCCAGGGGCGACGCACCCTCTTTTTAGGCTAACCTAAAAAATAAGTGTCCGGCGCTACTTCGCACGGACGAGCATGAGTGCCGCCACAGACGTAGTCCGGATCCCGGGGGGACGTAGTGAGGCAGTAAGGGGGACGCCAGTCGGCCGCCGACGGCCGACGACGCCGGGGGAGTCGAGCCGATGACCGTCGAGACCCACGTCGCGGACGCCGTCGAGCGCGTCGACGCCGAACAGGAGTGGATAGAGCAGCGCCTGCGAGCGGTCGATCGGTTCGAGTCAGCGGTTCGCGATATTGATCCGGCCAGCGAGCCGAGCGGTGGGATGGCCGGACCGATGACCGACGGCGGCGTCACGGCGGCGCTCGGTGGGGGCGCCGCGTCGCCGGATCTCTGCGCGGAGGTCCGCGAGGCGTTCGCGGAGACGGTCCACCCCACCGCCGAGGGAGCGCCGCCCCTGGGCGAGGCACTCTGCGACGAACTGGGCGAGGGGGTCGCGCTGGCGTTGTCCCCCGAAAGTGCCCACCGGTTCACGCCGCCGGTCAAGGAGTCGGTGCTGACGGCGACCGGGAAGCGACGCGCGCAACTGCGGGCGCTCTGTCGCGTCCTCTCGCTGGAGGCGGAGTCGCTCGACGCGGCCGCCGGGGAGGTCGAGACGATCACGGGGTGGCTGGCCGCCGCCGACGAGACGCCGCTGCTCGACCTCGGGTTCGGCGAGTTACAGGAGCGCCACGAGCGACTCGCGGCGTTCCGCGAGACGTGTACGGAGCGTTCCCAGCAGCGCCAGGCGACGCTCGCGCGGACGATCAGCGATGGCGGAGCCGCGGCCGTCGAGCACGAGAGCGTGGTCGAGTCACTCTACGAGGAGTTCCCGACGACCTATCCCGTATTGCTGACGGTCGCCAAACTCGACCGGATCTGTGCGGACGCCCAGGAGGCGGTGCGAGACCACATCACCCGCCGGGTCTGATACTGACATCGATGCGGTAAAGAGTCACGATAATCAGTATAAACGGCCGGAGGCTAAGCGTCGAGCACGAGTATGAACGGCCGGAGGCTACGCGTCGAGCACGCGGCGCCCGACCGAGATGTCGTCGATTCCCAGCCCCTCGTGGACGAGAAACTCCAGGGCGTTGATGACGTAGTGGGCGATGACCACCAGCAGCAGGCTGCCGGAGACGACGTAGCCCGCGGCGAGGACGAACCCCAGCGCGCCGGTGACGACGACGCCGACACGGCCCTGTGCACCGTGGCCGAGCGCGAACGCCGCCGAGGCGACGACCGCCAGCAGCCAGGGCGAGACACCGTAGCCGGCCGCGGGCACGCCGATCAGTGCCGCCCGAAAGAGTAGTTCTTCCGAGACCGCGATGATCGGGAGGACGACCCCCAGGAGGACGGCCCAGCTGCCGGCGGAGTCCGGTGCGAGCAGCTGCCGGACGGCTTCGTCGTACGCGGCGCCGACCGCGTCTGCGAGTGCCGTCGAGAGTTCGTTACCGACCCAGAGCACAACCCCGAAGGCGGCGCCCAGCCCGATTGCGGGAAAGAGGGCGTTCCCCGCCGGGTCGATGGCCAGTGCCTCGGCTGGGATGGCGAAGTACCAGGCGGCCACGACGACGACGAGAGCGACGATGCCCTGCGTGACTGCCACGTTCGCCAGCAGCATGCCGGTCGTCAGTTCGAACTCCGGCCCCGTCTCGGTATCACCTGCCTGCACGGGCTCGGTGTTGCGTTCTGCGGACTCGGCACTCGACGGTTCAGTTTCCGGCACCTCGACAGCGTCGTCCTCGTCGCTTCCGTCGTCGGGGGCGTGCTCTTTGAGCAGGCCCTGTGACTGGCGGGCGAGACCGAGCACTGCGAGGGTGAGCACAGCGACGACGGCGAGAAACGGGGCCCAGCTGGGGTCAGCCACAGCTCACTGCGGGCTGGGGCTGCCGCCGGGGCTGGGGTCCTGATCGAGCGCGTTGCCGGTGATCGACTTCAGCCGGTCGATCAGCGTCTCCTTGTCGGCCTCGCCTTCGAGGGCAACGTCGAGCACTTCGGAGATGTGGGTCACTGGGATGATCTCGATCTGGTCTTTGTACTCGTCTTCGATCATCACGTCCTGCTGGTTGGCAGCGGGGATGATGACCTTGTCCATGCCGACCTTGGCGGCGGCTTCGATCTTGTGGGTGACGCCGCCGACCGGTAGCACGTCACCGCGGACCGACAGCGAGCCGGTCATGGCGACGTTCTGGTTGATCGGGATGTCCTCCAGCGTCGAGATCACCGCGGTCGCGATGGTGATCGACGCGGAGTCGCCGTCGACGCCGTCGGCCTGGACGAACTGGATGTGGACGTCCCGTTCGGAGAGGTTGACGTCCGAGTACTTCTTGATGATCGCCGAGACGTTCAGCACCGACTCCTCGGCCATCTCCTGGAGGTTCCCGGTGGCGTACACCTCGCCGGGCCCGTGGGATGGCGCGACCTCGGCCATCACCGGCATGACGATGCCCGAATCCTCGCCCAGCACCGCGAGGCCGTTGACGCGGCCGACCACGGCGCCCTCGTTGATCGTGACGTCGTAGTCCTTGCGGTGCTCGATGTGCTCGTCGGCGAGCTGCTGCTCGATCGAGCGCGAGCGGTTTTTCGCCTCCAGCACGTCCTCGCGCTCGGTGAACTCCTTGTTCTCGGCGCGGGCGATGTCGCCCGCGACGCGGACGAGCCCGCCGAGGTCGCGGAGTTCGAGCGTGAGGTGGTCCTTGCGGCCGGCCCGGCGCTGGGCTTCGAGGATGATCTCCTCCATCGCCTCGCGGGTGAAGTGCGGCAGGCGGCCGTCGTTTTCGACCTCCTGGGCCACGAAGCGGGCGTACTTGCGGCGCATCTCCGGGGTGTCGTCGATGGTGTCGTCCATGTACACCTCGTAGCCGTACCCCTTGATGCGCGAGCGCAGCGCGGGGTGCATGTTCTCCATGGCGTCGAGGTTGCCTGCCGCGACCATGATGAAGTCACACGGGACGGGCTCGGTCTGGACCATCGCACCCGAGGAGCGTTCGCTCTGGCCGGTGATCGAGAACTCGCCCTCCTGGATCGCGGTCATCAGCTTCTGCTGGGACCGGATGTCCAGTGTGTTCATCTCGTCGATGTACAGCACGCCCTTGTTGGATTTGTGGATCGCGCCGGCCTCGACGCGGTCGTGGCTGGGCGTCTCCATGCCGCCGGACTGGAACGGGTCGTGGCGGACGTCGCCCAGCAGCGCGCCGGCGTGGGCGCCGGTCGCGTCCTCGAACGGTGCGGTCTGCTGGTTCGCGGTGTCGACCAGCAGGTTCGGCACCATCGCGTCGTTGCCCCGCGACATGTACCGGAAGGCGAGATAGATGATACCTGCAGCGAGGATCCCCAGCAGGAGCTGGCGGACGATGATCAGCGAGTACCCGAGGATCAGGGCGATGATGATCCACATGATGAAGGTCCGCATCTGGTTGCGCTTGCGGGCCTCCTCCTTGTGGGCCTCGACGATCTGTTCGCCCTTGCCCGTCGGGACGGTCCGGACTTTCGGTTCGTTGCCGTCGTCCGGGTTGTGATAGACGAGGACGTCCTGGAGGTCCTCCTTGGGGAGCAGCTGGCTCATCGCCTTCGCGAGCATCGACTTGCCGGTCCCCGGCGAGCCGATCATCATGACGTGGCGGCGCTGCTTGGCCGCCTTGAGCACGATGTCGCGCGCGTGGTCCTGCCCGATCACCTGGTCGACCAGCCGGTCGGGCACCTCGATCTCCGCGGAGGCGTCGACCTTCAGCCCGCCGAGCAGGTCCTCGTCGGCGATCTCTTCGTCGACCTCCATGTCTTCGTCGACGTCGCTACCCAGCGCATCGTCGATCGTGGAGGTCGGCTCCTCCTCGGTCTCCTCGTCCTTCCCGACGGCCTCCTGCGGATCGGGACCCGGTCCCTCGCGTTCCGGCGGGCGGTCCGACTCCCGGCGGTCCTCCCGCGGGCCACCTGAACGCGAGATGTCCCGCCCCGCGTCCGAGGACTCCGCGTCCGTGCCGCCGTCTGCCGACGGCCCGGTGGCGGGCTCCTCGGGGGGGATCTCGCCTGCGTGATTGCTATCCTGAGCGTCTTTGTCGTTGCTCATACAAACGTTGCTACCATCCGAATGGAGGTGCTGTCGACTGATATACTTTCTCCCCTTTCCCGACGCTCGCACACAGAAAATCGCCTGACTGCGTGTGGGCGGTCGCTGCCGGGTCCTCGGTGCCGCAGGCACTACGCTTTTAAAATTCCCGCGCCAGTCTCCACCAATGGGGACGACACGAGGGTTTCTCATCGGCCGCTTCCAGCCGTTTCACAACGGTCACTGCCAGCTCGTCGAGGAGATTGCCACGGAGGTGGACGAACTGATCGTCGGCATCGGCAGCGCCGACGACTCCCACACGATCCGGAACCCGTTCACCGCCGGCGAGCGGATCAGGATGATCACGAAGACACTGGAGTCCGTCGGGATCACCACCTACACGGTGCCGATCGAGGATCTGGACCGTAACTCCGTGTGGGTGAGCCACGTCGAGAGCATGTCACCCCGGTTCGAAGTCGCCTACTCGAACAACCCGCTCGTGATCCAGCTGTTCATCGAGGCGGGCGTCGAGGTCCGCCAGACTACGATGTACAACCGCGACGACCTCAAGGGCAGCGAGATCCGCGAGCTGATGATCGAGGGCGGCGACTGGCAGCAGTACGTCCCCCAGGCTGTCGTCGAAGTCGTCGACGAGATCAACGGCATCCAGCGCATCCGAACCATCCACCGGGGCTGATTACTGCCCCGCTGTCGCATCGAGCAGGTCCGACAGCGCCTGGCTGGCGAACGCCGACTTGCAGTCGGCCCTGTCGCCGTCGAACTCGTAGCGGTCGACCGTCGCGTCGGAGCTCTCGCTGCCCCAGGGGCCGGCAAACGCGACACCGACGAAGACGGTCCCGACAGGCTTCCCGTCGGTGCCGCCGCCGGGGCCGGCGATGCCCGTCGTGGCGACGCCCCAGGTCGTCCCGGCGGTGTCGCGGATCCTCCGGGCCAGCTGGCGGGCGACCGGGCCCGAGACGGCGCCGTGGCGGTCGAGCGCCTCCCGGGAGACGCCCAGCAGTTCCTGTTTGGCGTCGTTCGAGTAGGTGACGACGCCGCGGTCGAAGTAGTCGCTCGAGCCCGGGACGTCCGTGATGCGTGACGCGAGGAGGCCGCCCGTGCAGGACTCGGCGACCGCGAGTGTGTCGCCGCGCTCGCGGAGGACCTCGCCGACCCTGGCTTCGATCCGCTCGTCTGTGTCGGGCATGTGGGTGTGTTGGTTTGTCGGGTGTATAGAAGTTAGCAGATGGTGGTATTGGAAGCTCCTATCCACTCACCGGGAGCGCGTGCCTGCGCCTCGCGCAGGCCGCGCAACCCGGGGAAGGGCAGGCCTGCTGGGGGGCGGGAATGAAAGGGGCTGCCCGCTCGATCCATCCCGGACGATGCAAGCACCGCAAGGAGCGAAGCGACTGAGGAGCGCAGCAAGTGTTCCGCGAGCGCAGCGAGCGGAACGACGGAAGTCCCAGCCCGCGCAACGAGCAACGCGAGTGAGCAGGACCGTCTTCCGGAACCCGGATGGTCGAGCGGGCAGGGGCTTTCCACAAGACAACAGCTACGGTAGCAGTGCATCCAGTTCCGAAAACAACACCAGCAACACCTAGTCCCAGTCGACAGCCTGAAGCAAAGAGCAGTCAATGCACGGGCATGGACGTAGACATCTCCACGGGACGGGTCACGGGCCGGACACAAGCCCCGCCGTCGAAGAGCTACACCCACCGCGCGATACTCGCGGCGGGCTACGGCGAGGGCGCGACTATCCACGGCCCGCTGGTCAGCGCCGACACCCGGGCGACGATGCGCGCCGTCGACGCGTTCGGCGGGTCGGTCGAGCACCACCCGGACGATGGGACCCTCGAAATCGAGGGGTTCGACGGCGAGCCTGCGGTCCCCGACGACGTCATCGACTGCGCCAACAGCGGGACGACGATGCGGCTCGTCACGGCAGCAGCCGCGCTCGTCGACGGCGGGCTGGCGGTGTTGACCGGCGACGAATCACTTCGGTCGCGGCCACAGCAACCGCTGCTGCAGGCCATCGACCAGCTGGGCGGGCGCGCCGAGAGCACCCGCGGCAACGGCCAGGCCCCGCTGGTCGTCGGCGGCCCGATCACGGGCGGCAGCGCCGCCATCCCCGGCGACGTCTCCTCGCAGTTCGTCACCGCGCTGCTGATGGCCGGCGCCGTCACCGACGCCGGCGTCGACGTCACGCTGCAGACCGAACTCAAATCCGCCCCCTACGTCGACATCACGATCGACGTCCTCGAGAATTTCGGCGTCTCCGCCCGGCAGACTGGCCGCGGGTTCTCCGCGGCGGGCTTCCAGCGCTACGATCCTGGCGGCGCCTACACCGTCCCGGGCGACTTCTCGTCGATGTCGTACCTCCTCGCCGCGGGCGCGCTCGCGGGCGACGAGGCGGTGACCGTCACCGGCGCCCACCCGAGCACGCAGGGCGACCAGGCCATCCTCGACGTGCTCGACGACATGGGAACCTCCATCGACTGGGACCGCGATGCCGGCGAGATCACCGTCGCCCGCTCCGATCTCTCCGGGATCGAGGTCGGCGTCGCGGACACGCCCGACCTCCTCCCCACCATCGCCGTGCTGGGTGCCGCCGCCGACGGCACGACGACGATCACCGACTGCGAGCACGTCCGCTACAAGGAGACCGACCGCGTGACTGCGATGGCCGAGTCGCTCTCGGCGATGGGCGCAACCGTCGAGGAAGCCGAGGACGAACTGACGATCCACGGCGGCGACTCGGAGCTTGCGGGCACCACACTGGACGGCCGCGGCGACCACCGGATCGTGATGGCGCTGGCCGTCGCTGGCCTCGTCGCCGACGGGACGACGACGATCACCGGCGCCGAGCACGTCGACGTTTCCTTCCCCGAGTTCTTCGACGTTCTCGCCGGCCTCGGCGCGCCGGTCGAGCGGCGCTGAGGCCTCGGCGCGCCGGTCGAGCGGCGCTGAGGCCCCGGCCAGTCAGGAGTCGGCCAGCCCCAGTTCGGTCACGACGGCCTCGCCCCAGCGGAACCACTTGCGGACGAGGTAGACGACCGCGCCGAACAGCACCAGGCCGACCTGGAACCGGTCGACGGCGCCGGCGGCGACGCCGAACACGAGGTACACCGCGACGAGGTTGACGTACCCGCGGCTCAGCAGTTCGACTGGCGTCAGATCCAGCACCGTGGCGTCCCGGAGCGCCTGGAGGAAGAAGAAGCCGGCGAGCAGGCCGAAGTACGCTCCGAGCGCCGTCGGGGGTCGCGTCGCGAGGAGGTACCACGTCACCAGAATCGCCAGCGTGAGTCCGGTGGCGACGGCGAGAGTACGACGCGTTTCGACGCCGCGTTCGAGCAGCCGGCGCGTCTCCACCCAGTCGACGAGCAACACCAGCAGCGCGAACAGCGCCATCCAGAGCCCGACCCCGGTCGACGGCTGGCGCTGGACGACGCCAGCGAGGAAACAGCCGCCGTAAAGGAGGTCGACCGGGCCGACGCCCCGCCACCGCTGCTCCGTCATCGCTAGCAACGTCTGGAGAACGGAAGAAAAGCCTACCGGGGCTGTAGCCTGCCGACCCGTGGCGGTCCGCGGCCGCAGTCCCGTCGCACCGCCGTGTCATTCCCTCACAAACCATCGAAAATACTATCCTTTCCACCCCTGTTGGCTCACACGAGGCCAAACAGATGCTGCTCCTCTACGCGTTCGCCTGACGTAGCCAGGCCCGCCCACCGGTCCCACCCCCGCGGGCCACGCACGCTGGTGCCGGTCGGCCCCAGCAGTTCTCGCCGACGCCGGACCCGCAGGACTGTCCGGCCCGCGTCAGGCCGCTCGCTGTGCCGTCACCGCCGGGAGACGCTCCGGCCAGCGGGCGGCGACCGACCGACGCGGTTCACGCGCCGCATCGAGCAGTAATCGCACACCACACACGACACAGCAATGCCAGACCCAACCGGATCAGGACGTATCGACGACGACGGGACGTTCGAGGAGCAGCGCGAGCGCGTGGACTACCCCATGCGCCGCCTGTTTGACGAGTACGGGCGGGCGAACGCCGCGCCGCTCTCGCTCGGCCTCCTCGCTAGTCTCGTTGCGCACACAATCGCCCTCCTCCCGCCCATCGTGCTCGGCGTCGCCGTCGACGCCGTGTTCCTCGCGGAGCAGCCGTACGAACTGCCGCTGATCCCCGGGGCCATCATCCCCGAGACGCGGGGCGGCCAGTTCTGGTTCTCCGCCGCGCTGGTCGCCGGGGCGTTCCTCCTGTCCTCGACGTTCTCGTGGATCAAGGGGCGCGGGCTAAACGTCTTCGCCCAGCGCGTCCAGCACGAGGTCCGGACCGACACCTACGCCGCCATGCAGCGGCTGGACCTGGACTTCTTCGCGAACAAGCAGACGGGCGAACTGATGAGTATCCTCAACAACGACGTCAACCGCCTCGAGCAGTTCCTCAACGGCGGGCTGAACATCGCGACCCAGCTCGTCGTCACCGTCGGCGGGATCGCCGTCGTCCTGCTGTACCTCAACCTCCAGCTCGGGGTGATCGCGCTGGTGACGGTGCCGATCATCGCCCTCTTTACGCACCTGTTCGTCCAGCGCATCCAGCCGCTGTACGCCGAGGTACGTTCGACGGTCGGCCGGATGAACTCCCGGCTGGAGAACAACCTTGCCGGCATCGACGTGATCAAGGTGAGCAACACCGAGAACTTCGAGGCCGAGCGCGTCACCGACTCCTCCCGGGAGTACTACGACACGAACATGGAGGCGGTCCGCACCCGGATCAAGTTCTTCCCCGGGCTGCAGCTCACCGCCGGCGTCGGGTTCGTCCTGACGTTCGTCGTCGGCGGCATCTGGGTGTTCTCCGGCCCGCCCGGGGTCCTTTCGGGCTCGCTGTCGGTCGGAACCTTCGTCACGTTCGTGTTCCTCGGCCAGCGCCTCGTCTGGCCGATGGCCCAGTTCGGCCAGCTGATCAACCTCTACCAGCGCGCGGAAGCCTCCGCCGAACGCGTCTTCGGCCTGATGGACGAACCGAGCCACCTCTCGACCGACGACGACGTCCCAGACCTGGAACTCACGCGGGGTCGCGTCGAGTACGACGACGTGAGCTTCAGCTACGACGGCGAGGCGGACGACGAGCCCGTGATCGAGGGCATCGACTTCACCGTCGACGCCGGCGAGACGCTGGCGCTCGTCGGCCCGACCGGCGCCGGCAAGTCCACCGTGCTGAAGCTGCTCCCGCGGCTGTACGATGTCTCCGAGTCGACAGACTCGGACGGCTCCTCGCCCGAGTGTACCGAGGGCGACGGTGGCGACTCGGGTGCCGTCCGGATCGACGGCCAGGACGTCCGCGAGGTCGATCCCGGGAGCCTCCGGCGCGCCATCGGCTACGTCGGCCAGGAGACGTTCCTCTTCTTCGGGAGCGTCGCGGACAACATCCGCTACGGTAGCTTCGACGCCGACCGCGAGGACGTGATCGAGGCGGCCAAGGCCGCCCGCGCCCACGAGTTCATCACCGACCTCGAAGACGGCTACGACACCGACGTCGGCGAGCGCGGCGTCAAACTCTCGGGCGGCCAGCGCCAGCGGATCGGCATCGCCCGCGTCCTCCTGCAGGATCCCGAGATCCTGATCCTCGACGAGGCGACCAGCGACGTCGATACCGAGACGGAGCTGCAGATCCAGAAACAGCTCGACCGCCTCGCCGCCGACCGGACCGTGCTGGCGATCGCCCACCGGCTGTCGACGATCAAGGACGCCGACGAGATCCTCGTCCTCGAAGACGGCCGGATCGTCGAGCGCGGCACGCACGGCGAGCTGGTCGAGGCGGACGGCCTCTACGCGAAACTCTGGGGCGTGCAGGCGGGCCAGATCGAGGACGCGCTCGGTGCGCGGTCCGACGAGGGCCGGTCCGAAGTCGGGCGGCCGTAGCCCGCTACCGCATGCGGATGCCGAAGAGGTTTCGGAGTTCAGTCTCCGGCAGGGCCTCCAGTAGCGCCGTCACGTCACCGAGCGAAACCTCTCTGTCCCAGTCGAAGTCGAACCCGTCGACGTTGTTCTGGACGATCGGATCGTCCCAGTACCGGACGAACAGTTGCACGTCGCCGGCCGTGAACTCGCCGTCGCCGTCGATATCATTGAGAAACCCGTCGCCGGTCGTATCCGTCGCACAGTTGCCGTTGCCGTCGATATCGACGCAGTCGCTGACGAGGAGGGGGCCACCGTTGTACCTGCGATAGCCGACGTCGACGGGAGTGAACTCATCCTCCGACGTGATGCGGATGACCGAGCGGTCGGTCAGCAACTGCTCGTCGGTTTTGTAGGAGTCGTCACCAGTTGAAGTGACGAGGTCGTAGGCCTGCGGGAACAGGACGGCACCACCGGTCGAGCCGCCACGGATGGCGAGGCTCGGCCCGTGGGCGACTGCCTGGCCCCGGATCGCAGAACCATCGTCTCCGAGAGCGGTGAAGAAGCCGTGGTTGCGGTTAGCATCCTCGTTGACAAGCGTGGTACAGTCGTCGACGCCGACACCACGAGCCTCGCAGCTCTGGTTGTTGGCGACCGGACCGTCGTTCCGGGCTTCGTCCTGGATAGTACTCGTCCACGCACCGTCACCGACCCTGAACGTGTTCAGCAAGATCGTTGCAGTACCGTCCTCGTTGGCGTCTTCGACGGTGACGTGAATCTCCAGGCTCTGCGGAGGGGAGCGGTCACCGAACCGTAGCCTCCCGCGTCGGGTATTCTCGAACTCGAGTTCGATCGGGATGATACCGTTGGGCTCGATCGAGTCTTCTGGGATCGGCGAGGAAATCGTCACCACCTCGTCTGGCGCTGCAACGGAGAACGCGACAGGGTCGGTCCGAACTTCGGACTGTTCGTGTTCGATAACCACGGAGTAGTTCCCGGGTCCGCCGAGGTCAGTCTCGGGATCGACACCCTCCACCGCCGCGTAACCGGCCCTGTTGAGCCGGTCGGCCTCCCGGTGCAGGAGGGTGGAGGTATCGTCGTAGTAGTACGCCGTGATGTTCGCGCCGCCTCTGACGTCGTCGGAGGTAACGTCGACACGGGCCTCGGCAGCGACGTGCGTCACCGCAGCCGACGGTTCGGCGTCGAGGTTCAGCGGGTCGACATCGAGAATGACAACCTCTTCCGTTCCCTCGAAGGCGACGATGTACCGCTCGTTGGCCTCCAGTACATCGGTATCGATGTTCGTCACCGTGCCTGGTGCAGTATCGAGCGACCTGAGCAGGTCGCCCCGGACGGCGACGTCCGGCGCGCCGGTCCTGTCCTCGACCCCGAACTCGTAGAGGTCCACCGTGTCGCCGTTCTCGGGTACCTGGAACGTGATAGCTTGCCCTTGCCAGATGTTGAACGCAACGCCGCTGCCGTCACGGGCCAGTTCGACGTCATAGGGGTCGATGGACGTGGAGAGGTCGTAGGTCGCGTCGCCGGGTGCGATCGCGGTTGCACCGCGAGCCGTCAGCCGGTACTCGGCGCGGTCGCTCGTCCCCGCAAGCTCCGCAACGTGGTCGATGACCGCGTCACCGCCTGCGGGTTCGATCCCGCCGTCGTCCGCTGTCCACTCGACGGTGAGCGTCTGGATTTCCCCGGCCACGTCGCCGGTCTCGCCGGTGTCGAACTCTACCAGGAGTTCTCCGGCCTCGTTCCGGACCTCGGTGGCGGTCACGGCGCCGGCGAGCGGCCCCTCGTCGGCGAGTTCGACGGCAGCGAGTTCGAGATTGGCGTCGACCGACTCCGAATAGTCGATCACGAGCGTCTCGGTGCCGGTGTCGCCGGCGACGGTCAGCGACACCTGTAGATCCTGGGTCGGGTTCCCGTCGCTGAATAGCTGGATATTCTCACTGTCGAAGTTGGCGGCCGTGAAGTGCTGGGCGCGATCGTCAACGAGCGTTCTGTCTGACTCCGCGATCTCGAGGCTGGTTACCGCCGTTTCCCCGTCCTGAGTGCCGGTAGCGACAGCACCAGTGGCGGCGAGACCAGCGGAGAGCAGTACCGTGGCGACGACACAGAGCAGTACCGCGACGACGGACGCGAGGGGGCGGCCGCGACCCGCCGGGGTTTCGGTACCTATCCGCGCTCGCACCCGCACGGCTCGACAGAGGGTCTCCGATACGTTCGCACCGGGGACATGCACGCTCAGGGACACGATGTCGGATGCAACGGCCAGTCCCGCAATAAATTTGTGGGAAATAATTCGCCGATTATTGTATCGCTTCGTCATCCAAGTTTCCAGGCGACGATCAGTCGGGCGACGATCGATCAGGCGACGGCCTGGTTGAACAGCGCCTGGACGTCGGCGATCGAGATGTCGCCGTCGACGTCGTTCAGCAGGCCGTCGCCGGTCGTGTCCGTCGCGCAGTTGCCGTCGATGCAGTCGGTGACGAGCAGCGGGGTCTCTTCCGTCGCTGTCGGGAGACGGGTGCGAGCGAACACAAAACACTTGCAGCATACCTGGGTACGGGCGGTCATGACCGAGGAGGTCAGGGACTGGTGGGAGGCGAGGGCCGACGGCTTCCAGGACGAGATCGACATGGACGTCGGGATCAACTGGACCGGCCAGTGGGCGCCCGACGTCGCCCCGTTCGACGACGGTGACCTCGACGGGGCGAGGGTGCTGGAACTGGGCTGTGGCGGCGGGCAGTGCACCGTCGCGGTCGCCCAGCGCGGCGCGGACGTGACTGGCATCGACCTCTCGGCGGCACAGCTCGCACACGCCCGCGACCTCGCGGCCGAGCACGACGTCGACGCCGTGAAACCTCCGGTATAAGCGCACCGACACGAGGGGATCGTGGACGGCCTCGCTTTCGCGGCCGCCGAATATCGCCGCACCCGTGGTACTTTACTGCCCGGGGTTCCCAGAGTGTGGCAATGAACGGGAACCAGTTCGGCCGACTCTTTCGGGTGACGACGTTCGGCGAGTCCCACGGCGAGGCGATGGGGTGTACGGTGTCGGGGTGTCCGGCCGGCGTCGAACTGGACAAGGCGGTCGTCCAGGCGGAACTCGACCGGCGCAAGCCCGGTCAGTCGATGATCACCACCTCGCGGGGCGAACCCGACGAGGTGTCGATCAACTCCGGCCTGCAGGACGGCTACACCACCGGCACGCCAATCGGCATGGTGATCCAGAACAAGGACGCGCGCTCGGGCAAGTACGAGCCGTTCGTGACCGCGCCGCGGCCCTCCCACGGCGACTACACGTACTCGGCGAAGTTCGGCACGCGCAGCTGGGGCGGCGGCGGCCGCTCCTCCGCCCGGGAGACGGTCAACTGGGTCGCCGCCGGCGCCGTCGCCAAGCAGGTCCTCGACCAGAGCGAGCACGACGTCCGGGTGAAAGCCCACGTCAATCAAGTCGGCGACATCCACGCCCCAGAGGTCAGCTTCGCGGAGATGCTCGAACACACCGAGGACAACGAGGTGCGGTGTGCCCACCCCGAGACGGCCGAGGAGATGCGCGAGGCGATCGACCAGTACCAGCAGGAGGGCGACTCGATCGGCGGGTCGGTGTACTTCGAGTGTCGCGGCGTCCCACGGGGGCTGGGCGCGCCGCGGTTCGACTCTTTCCCGGCCCGCCTCGGACAGGCCGTGTTCGCCATCCCGGCGACCAGCGCTTTCCAGTTCGGCAGGGGTCGGGACACCCGGACGATGCGGGGGATCGAACGCAACGAGGACTGGACGTTCGACGACGGCGACTCCCACCCGGAGACGGTCAGCGAGGAGGGCGACCCGGTGCCGGTCGGCAACGATCACGGCGGCCTCCAGGGCGGTATCACGACCGGCGAACCGATCTACGGCGAGGTGACCTGGCACCCGCCGACGAGCATCCCCAAAGCACAGGAGACCGTCGACTGGGAGACTGGCGAGCACAAGGAGATCCAGGTCGTCGGCCGCCACGACCCCGTGCTGATGCCCCGTGCGGTGCCGGTGCTCGAAGCGATGCTCCGCCTGACGATCCTCGATTTCATGCTGCTGGGCGGCCGGATCAACCCCGACCGCCTCGACGACCGCCCTGGTGCGTACGACACCGAGTATCACTCCGAGAGCCCGGTCGACGACCCCGACGACGCGGATACCCACGCCCGGACCGACGAGGAGTAACAGTGCTCCCCTGCCGTGGCGATCACTGTCTCCGCTAGACTGGTCGGACATTCGACTGGATAGTTCCGCTTACCGATTGCCGTAAGCACGGCGTACCGTCCGGTTCGCCCGCGTTACTGGCCGCTGGCGGCGCTTGCCGGGAGCGCAAGTCCCCACAGGTGCGCGCATGCGCGTGCGTGACCTTTAAGAGACCGGGTACCATACCGTAGTGTACGATTTTATGTCTGATGAGAGTGAGTACGGAGCAGGCCAGATACAGGTTCTCGAGGGGCTACAGGCCGTCCGGAAGCGCCCGGCGATGTACATCGGGACGACGGACGCCCGCGGTCTCCACCACCTCGTCTACGAGGTGGTCGACAACTCGATCGACGAGGCGCTCGCAGGCTACTGCGAGACGATCGAGGTGACGATCCACGAGGACCACTCGGTCTCTGTGAGCGACGACGGCCGTGGCATCCCGGTCGACCACCACGAGGAGTACGACCGGCCGGCGGTCGACGTGATCATGACGGTGCTACACGCCGGCGGGAAGTTCGACAACAAGTCCTACCAGGTGTCGGGCGGGCTCCACGGCGTCGGCGTCTCGGTCGTGAACGCCCTCTCGAAGTGGCTCGAAGTCGAGATCAAGCGCGACGGCGCGCTGTGGAAACAGCGCTTCGACCACGGCGAACCCGAGGGCGAACTCGAGCGGGTCCAGGAGCTCCGGCCCGAGGAGGACACCGGCACCACGATCCGCTTTTGGCCCGACGAGGAGATCTTCGAGACCCGGGAGTTCGCGTTCTCGACGCTGGAGTCGCGGCTCCGGGAACTGGCCTTCCTGAACTCCGGCGTCGAGATCACGCTGACCGACGAGCGCGACGACAAGCGCCAGCAGTTCCGCTACGAGGGCGGCATCCGGGAGTTCGTCGCGTTCCTCAACGAGACCAAGACCGTCCTCCACGACGAGGTGATCTACTTCGAGGACAGCGAGCGGATCGGCACGGGCCCCGACGTCGAGGGCGGCGAAGTTCAGGTCGAGGTGGCGATGCAAGCCACCGACGAACTCCAGGGGTCGCTGCACGCGTTCGCGAACAACATCAACACCCGCGAGGGCGGCACCCACATGACCGGGTTCAAGACCGCCCTGACGCGCGTCGTCAACGACTACGCGACCGACAACGACCTGCTCCGTGACCTCGAGGACACCCTCAAGGGCGAGGACATCCGCGAGGGGCTGACGGCGGTGCTGTCGGTCAAACATCCCGACCCGCAGTTCGAGGGCCAGACCAAGACCAAGCTGGGCAACAGCGAGGTCAGGGGGATCGTCGAGTCGGCGATGCACGAGCATCTCGGGACGTTCTTCGAGGAGAACCCCGACACCGCGGAGACGATTGTCTCGAAGGCCGTCGAGGCCGCGAAGGCCCGCAAGGCCGCTCAGAAGGCCGAGGAGCTGACCCGGCGCAAGAGCGCGCTCGATTCGACGGCGCTGCCCGGCAAGCTGGCGGACTGCCAGACGCGGGACCCCTCGACGGCGGAGCTGTTCGTGGTGGAAGGGGACTCAGCTGGGGGATGCTTCACTGGTGATACCGAAATCGCTCTCGCGTCCGGCCGGTCGATAACGTTCGAGGACCTCCTCGAAGAGCATGAAGCAGGAAAAAGCCACTACTGCTATACTGTGAATGAGGATGGAACGATCGGGCTCGAACAGATCCGCAATCCACGTCTCACCAAAGAGAACGCGGAGGTCGTAGCGGTGACACTCGACAACGGGGACACGATAACGTGCACGCCCGATCACGAGTTTATGCTCCGGGATGGGACGTACTGCGAGGCCCAGAATCTCGCGAGTGGCCGATCACTGATGCCACTCTATCGAAAGACATCGGACACCGCCGAGGAGAATATCACGATCGACGGGTACGAAATGGTCAAGCAACCGATCATGAACGACTTCTGGGAGTTCACTCATTTGCTGGCCGATAGATACAACCTCCAGGACGGAGCGTACTCGGAGTCCGATGGGGACCACAAACACCACGTTGATTTCGACAAGCGCAACAATCGGCCGGACAACATCGAACGTCTCCCAAAAGAAGAACACCTCGAACTCCATCGCGAGCACGCAGCGGAGACACACGAGACTGCACTTGTTGAAGCTGTCGAAACGTACAACCACACCGTCGAATCGGTCGAGAGGCTCGACGAGACGGCAGACGTGTACGACATCGAAGTACCGGGAACCCATAACTTCGCGCTGGAAGCAGGGGTATTCGTTCACAACAGCGCCAAGCAGGGGCGCAACCCCGAGTTCCAGGCGATCCTCCCGATTCGCGGGAAGATCCTCAACGTCGAGAAACACCGCCTCGACCGGATTCTGGAGAACAACGAGATCCGCAATCTCATCACGGCGCTCGGGACGGGGATCGGCGACGAGTTCGACATCGAGAGTCTCCGGTACGAGAACGTCCTGATCATGAGTGTGGATGGAGAAGAACACGGGTTCGTGCGTGACGACAATGGGACTACCCACTTCGTACAGATCGGGGAGTTCATCGATACCGTCGTCGAGGAGGACGGTGATGGGTACGACGGATACGAGGTGCTCTGCTTCGGCCGGAACGACCAGGAGACGAAGTTCCGGCCGATAGATCAGGTCATTCGACACGAAATCGAAGAGCAGCTGTACGAAATCGAAACAGCGTACGGTCGGAACCTGAAGGTAACAGCATCTCACAGTGTGTTCGTGTATCGAGATGGGGACGTCGAACTGGCACGCGGAGCTGACATCGAACCGGGTGACGAAGTCGTCGCTCCGCGGTCACTCCCGCTACAGGACGGCGGGGGCTCCGAGCGGATCGACCTGCTCGCGGAACTGATCGACTGTGCAGACGAGTTCGACTGTGAGGTGTACGCACGTGGGGACGGCGTCGAAGAGATGCACAAAGCGAAGGTGCGGCAGGCGTACACCGATGGTGGTGCCGCAGACGCGGTGAACCGCGTCGAGTCGCGTATTGACGCACCGGACGGGGTCTGGACGCACCTCAGGAACCGGCGAGAGGAGGCAGACCTCACGTTACAGGACGTCTGTGAGACCATCGGCGTGTCACAACCGATAACCATCTCGGAGTGGGAGCGTGGTCAGAATCGGCCGACGGTGTCGAACTTCAGGCAGTACTGCGAAACCGTTGGGGCACCGACAGCTGAACTGATGGAAGAGGTAACCATCGTGGACTCGTTGCTCGACCAGCGGTGGAGCAACCAGTACAACGGTGCTCCGTCGAATCAGGTCCGTGACTACGTCCGGGTCAGTGACCTCGACGAGAGTGACATCGAACTGATCCCGGACGACGCGGAAATCGAACTCACACCGGAGCACTATGCCGACCACGGCATCGACCGCTACGTCGAGGTCGACGACGTGTTGCTAGACCTCATGGGATTCTGGGTTGCGGAAGGCTCGTGTTCGCCCCGAAACGGTATTCGGCTGGCGATGGGTGCGAACAACGATCCGCTCATCGAGAAGTATCGGGATGCGTTCAACGACGTATTCGGTATCCCGGCGAAGTACAGCGAATACGAGAACCGTGTGGGTGAAGTGAAACTGGTCAACCGTGTGGCTGCGCTGGCGTGGCAACACGTGTTCGGGTGTGATGCCGGATCAGCAGGAAACAAGTCGATCCCGGATCTGGTATTCAACACCGACCGGAGCGAACAACGAGCGTTCCTGCGTGGCTACCTACTTGGGGACGGTACGGTAACCGACAGCAAAGTTGCGTGGTCGACGAGTTCCCGGGATCTTGCGAGTGGACTGCTGTACCTACTCTCGGCGAACGACGTCGTCGCGTCTCACTCGGTCACGCCAGCACCCGATCTGTCGGACACCCAGAACGAAGATTCGTCCATCCAAACCAGGCTCGACCGACATACAGTCTCTGTGTCCGCACGGAGTGACCTCGCACGGTTGCGCGACGTGTGGATACACCACCCGAACGGGGACACAATCCAGTCGAAGGTGCAGGGGGGGTACGATAACGAGGGGACAAGGAAATATCGGGAGGTCTCCGACGACCTCATTGCCATCGAGGTGCGTTCTGTCTCGGAAGTCGAGCCGTCCTCGAAATACGTGTATGATTTCTCCGTTGAGAGTGACGAGAACTTTATTGCAGGCATGGGCGGTATTTGTGCGCACAATACCGACGCCGACGTCGACGGCGCCCACATCCGGACGCTGCTGTTGACGTTCTTCTACCGGCACATGCGGCCGCTGCTCGAGCACGGGCACGTGTACGCGACGCGGCCGCCGCTGTACCGGATCCGGTACCGCGGCGAGACGTACGACGCGATGACCGAGGAGGAGCGCGACCGGATCATCGCCGAGCAGTGCGACGGCAGCGCCGATCAGGTCCAGCGGTTCAAGGGGCTGGGCGAGATGAACCCCGCGCAGCTGTGGGAGACGACGATGAACCCCGAGACGCGGTATCTCAAGCAGATCACCGTCGAGGACGCCGCGGCCGCGGACAAAATGTTCTCCGTGCTGATGGGTGACGCCGTCGAGCCGCGCAAGGAGTTCATCAAGGACCACGCGCCGGAAGCGGAGTGGGTCGACATATGAGCTCGGATCTGCCCGACTCCGACGTGACGGCACCGGCGGCGAACGTCGAGCACGTCCGCATCGAGGACGAGATGGAGCAGAGCTACATCGACTACGCGATGAGCGTCATCGCGGGCCGGGCGCTGCCGGACGTCCGCGACGGGCTCAAACCCGTCCACCGCCGCGTGCTGTACGCGATGTCGGAGATGGGCGTGACCGCCGGGTCGGGCCACCGCAAGTGCTCTTCGATCGTCGGGGAGACGATGGGTGACTACCACCCCCACGGCGACTCGGCGATCTACAACACGCTCGTCCGGATGGCCCAGGAGTTCTCGCTGCGGTATCCGCTGGCCGACGGTCAGGGGAACTTCGGGTCGATGGACGGCGACCCGCCCGCGGCGATGCGCTACACGGAGGCGCGGATGTCACCCATCGCCGAGGAGATGCTCGCCGACATCGAGAAAGACACTGTCGACTTCCAGGCCAACTACGACGACCGCCTGACGGAGCCGGAGGTGTTGCCCGCGAAGCTGCCGAACCTGCTGGTCAACGGCTCCTCGGGGATCGCGGTCGGGATGTCGACGAACGTTCCGCCGCACAACCTCGGCGAGGTCGTCGATGCGACGATCCACCTGATCGACAACCCCGACTGTGCCGTCGAGGACCTGATGGAGCACGTCACGGGGCCGGACTTCCCGACCGGCGGCAACATCGTCGGCAAGGACGCCATCTACTCCGCGTACGCGACCGGGCGCGGGCGGATCCGGATGCGCGCCGAGTACGAGATCCAGCGGGGCGAGTCGGGCGGCGACCGGATCGTCATCACGGAGCTGCCCTACCAGGAGAACAAGGCCCGCGTCGTCGAGCGGATCGCCGGCGACGTCAACGAGGGCGTCATCGAGGGCATCTCGGACCTGCGCGACGAGTCCGACCGCGAGGGCGTCCGCGTCGTCGTCGACCTCAAGCGCGGCGCGAACGTCGACGTGGTCGAGAACCAGCTCCTGGAGCACCACCTCGAGTCGACGTTCGGTGTAATCAACCTCGCGCTGGTCGACGGCCAGCCCCGCGTGCTCTCGCTGAAGGAGACGCTCGATCACTACCTCGACCACCGCAAGGAGGTCGTCCGCCGGCGCTCGAAACACGACCTCGAGGAGGCCGAGGACCGCGCCCACATCCTGGAAGGCCGCCTCGAAGCCGTCGAGCACGCCGAAGCGATCGTCAACCTGATCACCGAATCCGAGGACCGCGACCAGGCGCGGGCGATCCTCACCGGCGAGACCGGCCTCGACGAACTCGAAGACGCCGCGTTCGACTACGACGAGGTCCAGCGCGGCTTCTCGTTCTCGGAGGAGCAGGCCGACCACATCCTGCGGATGCAGCTCGGCTCGCTCACCTCGATGGAGGCCGGCGAGATCGAGGCGGAGTACGCGGAGGTCCAGGAGAGGATCGAGTACCTGGAGTCGGTGCTGGCCTCCGAGAAGAAGCTGCTGGGCGTCATCAAGGACGAACTGCGCGAACTCAAAGACGAGTACGGCGACGACCGCCGGACGACGATCCTCGAAGACGAGGGCCAGGTGACCCACGAGGACCTCATCCCCGAGGAGGAGTGTCTGGTCGTCGTCACCGAGGACGACTACATCAAGCGGATGCCCGCCAGCGAGTTCGACCCCCAGCGTCGCGGCGGCAAGGGGATCATCGGCTCCGATCCCAAGGAGGGCGACCGCGTCTCGGCGGTGTTCCGCGCGAACAGCCACGACTACCTGCTGTGTTTCACCAACGAGGGGCAGGTCTACCGGCTGAAAACCTACGAGGTGCCGGAGATGTCCCGCACCGCCCGCGGGAAGTCCGCCGTCAACATCATCGACCTCGACGACGGCGAGGAGATCACGGCCGTCGTCAGCACCGACGAGTTCGAGGCCGACGAGTGCATCACGATGGTCACCCGGCAGGGGTACGTCAAGCGGACCTGCGTCGCGGACTTCGAGAACATCCTCTCGACGGGGATCATCGCCGCGAGCCTCGGCGACGGCGACGAACTCGTCGACGTCGAGGTGACCGACGGCAGCGGCGACCTGGTGATCGCGACCGAGCAGGGAATGACGATCCGGTTCGACGAGAGCGAGGTCCGCGAGATGGGCCGCAACGCCCGCGGCGTCCGCGGGATCGAACTGGAGGGCGGCGACCGCGTCGCCGGTATGGTCTCGACCGACGACGCCGACGACCGGGCGCTCCTTACTGTGACCTGCAGCGGCTACGGCAAGCGGACGCCGCTCTCGGAGTACCGCCCGCAGTCCCGCTACGGCAAGGGCCTGGTCGACATCAAGACTGACGACCGGAACGGCCCCGTGGCGACCGTCAAGGCCGTCGAGGACTCGGATCACATCGTCGTGATGTCCGAGAGCGGCCAGATCATGCGCTGCCCGGTCGCCGAGATTTCGACTGTCGGCCGCAACACGAAAGGCGTGGTCGTGATGGACGCCGAGGCGGACGACCGCGTCGCCAGCGTGACGATCGTTTCCGGCGAATAGTCGTTTTTTCTACTGCGCGATCCGTTTTCGTGATCGAACGCTCTCTCAGCGACAATCGTGTTTCTGCCAGCCGACTACATACCTCCCCTGGCGGACTGAAAGGGCGAGGCGGGCTCGCGGTCGCTGAGCGGCCCCTATTCGAGCGACCGTAGGGAGCGAGAATATGTCGCTCAGCGGGATCCGCGAGCACGCCGAGGGCTTTCTCTGACATGACGGTGAAAGTACCGAGAATACCAACTCCTACAGCGTCCCGAATCACTTCAACGGCACAAACCGGACGTGGCCGTGCCGGTCGCGCTCGAGCGAACCGTCCTCCCCTTTTAGAGCGCGGACGAGCACCTGCCGGCCGTCGCCCAGCGGGCCCAGCAGCACGCCGCCCGCCCGGACCTGGTCGACGACCGCCGGCGGGAAGTTACTCGCCGCACAGGTCAGGTACGCCGCGTCGTACGGAGCGTGCTCCGGCCAGCCGGCGCGGCCGTCGCCGGCCAGGACCGACACCTCGCCGTACCCCGTCCTCGCGAGCGTCTCCCGCGCACGCTCGGCGAGTTCGTCGTGGAACTCGACGCTGTAGACGTGCTCCGGGCCAACGACCTCGGCGGTGACGGCGGCGTGGTACCCGCAGCCGGTGCCGATTTCGAGCACCTCGTCGCCCGGGTCCAGCGCCAGGAGGTCGGTCATGATCGCCACCATGTGCGGGGCGCTGATCGTCTGGCCCTCGCCGATGGGGAGCGGGCGGTCTGCGTAGGCGGCGTTGCGCTTGCCCTCGGGGACGAACTCGTGACGTGGGACCGTCCGCATCGCCGCCTCGGTCGCTGGGTCGAGGTTCTCGCGGGCCACCAGCCGGTCGACCAGTTCGTTGCGGCGTTGCTCGAAACTCATCTCACCAGGCTGACCACGCCGTCGTCGCCTCGTCGCGGACGTACAGCCGCTTGACGTCTTTCGCCGCCGCAGCGTCGCCGTCGAAGTCCAGTTTCCCGTGGTCGTACCCCGTCGCGTCGTCGCGGATCAAAATGCCCTCGACGGTAAATTCCTCGTCGCCGAGCTCGTCGGTCTCGCCGACGACGAACTCGTAGTCGCCGGGCACCTGCAGGCGAACGCTCCGGGTCTCGTCGTGTTCGCCGGACTTGGGGTGGGCGGTGACGTTGATGCTGACGTTGCCCACCGCCCGTGACCAGATCGTCTCGACGTCCTCGGCGACGGCTTCGTCGCTGCGTCCGTCCCCGAGTTCGAGGCTGGTGATCCGTGCGGTCACGATCGCCTCGTCGGTCTCGACGAGGAACTCCTCGCCGGTCGCGAGGGTCTCCGCTGCGGGCACCTCGACGGCGGTGGCGAAGGACTCGCCATCCTGGGAGACGACCACCTCGCGGTTGACCGTCCGCTCTTCGGGCAGCGACTCCTTGTGGACGTGGCTGCACTCCGTGCACCTGACTGTCGCCTGTCCGCCCTCCGAGAGCACCTCGTGGACCGTCTCGGCGTCGGGTGAACAGGCCGGACAGGCCGCCGCCACCCGTGCTGTCGTGTCTTCCATACCCGCGCTAGGACGTTCCCGCATAAAAGGCGTCGGCATCGTTTCGACCGGTGAGGGCCTGGGGTCGTACAGCTTTGCTGTACCCCGCACGTCCGGCAGAGCCGACGAACCTGTCGGTTCGGTGACGCCGAAGACTTTTCACAAGCCTGGTCCCAACTGCCCTGTATGAGAGACGACGACCGCGACGACCCGTTCGACGATCTGTTCAGCGAGATCGAGCGGATGATGAACGAAATGATGGGCGGCAACGCCGAGTTCCACTTCGAGGGGGGGACCGGCAGCCACACCGACAGCGGCCGGGACGTCCACATGGACATCCACGAGAGCGACGACGAGGTCCGGATCGTCGCAGACATCCCCGGCGTCGACAGGGAGGACATCGACCTCCAGTGTGACGGCACCACGCTGAATCTGCGGGCTGCCGGCAACAACCGCGAGTACCGCGAGCGCGTCTCGCTGCCGGCGACGGTCGACGAACACTCCGCCAGCGCCACCTACAACAACGGCGTCCTGGAGGTCGTCTTCGACCGCGCCGACGACTCGACGAGCATCGACATCTGACGGCACTCGTGGCGGTCGTGCGGTCACACAGCGGCGTCTCCACCCAGCGTTCGGGATGCTTTTTATACGCCCGGGCTGAACACTCTCCCAACAATGGAACTCATGCCCGCAGACGACAACGAAACGTACGTCAAACACGTCTCGATGATCTTGGTCGGGTGGATCGTTCTGACGTTGTTCATCGCGATCGGCCTCGCGGTGTTCGTCATTCTGACCTGATACTGATACGGTAGTTCGTGAGTATTTTCGGGACTGCCTCGTCATTACGAACAACCGTATATACGGTCCTGCGTATCACATCTGCGCCCGGATCAACGACGCCAGATTGTCCCAGAACCCCGGCTCGTACTTCGTCGCCTCGTCGATCGTCGGCCGGGCGTTCGTCTCGTTGACGACGATCCGGTCGTCGGTCACCAGCAGGTCCACGCCGAGCCAGGGGATCTCCAGTGCCTCGGTAGCGGCCTCGACGATCCGCCGCGCTTCCTCGCCTAACCCCTCATCCAGATCCACCCCAGTCGCCGCCGCGCCGCGGTGGACGTTGTGCTTCCACTGGCCGGCCGACAGCGCCTCCTCGGGTAGTCGACGCTCGACCGCTCCCACTACTTCGCCGTCGATCAGCATCACCCGGAAGTCCCGCGCGTCGGGCAGAAACTCCTGGACAAGAAACGACTGGTCGCCGGTCGCCCGGTAGTCGTGCACCAGATCCAGGTAGTCACAGATCCCCAGAAACGAGTCCAGATCCTCCGCCAGCGCCACGCCCGTCCCGCGGGTCGTCGCGTTCGGCTTCACCACCACCGGCGGCTCGAACTCCGCGAAAACGCCTTTCAGTACGGTCTCGTCGGCAGGGTTCGAGACCACGACTGTCTCCGGGGTCGGCAAGCCCGCCCGCGAGAGCCGCGCCAGCGTCTCGCCTTTCTGCCGGGAGCGCAGAACACACTCGCGGTCGTTGACCCACGGGACGTCCAGCAGCGCGTCGGCGACGCCGCCCTCCGCCAGCCGCGGCGGGAACACGAACCCGACGTCGAAGGAGTCGCCGAACTGGCCTGCCCCGTTCGCATCGCCGTCGGTGACGTGGATCGACCGCTCTGCGGTTTCGATCACCTCGGCCTCGATTCCGCGGTCAGCCAGCGGTGTCTGCATCCGCTCGTAGGTTTCGGCGTTCGTTGCGACGGCCAGCCGGAGCATCGGCTACACGGTGAGGACGCGAGGAGTAAAACGCTGTCGAGAAGACCGATGATTCAGCAAGCGGTAGCGCGGAGTAGTTTACGCGATCAGCAGCTCTTCGCCACGCTCGACGTTGATCCGGCAGGGGGGGGTGATCTTGTTGTACGCGCGCCGGTAGGCTTCCTTGACGGCCTCGGCCTGCTCGGGCTCGCACCACGCCGTGAACAGGCGTTCGCCCGACTGCATCCGGGCGGCGGTGCCGACGATCTTGCCAAAGGACTGGCGCATCCCGTCGGAGACGCGGTCCGCACCCGCGCCGGTCGCCTGCTTGTTCTCCCGGAGCACCTGGTGGGGGAACTTCCGGAGGATCATCTTGTAGTTGCCCTCGCCGAGCTCCTGGATCAGGTGGCGGTTGGCCGACAGCCGCGCCGCCTCCAGCGAGCCATGCCGGATCTGGACGCTCTCCTCGACGACGAGCGAGATCTGGATCGGGTAGTCGTCGCCCTCGGCCTCCCTGTTGCCCATCTTGTACTGTGCGATCTTCGAGCCGGGAATCCCCGTGATGTACTCCCGGCGGGTGTACGCGGGCTTGTCGATGTCCCGGTACATCGACGCTGGTTTCTCTGACATGGTGGGTTCTTGGCGGAACGTGGCCGAGAACGCGAATAAACCCTTCGAACCACGCCGATGGAGCGCCAGTCATATGATACCGACTGGCGTAGCATCGGGTATGCTCCGCAAACTCCTGGTCGCGTTCGGCATCGTCGAGATCATCAAACCGAGGCCGATCATCGACGCCTGCGAGCGCATTGGGCTGGAGAACCCCGATGAGGCACGCCTCCGGCCGCTGGGGAACGTCCTCGCGCGACTCGAGGGACTCCTGTTCGTCTGGGTGCTCGTCCGCGGCCGCGAGCGGTCGCCGCTGACAAGCAGCGCGCTCACCCTCGCCGGCCTCGTGGCTGCGGTCTACCCCAGGCCGCTCATCCGCCTTAGCCAGGCGTTTGCCTACGACAACCCCGAAGAACTCCGGCTGCGGTCGTGGGTCGAACCCGCCGCCCGCCTGCTCGGGATCCTGTACTTGCTGGTCGTGTATCTCTCCTCGCGGGAGGAGTGACGGATCTTCACTGGTCGTTCCGGCGGACTGCGACGATCAGCCCGCCGACCCCGAGCAGGCCGAGGACGGCGAACGGGCCGCCAGTGATGACGGCGGCCGTCTGGACGAGCACGCCCTCGCCGAACAGCAGCAGGGCCGTCGCGATGACGCCGATGCTCGCGGCGAGGGCGACCTGGAGCGCGACCGACGGGCTGTCGCCGTCCGCCGTCAGCAGGGCGAGGCTCCGGACGGCAGCGTCGGCGGAGGTGACGAAAAACGTGAGCACCAGGAGGAGAAACGGGATCAACAGGAGGACGCCGAACGGGAGCGCGTCGAACAGCGGGTAGCCCGCGACCGCGGCGTCAACGTCGAAGACGGCGCCGAGCAGGTCCGCTCGGCCGCCGTGCTGGACCGCCAGCGCCGAGCCGCCGACGACGACGAACCACGACAGCGTCGCCAGCGACGTGACGACGCCGGCTCCGAGCACGACCGTCCGGATCCGGCGGCCCCTGGAGATGCGGGCGATGAACAGCCCGACGAACGGCGCCCACGAGAGCCACCACGCCCAGTAGAACGTCGTCCACCCCGCGAGCCAGCCGTCGGCCTCGGCCGCGGCGTCGCCCGCCAGCGACACCTCACCGACTGTGAGGCTCATCGGGACGAACTCGAGGAGGTAGCCGACCGCGGCGCGACCCCCGATTTCGGCGACGAACAGCGTCGGGCCGGCGACCGCGACGCCAACGAGGACGGCCCCGAAGACGGCCGTGTTGAGCACCGACAGGCGGCGCATCCCGCGGCCGACCCCCGCGGTGACCGAGACGACGACCAGCAGCGTGATCCCGGCGACGAACAGCGCCCGACCGGTGGATCCGAGTGCAACTGCCCAGCGGAACTCGATGCCTGTGAGAAACTGGGTCGCCAGAAAACCGAGTGTCGTCGACAGCCCACCCAGCGTCGCGAGCACGGCGAGCACGTCGACGACCGTCCCGGCGCGTGAGTCGACGACCTCGGTCCCCAGAAGCGGCGCGAGCATCGCGGAGACGCGGAACCGCGCGCCCCGGTTGTACACCGCGTACGCCACCGGGAGGGCAACGACGAGGTAGGCCGACCACGCCGAGATGCCCCAGTGGAACAGCGTCGTCCGGAGCGCGCCGACGACAGCCGCGTCCGAGCGGGCGTCGGCCTCGACGAACGGCGGCACGCTGTGGTAATGAAACAGCGCCTCGGCGGGGCCCCAGAAGACGATGCCGGCCGCGATGCCAGCCGAGAACAGCATCGCCACGTAGACGGGCGTCGAGTACTCCGGCGTCGCGTCCGGCCCGCCGAGCCTGATCCGCCCTGAGGCGCCAAGTGCCAGCCAGAGCACGCCCAGCACGAACGCGAACATCGCCCCGTGCAACAGCGGCCGGCCGGTCACGAGCACGAGCGACTCGAGGCGCTCGACCAGCCACGTGGTCCGGGCCGGCGCGAGGGCGAACCCGCCAGCGACCAGAAGAGCGATCACGACGGCTGGGAGCGTGACCCCCCAGTCGATCTCACTCCTGATCGCGCGCACCCGCTGGGGCACCGGCCCGGTTCCCGCCGGTGCATCCGGTCTCGCATCCCCCTCCACAGCAGTTCCGGTCGACCCCGATCCGGTCCCCCCGACGCCGCGGCGGTCAGGCTCCGATCCCGGGAGGATGGCGATCAGCGCCAGCCCGCCGCCGACGAACGTCAGCCCCAGCGCGAGCAGCGCCCGGCCGCTGATGAGCGCACCGACCGTCCCCGGCAGCAGAAACGCGGCACCGACGAGCGTCCCGGTGACGAGCGACACCGAGAGGCACAGCAACACCCAGAGTACCCGCGACCCCTCGCGGTCCAGTTCGCCCGCGACCCGGGCTATCCCCACGGTCAGTCAACCTCCCCGTTCGCGGCGTCGGGCGCCGTGGCGGTCGGCCGGTCGACGCCGGTGAATTCGAACCGTGCGCCGCCGTCTGCGTTCTCGGTCACGCTGACGCCCCAGCCGTGTGCCGCGGCGACCTCCTCGACGATGGCGAGCCCGAACCCGGTGTTGCCCGACCGCGTCGTGTATCCTGACTCCAGCACCTGCTCGCGTTTCCCCGCCGGAATGCCGACGCCGTCGTCGCCGACGGCGAACCCTCCCGGGACCGCCTCGACCCTGACGGTGAGATCGGCCGGCTCGATGCCGTTCTCGCCGCCACCGGGGCCGTGTTCGACCGCATTCCGGAACAGGTTCTCGAAAAGGTTGTACAGCCGGGACTCGTCGGCCAGTACCTCGGCATCGGCGTCGACCGCGAGCGACGCGCCGCGGGTGTCGACGGTCGACCAGGCCTGGCGGGCGGCCGCCGCGAGCGCGACCGGCGACGGATCCTCGACGGTCCGTCCCTCGCGGGCCAGCGAGAGAAGGTCCTCGATCATCGCCTCCATGCGCTGGTGCTGTTCGCGGACCGTCTCCAGCGAGTCCGTGTCGCCGGTCTCCATCGCCATTTCGAGGTGGCCGGTCGCGACGTTGAGCGGGTTCCGCAGGTCGTGGCCGACCAGGCTCGCGAACTGGTCGAGGCGCTCGTTTGTCCGGAGCAGCTCCAGCTCCTGTTCGGTGCGCTCGGTCACATCCCTGGCGTTGATGACGATCCCCCCGACTGCCGGGTCGTCGACGAGGTAGCGGGCGACGGCCTCGATGAACCGGACCTCGCCGGCCGCGGTCCGGAGCTGCACCTCGAACCGGACGGTGTCGCTGTCCGCGTCGCCGCCCACCAGCCGCTTCCAGGTCTCCGTCGCCGTGGCGTGGCGGTCCAGTGCCGTCCGGTCCCCGTCCTCGCGCTCCTCGCGATCACCCTCCCCGCGGTCGTCGACCAGCAGTTCCTCGAAGGCGAGGTCGTCCTCGAGGTCGGCCGGCTCGTAGCCGAGGACCCGGCGGATCGACGGGCTCGCGTACCTGACGATGCCGTCCTCGTCGAGGCGGAACACCACGTCCGAGGAGCGCTCGATGAGCGTCTGGAACCGGCGTTCGAGGCGGATGCGGTCGGTCACGTCCCGGACCCAGAGGAACCGCCCCGCAACCCCGTCCGCCTCGATGGCTGACACTGTCAGCTCGAGGTACCGCCGGCCCACGTCCCCGCTGGTCGCAGTGCCGTCCTCCATCGCGGCCGTTGAGGCCGTCGGCTCATCGTCGATCGCGACTGTCGCGGCCGTCGCCTCGTTGTCGAACTCGTTCAGGACCGCCAGATCTACCTCGAACACCTCCCGTGCTGGCCGGCCGATGAGGCGGCCGTCCTCGCCGCCCAACAGCGACCGTGCCGCCGCGTTGACGTCGACGACCTCACCGCCCCGGTCCAGGAGGACGTACCCTTCGCCCATGTTCTCGATAATCGAGGCGCGGGCGACTGGGACCAGGTCGAACATCCGGTACCGGAAGATCCCGATCGCGAACGCGATACCGAGGACGGACAGCGACGGGCCGGTCAGGTCGACGGCCGCCGCGGGGCCCGCCTCCGCGAGCGACGCCATGTGGGCCGCGGCTGCGACGAAACCCCCCCCGAACAGCACGAGTGCCTGCCCCCGGTACACGTGCCGTGACCGCTCGATCAGACCGATAATCACCACGACTCCGGCCGCGGCGACAAAGTAGGAGTACGCGCCATGGACGAGCAGCCACGGCCCGCCAGCCCGTTCGAGGACCAGATACGCGCCGTCAGGAGCCTCGCCCAGCGCCGCACCTGCCCAGACCAGCCCGTGGACGCTGTTGGTCGCGGCCAGCAGGACCGTCATGACCGGTACCACCCACAGTGCCGCGAGTACCCGGGGCCGGAGCCACTCGTCGTACCCCGCGTACGCCGCCGCGAACGTGAACCACGCCGTCGGTACCACCGCTTCGCCCATCATCGAGACAAGCGCCCACTGGAGCTTCTCCGGAAGCGTCGCGCTGGCGAACTGGAAGGAGTACCCCAGCGTCCAGACGGCAGCCGCCACCATCACCGTCGCGAACGCCACCACCCGGCGATCCCGGCGGATCGACAGCACATACAGGAGGCCGAAGACGGCCAGCGAGCCCGAGACGACTGTCGCGGCTAACAGCGGGTCGGCCCATGGGGTCGATTGCCATGCCATCTCTTTTACCCTCCGTACAGCCTGTCGCTCGGGTCGTTTCGCTCACGGCGAGGGGCGCGAGAGCGTCCGGAGTGATCGCACGCCGTCACGCGGCCGTTCCGGCACGCTCTCGCAACTCTCATGGTGATTATTGTGAGTCGTTCCAGAATCGACCGCGCGACGGCGTGCGGTCGACCCGGTAAACAGTCACGATAATCACTATCACTCTGTTTGAGCGAGTAGTGTGCTTAGAACCTGTATAAGCGTTTGGCCCGGATTGCGATATCTGATAACTACAGCCCCTGACATCCATCGGTATCCGGGGCGGTGTGGCTCCGCTGGTGGCGTCATGGCACTGTACGGAGTTACGTCCGGCTGTATACCTGCCTCTTATCCGCTCTAATCCCCTACGACACCGTATGAACAAGCTAATCGACGGCGAGTGGCACACAGACACCTACGAGTCGACGAACGAGGACGGAGAGTTCAAGCGACAGGAGACGACGTTCCGGAACTGGATCAGCGAGGATCCGGACGCCCGTTTTCAGCCCGAGAGCGGCCGGTATCACCTGTACGTCTCCTACGCGTGCCCGTGGGCTCACCGGACGCTGCTGGTCCGTGCGCTCAAGGGGCTCGAAGACGCGATCACGGTCGACGTCGTCGACCCGTTCCGCGCCGACAACGGCTGGCAGTTTACCCCCGAGAAGGACGGCTGCACGCCGGACACGGTCAACGGCGCCGACTACCTCCGGGAGGTGTACGTCGCGGCCGATCCCGACGTGACCTGCCGGGTGACGGTGCCCGTGCTGTGGGACAAACAGGAGGAGACAATCGTCAACAACGAGTCGGCGGAGATCATCCGGATGCTCGACACCGAGATGGACGCGGTCGCGACCAGGGACGTCGACCTCTACCCCGAGGGGTACCGCGACGAAGTCGACCGGATCATCGAGGAGATCTACGAGCCGATCAACAACGGCGTCTACCGCGCCGGCTTCGCAAAGACGCAGGCGGCGTACGACGAGGCGGTCGACGAACTGTTCGACGCGCTCGATGGCTGGGACGACGTGCTCGCCGACCAGCGGTACCTCGCCGGCGACCGCCTCACCGAGGCCGACGTCTGCATGTTCACCACGCTGGTCCGGTTCGACCAGGTGTATCACACACACTTTATGTGCAACAAGCAGTTCATCCACCAGTACGACAACATCTGGCCGTACCTCCAGGACCTGTACCAGACGGGCCGCCACGACCGGAGAGAGGGGCCACAGGACGGGCGAACGAGGAGCAAAACGACCCGCGCGTCGCCGGGCGTCGCCGACACTGTGCGGATGGACCACATCAAAGAACACTACTACACGACGCATCCGGACGTGACGCCCTCGCGGATCGTCGCCGCGGGGCCTGACCTGGACTTCGAGGCCGCACACGACCGCGACGCGTTGCCAGGCGGACCGCCGGAGCCGCTCACTGCCAATCTGTAACGCCGGCTGAACCCAGTTGCTGCGGTTCGGCTTACCTGAAAGTTAGCTCAGGCGACCGGTACTGTTGTCGCCACCGTTACCGCCGGTGCCGCCACCGCCACTGCCGACGACGACCGCACCTTTCATCCCCTGACTCCTGTGGGGGTTGCAGTAGTAGAGGAAGTTGCCCTCCTCTTCGAACGTATGCTCGAAGGTGGCGCCGTCCTCTTCCTGGAGGTCACTCTCGAACTCGCCGTCTTCGTGGACGACGTTGTGGGCGCCCCCTTCGCCGGTCCACTCCCAGGTGACGGTCGTGCCAGAATCGACCTGGATGGCGGCGGGACTGAACGCCAGCCCGTCGCTGCCGGCGCCGACCTCGACGGTCGCTTCGTCCTCGCCGGTCATATCCTCCAGGGAGCCGTTGTACTCGCTTGCCTCCGAGAGGTAGTCGTCGACCTCGCTGGGTACGTTGCCGGCACCGCCGTTGCCGCCGGCATCGCCGTTCTCGGTTTCGTTGCCGCTGCCGGTGCCGTCTTCACCGTTGCCGGTGCCGTCTTCACCGTTGCCGCCGGCAGCGTCGTCGCCGGTGGCGTTGTCGTCCATCGCGCCGCCCTCGTCATCGGTCCCAGACGTTTGATTGTCTCCGTTCGCTTCGTCGGTGTCTCCGGCACAGCCGGCGAGGGCGAGCGATACCGCCCCGCCAGCGAGAGCCAGAAGCTTTCTTCGCTTCATGCGTTGGGGCCTCAGCCTTCCCTCTCAATAATTATATTCTGGATTCAAACAGTAACGGTGTCTTACGATTTCCGGAGTGAAAGGTAGTCCATGTGCGTCGGTATCACTGCTCGTTCGCCAGCAAGCGGTCGGGTTACCGCTTCGACGCCGGCTGATGTGTTGGCGTTGTGACACCACCCCTCGAGCGGGACGTGATCGAGTTGCCGCCCGACGGCTCACACGGTATCCTCGCGGTCGGTGTGCTCGCGGCGGCTGGCGCGCTGGCGCTCGGGAACGCTATTAATTCGCTATAGAAGGGCCTTCAGTCGAAAATTCATCCGGCGTTAGGTTCTTCGGCCATGTTATTCTCCAGCAAATACTCCCATACCTCCTCTCCCCGGTTCGTGATACCGTACATTCGACCACGCTTAGTCTCGTCGGGGACAAGGAGTTCTACCAGGCCGCGGCCGCGCAGAGAGTTTACGGCATCGGTGATACGCGAATATTCTTGCCCGGTATCCTCGCGTATTTGGGCTGGAATTGCATTACCCTTGGCGAGACGACCGAGTACGTCAGTTCGGTGGGGAGAGCGAATTACGTAGGAAGCGTCCTCCTCGACCTGTCCCATCGTTCTTCGGGTTACTCACGTAATGACAAATTTATACCTACATTCTACCGCTATCTACTTACACCCCTAGGTTCAAACGAAAGAGAGGGAATAAGAGGCCCCAAAGGCAGGTGTTCAATAATGGGATATGACCTCCATCATGGGAATGCGTTTCAGGTCTTAGAGGAAGAGTACGACGAAAATTCGATACACGCTGTAGTGACGGACCCACCATACGGCGTGGTCGAATTTGAAACCGCGAACGTCGAGAAGATGCGCGAGGGGAAAGGTGGCGTGTGGCGTATCCCTCCCGAACTGGATGGGAATAAACGGAAGCCGTTACCCCGGTTCACGGTCCTATCCGATAGTGATAAGGAAAAACTACGTAACTTCTTTAAGACCTTCGGGGAAGCCGTCGAGCGGGTCCTTCGCCCGGGTGGCCATATGTTCGTCGCTACGACTCAATTACTCATGCATGAAGTGTCTAAGCAGTTGGACGAAGCCGGGCTGGAGCGGCGTGACGTGCTGGTTCGGAAAACGAAAACGCTCCGTGGAGGCGACCGACCAAAGGGGGCGCATGAGCGATACGATATGGTTTCCTCGATGCCCCGAGTCTATTGGGAGCCGTGGCTCCTCTACCGCAAGCCGCTCGACGGCCGGTTACAGGATACGCTAGATACATGGCAAACAGGTGGGCTTCGCCGTGAGTCCGAAGAACGACCGTTCACAGACCTACTGGAGGACGGAAAGACTCCGAAGGCGGAGACGGAGATAGTCAAGAACGCTCACCCCGACCCTGACGACGCGGAGGCGCACCCGAATCTGAAACCTCAGTATCTCATGCGTGAACTATGCCATGCCGCCCTGCCCCTCCAGAAGGGCGTTATACTCGACCCGTTCATGGGATCGGGTTCGACTATCGCTGCCGTTCACGCGCTCGAGTACAACGCTATCGGCATCGAACTGGATGATACGTTCTTCAACATGGCCGAGAACGCCATTCCGAATCTCGCGGAAGTAGATACGCCGGTCGAAACCCGGGGCGACTTCGCTCAGCAGGGCGACGACTCCGCTTCGCTCACGGACTTCTCCTGACGCTCATTCACACCTCATCAAGACTGGTCTATTCGGTTACGTACTCGGGGTGTTCGTCCGCGAACGTCGGGTTAAACGCAGCGTGGCGCTGGAGGTATTCGATTTTCTTCTCCCCGCGTCCCGTAATCGCGTCAGGATCCTCATATATCGGATTACTACGAAGTTTGTGCATTCCGCTACCTACGATACTACTCGTAATGGTCCGACGCGATTCATTGGACCGCCCGCTATGGCTCCAGTCATCCTCATCGAGATTCGCCGCCAACACTTGCACGAACCGTATCGGCTCCATATCTTCGATAGTTTCCTCCGGGTCCCCGCGGATGTACCGGAAAACGATGAACCATGCTGATTCGTTATTATGAGCCTGCCAGCCTCCATTCGACTTACTGCACTTTGTCTCTATACCTTCTTCTCCGTGGTGAATATCATAGTCCTCCGCGGCGTATTCGTCGTTATCGAGCGGGAGTAAGTCGGGAAACCCGTCCGGCTTCTGGTTTACTATGAGTGCATCGGAGACGTTCGCCAGTTCTTCTGTGGCGACGTTCCCCACGAAGTCGCTCAGGGCGTTATTCGCCCGTAGGACAGTTTCCAGCCGGCCGTGGTCCTCCGCGAGCAGAAATTCGTTCAAGTCACCATAGAAGTCGTAGAACTCCCGGATAGCCTCCCCGACCTCCTCTGGAGTGACACCATACGGAAGGTTTGCATTCGGGTTGAAATAGTTGTCCTGAAACTCAGGTCGTTCCATATGTCCGCCGAACGGACGTTACATATATGTTCTCTAATACAGCTTAGCCGGAATTAATTCGATATACCTACATCCAAACTGGCTGTATTTGAGAGCAAAACCGGGCGCGGGAGCGCCCGTCCGAGAACGACCCCGACGACGGCAAGTAGCACCCCGAAGGGGCATGAAGGGGGCCGCGCTTCGAGGGGACCGCGGCCCGGGGTGACCAGCCGGCAGGCCGGAAAGATCGCCTCGGAGCTCTCATGGAGTAGCAGCGTTATCGACCCTGGAAGTCCCGATCTGTGTCGAGATATCTTAGACAAATCACGTCCGGTGTATAGGCGAGCGAAGCGAGAGACGCTCCGAGCGACTCAACCGAACTCGCAGGGTTTATCTGCCCGCTCGGCCGACGGTGTAGTACTATGAGCAAACAGGAAAACCGGACGGGGAGCGCAGGCCGCTTCGGCGCGCGATACGGGCGCGTTGCTCGGCGCCGCGTCGCCGAGATCGAGCGGGAGATGCGCAACTCCCAGGTCGACGGCGACGACGTCAAGCGGGTCGGAACCGGCATCTGGGTCAACGAGGAGACCGGCGAGACGTTCACCGGCGGCGCCTACACGCCCCAGACGCCGGCCGGCAAGACCGTCACGCGGTCGATCCGCGCTGCACTCGAAGAGGACGACGAGGACGACGACGAATGAGCTACAAATGCTCCCGCTGCAAGCGTGACGTCACGCTCGACGAGTACGGCGGGGTGCGCTGTCCTTACTGCGGCCACCGCGTCCTCCTGAAAGAGCGGAGCCGCGACGTCAAAGAAATCAACGTCGAATAGTGTCCGCGTACGATCACGAAACGCTTCTCTCGCTGACCTACGCGACCCCACAGCGTGCCCGCCGCGTCGAGCGGGCGATCACGCCCGAAATCGGCGACATCGACGACGAGCGCAGCCGAACGCGACTCGACCGGGAGGCCGCTGAACTCCGCCTGACCATCGAGGCGCGGGACCTGGTGGCGCTCCGTGCCGCGGCGAACACCTGGCTATCGCTGGTGTCAGTCGCCGAGCAAGCCGGTGCCGCGACACGGTGACTACGCTTCCGTGGGTTTAACAGTCCGGGTCCCGAGATGACTGATATGCAGGGTAATCTTCCGCCGGAAGCACAGGAGAAAATCGAGGAGTTGCAGGACCTCCAGGAGACCGCACAGCAGGTCGCCGCACAGAAACAGCAGGCAGAGACACAGCTCACCGAGTCCAAGACCGCCCTCGAGGAGCTTGATGACATCGACCCCGACACGCAGATGTACCGCCAGCTCGGCGAGCTGCTGGTCGAGACAGACTACGGGACCGCCGAAAACGCCCTCGAGGAGAAGGTCAACAGCCTCGAAGTGCGCGTCGACACCCTCCAGAAGCAGGAGGAGCGCGTCCAGGAACAGTTCGAGGAGCTTCAGGAGGGGCTCCAGCAGATGCTCGGCGGCGGACCGGGCGGCGGCCTCGGCGGCGCCGGCGGCGCATAATGGGCGCGGACGACCCCGACGACGAAGCGGTCGTCCAGGCGGCTGCGTCGGCCGCGGAGAACGTCGTCTTTTCGCGGTATTCACAGAGTGAGCTACGCGATGTCGACGTCACTGTGACGTTCGAGGACGGACAGCTCGACGTCGACGTCTACCTCGACGCCCCCGGCGACGCCGAACAGGTCGCCGAGGACGCGGTGCTGGCCGCCAGACGGGCGGCCGACGACCTGCTGCTCTGATACTGATTGCTGGCAGGCTACCGTTCGCCCCGGAGAACAGGCTTTTGCGTCCACGGGCGAATAGACGAAGCATGGAACACGAAGCTACAGTGGAGGGCGTCGGCATCGGCGTCAGCGAGGAGGGCCCTGGCACGCCGGTTGTCATTCTCGAATCCCGTGGCGAGCTCATCCCGATCTTCGTGAGCAAAGACCAGGCCCAGTCGATGCAGCTCGCGCTCGACGGCGAGCCGTTCGAGCGGCCGCTCACCCACGACCTGTTCGTCGAGATGGTCGCGGAGTTCGGCGCCGCCATCGACCGCGTGCGCATCGACGACCTCGCCGACGGCACCTTCTACGCCAAGATCGACACCGAACAGTACCACGGCGGCGAGCGCAAGCAGGCTGTCTTCGACGCCCGGCCCTCCGACGGCATCGCGCTGTCGCTGCGGGTCGACTGCCCGCTGATCGTCACCGACGATGTCGTCGAGAAGGCGGGCCGGCCACCCGAAGCGTTCGAGACCGAGGAGGACGACGACCCGGGCGTCGGCGACGACCCGTTCGGAATGCGATAGCATGGGGGGGTACGACTCCCTCCTGCTCGACCACGACGGCGTCGTCGTCGACGTCCTCGACAGCGCCCCCGTGCGCCAGGCAGCCCTCGACGCCTTCGCGGCTGTCGGCGTCGACGCGCCCGAGGACGACCACGTCGAGCTGGTCGCGTTCGGCCCCACCTACGACGAACTCGTCTCTCTGAGCGAACACCACGGCGTCGACCACGCGACGCTGTGGCGCCACCGTGACGACAACCTCGCCGACACCCTCCGCGAGGCGGCCCGCGACGGCGGCAAACAGCCCTACCCCGACGCGGGCGTCCTCGCCGGCCTGGAGGTCCCCACCGGCATCGTGAGCAACAACCAGCGCCGCGTCGTCGAGTTCATTGCCGAACAGTACGAACTCACGGAGCAGTTCGCAGCGATACAGGCCCGCGAGCCACACGTCGACAGCCTCGAACGGAAAAAGCCCGAGCCGGTCTTTCTCGAATCGGTGATGGAGGACCTCGGCGTGAGCGAACCGCTGTACGTCGGCGACCGGGAGAGCGACGTGGTCGCCGGCGAGCGCGCCGGCGTCGACACCGCCTTCATCCGCCGCGAGCACAACGCCGACGTGTCCCTCGGCCGAGAGCCCACCTACGAGGTCGAGAGCCTCGAAGACGTCGCCGACATCGTCCGCGGGACCGCGGCCGCCGAGGACTGATACTGGTGGCTGTACGTACGTGAACACTCGAATTGAGAATCCAGGCGGAACGGGTCTGTCTCCGCAGAGACTGGTGAGCAAACGAAGTACAGCCACCAGTATGAACGACACGCGTTAAGTAGATCCAGACCAACTGGGAGATATGTCCGACGCGACCGATCTCGAGGAGTTACAGCGGGGCACGGAGCTGGTCAAGCGCGGCTTCGCCAAGATGCAGAAGGGCGGCGTGATCATGGACGTCGTCAACCCGGAGCAGGCCCGCATCGCCGAAGACGTGGGCGCGGTGGCAGTGATGAACCTGGAAGCGGTGCCGGCCGACATCCGCAAGCGGGGCGGCGTCGCCCGGATGGCCGATCCGGCGTCGCTGCAGGGGATCATCGACGAGGTGTCGATCCCGGTGATGGGGAAAGCGCGCATCGGCCACACCAAGGAGGCCCAGATCCTCGAAGCCGCGGGCGCCGATATGGTCGACGAGTCCGAGGTCCTGACGCCCGCGGACGGCCGCTACCACATCGACAAGCGGGAGTTCACGGCGCCGTTCGTCTGCGGCGCGCGCAACCTCGGCGAGGCGCTGCGCCGCATCGACGAGGGCGCGGCGATGATCCGCACCAAGGGCGAGGCCGGCACCGGCGACGTCAACCAGGCGGTCCACCACCAGCGCAACATCAAGGGCTCGATCCGCAAACTCGAGGGGATGAGCCACGAGGAGCGTGAGAAGTGGGCCCGCGAGCACGAGGCGCCGGCCGAACTGGTCCACGAAACCGCCGAGCGGGGCCGCCTGCCGGTCGTCAACTTCGCCGCCGGCGGCATCGCGACGCCCGCCGACGCCGCGCTGATGATGCATCACGGCTGTGACGGTATCTTCGTCGGCTCCGGCATCTTCGGCGCCGAGAACCCCCGTGCGATGGGGTCGGCCATCGTCGAGGCCGTCAACAACTGGGACGACTCCGAGAAACTCGTCGAGATCAGCAAGAACGTCGGCCAGGGGATGTCCGGCGACGCAAACGTCGACCTGCCAGAAGAGGAGAAGATGCAGGGCCGCGGCGTTTGATAGTGATTGTTGTGAGTCTTTACCGCCGTCGACCCATCAGACTCCGGTGTCAGCCCGTGAAACTCCCGAGAATGTGATGCGACTCCGAAAATAATCACAACAATCACTATGAGTCAGCTGACAGTCGATCGACGACCGCTCGCCACCTCTAATACTCCGTCAGCGATCCTTCGCCGAACAGTTCCTGGTAGGCAGCGACGCCGAGCAGGGCGACCGTCCCGAACACGGCCGCGCCGGCCCACACGGCACCGGTTCTGAGAACGTTCCCCGTGAGCGTCGGGAAGTCGTCGCCAACAACGACCGCTCCCTTCATTCCCTGTCCCTTGTGGGGGTCGCAGTAGTACCTGTGGATGCCCGCTTCCTCGAACGTGTACTCGAAGGTGAACCCTTCTTCGCCGGTGCGTTCGCTCTCGAACTCGTCGGCTTCGCTGACGACGTTGTGGGCGCCGTTGCCCGTCCACTCCCAGACGACGGTCGTCCCGGCGTCGACGTGGATCGCGACCGGGGAAAACTGGAGGCCGCCGTCGCCAGCGCCGACGTCGACTCCAACCTCCTCCTGGCCGCGTCGGGGGGCCGCCCCGCCCTCGAACCCAGGCACGTCGTCGAGGTAGCCGCCGAAGTCCGGCTGGGCGCCGAAGGGGACGACGTCGCCCTCGGCGTTGTCCTCCCCGACAGCGACGACACCTTTCATCCCCTGGCTCTTGTGGGGCGAGCAGAAGTACTGCTCGATGCCCGCCTCCTCGAATGTGTACTCGAACGTTTCGCCCGCCTGCTCGTAGGTGTCGCTCTCGAAGTTGCCGGCCTCGCTGACGACGTTGTGACCGCCGCCCTCGCCGGTCCACTCCCAGGTGATCGTTGTCCCGGGTTCGACCACCATCGCTGGCGGAGCGAACGCGAAATTGCCGCCGTTGCCCTGGGCGCCGACGCGGACTGTGACTTGCTCCATGCCAGTCGCGTCGACGGTTTCGCCGCCCCAGGTGCCCTCGTCTTCGAGGTAGCCCTCGTACGCCGATCCCTGTGCCCCAGCAGTGCCAGTCGCGCCGGCCGCCGCGAGCCCGACGGCCGCCCCGGTACCCGTCCTCAGCAGCCCACGTCTCGTGTACGTGTCGCTGGTGTCCATATCTCCTACTCACAGGGTTGTGGATATAAATCCGCTCTTTCGGAGTCGCCGGTCAGCTCCGGAGCGGAAGACAACGCCCAAGTCCCCCCACCTGCTTCAGACGTGATATGGGACCGGGCGCATCGACGGCAGTGCTGCAGACGCCAGCCGCGGATCTGTGGAACGTCTTCGATGGGCTGAACACCGTCGAAGAGCGGCTGGTGGCGAGCGCCGTCGTCGTCTTCATCGCCATCGTGGTGGGCAGTTGGGTGCTGCCGATGATGGTACGCCTCTCGGCCGGACTGATCGACCGACAGCTCCCCGACGGTCACGTTCGGCGCTGGGGGGAGCTGCTCAGTCGCTACGTGCCGACGACGCTCGCGAACGTGTGTCTGCGGCTGCTGCAGGTCAGCATCTGGTTCGTCACGATCCTCGTGGTCATGCTGATCTGGGAGCAGGTCGAAACGGCGAGGGACTTGCTGCACACCATGGGTATCACGCCTGGTCGACTCACCGACATCCTGCTCACTATCGGGCTGTTTGTCGCCGCATACCTCGCCGCGAACGCGCTGCGGGAACTGGTCGAGCAGTACAGCGACGGCGCCGACCAGATCACCGACCACCAGCAGGAGATCATGATCCGGATCGGGAACGTTGCGCTGTTCACCGTGGCGCTGACGGGGACGCTCACGCTGTGGGGGATCGACCTCTCGGGGTTGCTCGTCGGGGCAGGCTTTCTCGGGATCGTGGTCGGGCTGGCCGCCCGCCAGACGCTTGGCTCGCTGATCGCCGGCTTCGTCCTGATGTTCTCCCAACCGTTCACGATCGGCGACTGGGTGGAGATCGGCGGCCACGAGGGGATCGTCACCAACATCACGGTCATGAACACCCGGATGAAGAACTTCGACGGCGAGTCGATCGTGATGCCGAACGACCAGGTGAGCAACGAGCCGATCAAGAACCGCAGCGCGCAGGGCCACCTCCGGGTGCGCGTCGACGTCGGTGTCGACTACGAAACAGACCCCGAACACGCCGAGGAGGTCGCGCTGGAGGCGATCGGCGAGGCCGGGCACGTCTCTGAGGCGCCGTCGCCGCAGGTGATCCCCAAGGCGTTCGGCGACTCGGCAGTGATCCTGGAGCTGCGGTTCTGGATCGACCGACCGACGCCAGCCCGGAAGTGGCGGGCCGTCGGCGAGGCGATCCGCGGCGTCAAGAGCGCCTTCGAAGCCGAGGGGATCAAGATCCCGTTCCCGCAGCGGGAACTGTCCGGGCGCACGGAGACCGGCGAGTTCAGAGTCCGCGACGGCACGGGCGAGGCGACCGCGCCGGAGGAAGTGGGCCCGAGTCCCGAGGACTGATACTGGTGGCTGTACGTACGTGAACACTCGAAGTGAGAATCCACCTGGCGGACCGAAAGGGCGAGGTGGTCGAGAGTGCTACGACTTCAGTCGTGGGAGGATGTCAGTACGACGGATCAGCCCACTCGTCCTAGCGGTCGTGGTACCAGACGGCGAGGTAGCCGCCGATCGCGCCGAACGTCATCGGGAAGATCAGTCCGGCGACGAAGATGGCCCGGAAGTAGCTCTCGACGCTGGTGACCGTCTCGATGGTTGGCACCTGAACGGCGGTCGACGCGCCATCGACGGCTTCTGGCTCGATGCCGAGGAACCACGCCTCGAAGAACCCGCCGGAGCCAAGCGAGAGGTCGACGAGGACGGTCGCCATCGGGAACGCCCAGAGGAACAGCGCGATCGTCCCGAGGAACCCGACGAAGATGCTCGCGCCGACGCGCGCGCCGTCCATCCGGTCGGCGACGGCATCCTGGACCTGCCAGGTGCGGACGAAGCCGGCGCCGATCGTGAGCAGCACCACAAGCAGGAAGAACAGCCGGCCCATGGCGTGGCTGCCCATGTTGAACTGGGCGGCGTTCAGGTACGCGCCCAGCGCCAGCACGATGCGGTCGAGGATGCTGAGGCTGAGGCTCACTCCCTCGGGGAGCCCCAGGTCGGGGATCGGGACCAGCACCATCGCGACGCCGATGCTCAGCGCCATCACGGTCCAGGCGGTGAGCGTGCTGATCAGCGCCGAGTGGTCGTCGAACGCCCAGATGCTCAGGCCGCCGATCGCCCCGATCACCGCGGGGATGAGAATGCCCGCGAACAGTAGCCGCCCGGCGAAGTCGGTCACCCCGAAGGCGATGCCGAGCAACAGCGAAACGACCAGCGTCCCGATGGTGACGGTCATGCCGGCGACGGCGTACTCGAACGGCTGATCGCCGGGCGTGAACTGCCGGGCGAGGTACCGAGAGCTGATGAACAGCACGTACGGCGCGAGCACGAACAGGATCAACAGCGGCACGTCAGGGATCGCATTGTACGCGAGCAGATCGAGCAGCGGATCGAGCTGTTCCTCCGCAGTCGGGTAGTCCGATGGGTCGACCTCCTCGGGGCGCGCCACGCCTGCCGAGCGCCTGAACAGGTCGACGACCGCTTCGCCGGAGCCGAGTTCGGCGATCTCGAAAAACAGCTCGGCGCTGACGTCGAGTTCGCCCCAGCTCTCCGAGCCGTCGACGTACGCCCAGCCGCTGTCGCCAGCGAGCTGCTCGTAGTTCTCGCCGGGCGGTTGCTCCCAGGCCCAGAACGTCGCCAGCGTCAGCAGTCCGTAGGGGATCAGGAAAGCGAGCACGCCGAGCGCCGTCCCCAGCTTCAGCGGGTACCGCTTCAGCTCGTCGACGAGGGTGTTCCCGTCCTCGTACTGCTCGCCCTGGGCGCCTTCGCCACCCAGGGGTGCACCGGCCTCGCCGGTCGGCGCGCCCTGGCCGCCGGCACCCGCAGGTGCTCCGCCGGGCTGGTCGGCCCCTCCTGGCTGGCCAGCCCCGGCCGGCTCCCCCGTCTGATCTGGTTGCTGGCCGCCAGCCGCCTCACTGCCCTCGCCAGCGGCGGGCTGCCCAGCGGGCGGCTGATCGTTCGGTTGGCCGGCGGGTGGCTGATCGTTCGGTTGTCCCGCCGGTGGCTGGTCCGTGGATTGTCCGGCCGGCGGCTGCCCGGTTGGCTGGCCGGCGGGTGGCTGATCGTTCGGTTGGCTGGCGGGCGGTCCGTCGTCAGGCTGTCCGCCGGTCGGCTGACCCTCTTGGGGCTCCTCCTCGTCGACGATGTCGCCGGCGTCGAGGTACTCGTCGTCCGGGTTCTCTTCCGATCCGCCGCCGTGATCGGTGAGTGGATCGTCGTCGTCCGGTTCCTCCTGGCCGCCGTCGGTTACGAGCCGTGGCCGGTCGGACGATCGGTTGGTTGGCGTCCCCCGCGTGACTGCGCCACCGTCCCCGACGGACGCGCCACACTTCCTGCACGTGTCGGCGCCCGTTACGACTGCCCTGTCGCACGAGTCACACTGCATACTGGAACGTTCCGCAGAACAGTCCTAATAAACTGACGGTAGTTGAGAGTCACGCACGACCGTATCACAGCACGCGAGCACCGTCGCCGATCTCGGTCTGGTACACCCGCGCATCGACGCCCGCCACCTCGAAGGCGTCGAGCATCGCGACGCCCACGTTCTTGCGAGCGCCGGGTTTGCAGGTCGCGAGTACGCCGGGGCCGGCACCGCTGATCGTCACGCCCGTTGCGCCCGCGTCGAACGCCGCCTGGCGGACGCCCTCGTACCCGTCGATCAACTCCGCACGGGCGGGCGTGACGATCGAGTCGTACAGCCCGTCGCCGACCAGTTCCGGGTCGTCCCGGTGCATCCCGGCCGTCAGCGTCGCGGCGTTGCCGACGGTCTCGACTACCTCCTTCATCCGGGTACCGTCGGGGACGACCGCGCGTGCGTCGCGCGTCGAGACGACGATGTCCGGCAGGCAGACGACCAGCGGGATCGCGGCGTCGACGCAGGTGACGCCCCCGTTCCGGGCGATCGTGAACCCGCCCAGAAGCGCCGGGGCGACGTTGTCCTCGTGTGCGTCCCCCGAGACGATCGCCTCCCCCTCGGCGGCGATCGGGACGAGTTCCTCCCGGGAGTGGCCGCGGTCGTACAGTTCGTCGAGCGCCACCGCCGCGGCAGCGGCGCTGGCCGCCGACGAGCCCAGCCCCGACGCCGGACGAACCCCCTTGTTGATCCGGATGTGTGCCGGCGCGTCGAGCGACTCCGCGACCGCGCCGACCGTGTTCTTGTCGGGGTCCTCCGGGATGTACTGGTGACCCACCCCCAGCACCTCGATCGTCGTCTCGGCGGCTTTCTCGACGGTCACCACGTCCGCCGGCTTCGAGAGCGCCACGCCGAACACGTCGAAGCCGCTCCCGAGATTCGCGCTCGTCGCCGGCGCCCTGACCGTAACCATATCCCCTGCTTTCGGTGAGGAACGCAAAAACCTAGCGGTGACCGCCGGCGCCAGGGAATCGGCCTGTGACCGGTCCTACCGATCGGTGCCGTCCTCGCAGCTGTCCTCGTCGCCCTCCTCGCTGCGGTCACCGTCCTCGTCGGTCCCATGGGCCGTCTCGTACCCGGGGTTGTGCTCGCGGAACCACTCGGTGATCGACTCCAGGCGGTGGATCTGTCGCTCGGGCCGGCTGATGTTGTGGTGTTCGTTCTGGTAGATGACCAGCTTCGCGGGGACGCCCTGCTTGCGGACGCTGACGTACAGCTGTTCGGCCTGCGTCGGCGGACACCGCCAGTCCTGGTCGCCGGCGTTGACCAACAGCGGCGTCTCGATCTCGTCGACGTCCGTGATCGAGGAGATGTCCGCGTACGTCTCGGGTTCCTCCCAGGGCATGCCGAACTCCCAGTCGTGCCAGAGGTGGTTGTCGTCGGTGCCGAACGTCGACCGGAAGTCGTAGATGCCGTGCTCGGCTGCGGCGGCAGTGAACGCATCGCTGCGAGTCACGACGTTCGCGGTCGTGATGCCGCCGTAGGAAAAGCCCGTCACCAGGCTCCGGTCGGGGTCGGCCCAGCCGCGGGCGGCGAGTTCCTCCAGGCCAGACACCACGTCGTCGGTTTCGAGGTCACCGCGTGTGCCCATCAGGGACTCGGCGAACTCGCGGCCGTAGGAGGTCGAGCCGCGGTAGTTGGGCCGGTAGACGACGTACCCCTGGTCGGTCCAGTAGGTGTACGTGAACGCCCACCCCGGCGCGTCGTAGGCCATCGGGCCGCCGTGGATGGAGGCGATCACCGGCCGCGGGTCGTCGGTCTCGGGGTCGAACTCGGGCGGCAGGTGGACGATGGCCTCGATCTCCTCGCCGTCGCCGTTCTCGTAGCTGATCCGGCGGCACCCCGGCGCCTCGATATCCGAAAGGAGGTCGTCGTTGAGCGCCGAAAGGCAAGCGAGCGAGTCGGGATCCGCTGCGTCGAGGTCCGCGGCGCCGAGGGCGAACACGTCGATTCCGTCGACCGGATCCGAGAGCACGACGCCGACAGTGCCGCCGTCGGCGTGGGCGACCACCGCATTCCGGTCGCGACCCTGCGCAGGGAATACCCGGTCCGGATCGTCACGGTCCGCCGGCGCCCGGACGAGTCGCGAGAGGCCCTCGTCGCCGATCGCAGCCAGCAGCGTCTCGTCGTCGAGCCAGTTCGGCTCGGTCAGCATCGCGACCGTCCGGTCGAGCGACGCCGTCACCGACCAGTCCTCGGCGCTGGCCCCGTCGTCGTCCACGTCGCCGGAGTTGGCGACACAGATTTCGGCGGGCCGGTACCAGTTGTCGGGGTCGCCGGCGACGAACGCGATGCGCTCGCCGTCGGGGCTCCACTCGTAGGCGTACGTCCGGCGCTCGGAGTCGGTGAGTTTCCGGAGATTCGAGCCGTCGGGAGCGATCGTGTAGAGGTCCAGCACGCCCGAATCGTCGGGGCGGTCGGTCCGGTTGCTGGCGAACGCGATCCGGCCGCTCGCGCCCCACGCGGGCTGGAGGCCGAAGATGGGTTCGCGGGCGCCCTGTCCGTAGGCGTCGTCGAGGCGTTCCTCCTCGCCGCTCTCGACGTCGACGACGAACAGATACGACGTCACCTCGTCGAGCCAACCGACGCCGTTGGCCTTGTGCTGGAGGCGTTCGACCTCGATCGGGCCGTCGTCGCGGCGCTCGGCGAGCATCTCGGCCTGCTCGTCGGTGGGGTCCCGCGCCGAGACGACGATGCGCTCGCCGTCGGGCCCCCAGTCGAACTCGCGGACGCCCTCCTCGCGGTCGGTCACCTGGACCGCATCCCCGCCCAGTTCCACGTCGAAGTACCAGACCTGGGGCTTTGGCTCGTCGCTGCCGCCGTTATCGTCCTCGTTCTCGTCACTCCCGTCCCCGCCCTCCTCGTCGTCCGCCTCGGTTTCGTCGTCATCCTCGTCGCGGCCGACCCGCCGGTCGAGGTCCTTATCTCGGGTTCCCACGAAGGCGAGACGGGTGCCGTCCGGCGACCACGCTGGCTGGCTCGCGCCGGAGACGCGTGTCAGTCGGTGGGGGTCGCGCGACCCGTCGGCGGGCGCGACGAACAGCGAGGCCGGGCGCTCGTCCTCCTCGGGGTCTGACTCCCGGGCGACGAACGCCACCCGCTCGCCGTCCGGAGAGACCGCGACCGCCTCGGGTCTGGTTACGTCGTGGAAATCGTCGGGTTCGAGGTCTGCCATATACACTGCCCGTTGACCCGTGCTCCCTTAAGTTTGATCGAAATGATCGTTTTGGAAATATCGGCTGTCGTCAGGTCCGGGCCGCCGATGGCGATCACAGCCGCGCCGGCCACGGCGACGGCGACCGCCGGCGGGACGGACGGGTGGGCCGGCGAGTCCCCCGGGCGCTCCCCCGACGGTGTTTCATAGTGATTGTTGTGAGTCTTTACCGCTATTGACCCATCAGACTCCGGTGTCAGCCCGTGAAACTCCCGAAAATGCGATGCGACTCCGAAAATAGTCACAACAATCACTATCAGCCAGGGAGTCGCAAAGCATATAGACGCGACCCGGAAAGCACAGGCACATGATCGGGATCGTCGGCGGGGGGATCGCCGGCCTGTCGGCGGCCTACCGGCTCCAGCAGCGCGGCCACGGGGTCAGGGTGTTCGAGGCGGCGGACCAGGTCGGCGGCCTCGCAGCGATCCACCAAACTGCGGGCGACCCGATCGAGAAGTTCTACCACCACCTCTCGAAATCCGAGGAGACGATCGTCGAACTCGCCGAGGAACTCGGCCTCAGTGACGACATCGAGTGGCGGGTCGGCAAGAACGCCTACTACGTCGATGGCGTCGTCCACCCGATGGACACCGCCTGGCAGATTCTCGCCTACCCGCACCTGAGCTTCTACGACAAGTTCCGTCTGGGAATGCTCGTGCTCGGCGTCGACGTCCGCGGCGGGATTCCCTCCCGGGGCACCTACGACGACCTCACGGAGTTCGAGGACGTGGCCATCGAGGCGTTCCTGCGCGAGCACACCAGCCGTGGCGTGTTCGAGAACTTCTTTCGCCCACTCCTCGAAGCGAAGTTCGGCGACCGCTGGGCGGACGTTAGCGCCGCGTGGCTGCTGGGCCGGGTGCGCTTCCGCGGCGAGCGCGACCTGCGCCGTGGCGAGATCCTGGGCTATCTCGACGGCGGCTTCGGCCGCCTGCTCGACGCGCTCGTCTCCGCCGTCGGCTCGGAGAATATCCAGACGAACACGCGCGTGACCGACCTCAACATCGCCGACGGAGAGGTCACCTCGCTCACTGTCGAGTCGGCGGCCGTGCAGGCGACCGTCGGCGACAATCACGGTCACGGTCCCATTACCCACGACGTCGAGGCCGTCGTGGTCGCGACGATGCCGAACGTCCTGGAGGCGCTGACGGGCTACACCTGCGACATCGACTTCCAGGGCACCGTCTGCTCAGTACTCAGCATGGACGACCCGCTGACCGGCACCTACTGGCTGAACATCGCCGACGAGGCGCCGTTCGGCGCACTCATCGAGCATACGAACTTCGTGCCCCCCGAGCGCTACGGCGGCGAACACCTGCTGTACGTCCCCCGCTACGTCCAGGACCTCGACGGGGAGTTCTGGCAGATGGACGACGACGCCATCGAGGAACTGTGGCTCGACGGCATCGCGGCGCTGTTCCCCGAGTTCGACCGCACGACGCTCAACTGGATCGAGACCGCCCGGGCGCCCCGAACGGCGCCGATCTACGAGCGGGGCTACCTGGACATGGTCGTCCCCTACGACCTCGGCGACGAGGTGACAGAGGGCGTCTACTACGCCGGGATGGCGAGCAGGGCCCAGTACCCCGAACGCTCGCTCAACGGCGGCGTCGTCGCCGGCTTCGAGTGTGCCGACCGCATCGCGTCGGACCCTGGCGGCGCCTGATACTGATTGTTGTGACTCGTCACCGCCGGGTGTTTATGACGCTCGCCGCCGTCTCCGATTTAAATTTCTGGTACTGTCCCCGAAACGATTTAACTCGTGACTGCAACAGTTGGCTAAGAGACGGGGATGACACGCGAGCACCGCGCGGACGGTGGAACCGAGGACGGGACCCTGGGCAGTTCCAGGCCGGAGCCGGTCGATCGGCTGTTCGACCGCCTCGCCGGGGCCGACCAGCAACAGGAGGGGATCATCAGCAGCCGCCTCTCGGAGATCGAGCCGGCGCTGCTGTCGTTCGGCCGCGCGCTCGGCGGGGACCCCGAGAGCCTCTCGGATCTCCCATTCACGGAGGAAGCGAACACCGACCGGATGCCGGAGCCGCTGTACGTCCGCCACGACGGCGAGATGCTCACACAGATCACCAGCTGGCTGCTGCAGGGCCAGCACATCGGACTCGTCAGCCGGTACGGCACCGGCAAGACCGCCCTCCGGGAGATCGCCTGCCGGGACCTGGGGCGGCGCGACGACTTCGTCGTCTCGGCGCTGGAGAACCCGAACGCAACAACCGAACGCGGCCTCTACGAGGGGATCCTGAAAGACGCCTACGCCGCTGGCTACCAGATCGATCGATCGAACTACTGGCAGGTCCGCAACGGGATTCCCTGGGCGACCGCCGAGACCCGCGAGGCCGTCGCCGAGGTCACGGCGAACGCCCGCGAGGACGGCGTGACGATCCTGCTGGTCGTCGACGAGATCGAGGACCTCCCGAAGAAGCTGCTGTCGCCGCTGCAGACCGCCGGTGACGTCGGCGTGCGGCTGTTTCTCACCGGCACGCCCGACGGCAAGCAGCGGCTCAGGGAGTTCCGTGACACGCTTGACTCCCGGTTGCGCTACTACGAGGGGATCGACCCGTTCTCGCCGTCGGATGTCGCCGAGTACATCGCCCGCTCGTTCGCCTACTTCCGCGACGAACCCTACGAGGACCAGGACCCGCCGCTGTTCACCGCCCGGGCCATCATGGACATCCACGAGCGCACCGACGGCAACCCCCGCCAGGTCCGCCTGGAGTGTATGGACCTGTTCGCCCGCGCCGCGTTCGTCTGGCACCGCTCGGGCACCGACATCGAACGGGTCAACATCACGCCCGCGCTCCGCGACCGCAGCATCGCGATGGACCCGCCGGAGTGAACGTGATACTGCCGGACGTGACTCTGTTACTCCGAGTGATGCTTAGACTGGGGTTTTCGGTTGTTTCAGATGCTGAGCGCTATCCGGGTGGGAACGGAATCACGTCCGGCAGTATGAGCAAAGCGACGATGCGGGATCCGAGTGCGCAACGCCACCGCCGGGAGACCGGGGGACAGACGCGGGGACACACCCTCGGCCTGGTCGAGGAACACCCGCGTGTGGAGGGCGACCAGCCAGTCGTGGAGTTTCTCGCCGACCACCGGCAGCGTCAGTTCAACGCCGCGTTTCCGCCACCGATTTGTCGCTCGGCCACCACCGGTCGTGCATGAGCAGTGAAGGCGGCGTCGGCCGTCGCATCGACGCCGCAGTCGCCCGGTACGTCGACGTGTCGCTGCCTGAACCGAAGGGGCTGCCCCGGTGGGCCGCACCGCTGCCGGAGTGGGTCGAGAACGTCGGCCTCAGGCTCGCCTGGCCGGTCGTCGCCGTCAATCTGGCCGGGACCGCATTCGGCTTCTGGTACTACGGCAACCAGATCGCGGCGGCACCCCTGCTCGCGTGGCCGCTGATCCCCGTCAGCCCGCTCGCGACGCTGTACTTCGCGCTCTCGCTCGCGGCCTGGCGGCTGGACTGGCGGGGCCCGCTCGTCGCGCTGTTACACGTCCTGGCCTTCTTCGGCTGCATCAAGTACGGCCTCTGGACCGTGTTCGTCCAGGCGTTCGTCGAGGACACGAGCGCGCTGTCGGTCGGACTCTGGCAGTTCCTGATCTGGAGCCACGTCGGGATGGTCGCCCAGGCGTTCGTGATCCACCGCTACGCCGAGTTCCCGCTGTGGGCGGTCGTCGTCGGCACCGTCTGGTACGCCTTCAACGACGTCGTGGATTACTTCGTCCCGGTGCTGGGCGGCCCGCACCACACCTGGATCAACGCCAACTTCCGGAACGGCGAACTCGACCGGACGCTCGACTCGTTCGACCTCATGGCCAACTCCGCGGTGGCGATAACGGTGCTGACCACCGTCCTCGTCTTCGGGACGTGGTACGCACTCCACAGGCACCGCTCCGCCGGAGCATCCGAACATCGCAGGGAGTCGTGATGCGGCAACTGCTGGGCGGGGCGGTCGACAGTGTTCGGGACAGCAGGCAGGGAGGCGGGTCACGTCGGCCTCGTCGGGAATCCCACCGTGCGGTTAAAGACGCAGGGGATCCCGATTACGGTATGGACGACGTACCAGGTCGGATCGAACACACCGTTCTGGGCCCGACAACGACGTGGGAAGCAGTCCTCGAGACGCTCGACGACGCGATCCAGCACGGGATGCGGGCCTGCGTGCCGCCCTGTTATCTCGACCAGTCAGCGTCGTACGCGCCGGGCGTCGACGTGACGACGGTTGTCGGCTTCCCGCACGGCCAGCACACCGCGAAAACCAAAGTCGAGGAGGCGACGGAGGCCTGGAAGGCCGACGCCGCAGAGATCGACATGGTCGCCAACGTCGGCAAGATCCAGGCCGGCGAACTGGACGATGTCGAGGCCGAAATTGCGGAGGTGGTCGCGGCCGTTCCGATTCCCGTGAAAGTGATCGTCGAGTCGCCGTTGCTCTCGGAGTCGGAGCTCCGTGGCGCGTGCCAGGCCGCTGCGGACGCCGGCGCGGCGTTCGTCAAGACGGCGACCGGGTTCTCGGAGGGCGGGGCCACCGTCGAGGACGTCTCGGTCATGGCCGAGTACTGCAGTGTGAAAGCCAGCGGCGGCATCGGCTCCTGGGCGTTCGCAAAGGAGCTGTTCGACGCCGGCGCCGACCGCATCGGCGCCTCCAGCGGCGACGTCATCGTCACTGAATACCACGAGGCGACTGCCGGGGAAAATCAGTGAAGGAAGTCGACCGCCGGTTGCGAGAACCGATTATAGAAATTTCGAGGCGAAAACCCTCATAGTGATTGTTGTGATTATTTTCGGAGTCGCATCGCATTCTTGGGAGCTTCACGGGCTGACACCGGAGTCTGATGGGTCGACAGCGGTAAAGACTCACAACAATCACTATCAATCCGCGGGCTCGATATCGTCGGCGTCGACGGTGATCTGTTCGTCGTCGGGGTGGGTGACGGTGACCCGCGCCAGGCTGTCAGCGTTCGATAGCGGCACGTCAACCGTGTAGAGCACTTCGCCGACACACTGGGTACAGACCTCGTCCTCGCTGAGCGTCGACTCGGCCGACACGTCGACGGTGAGGTGCCCGTCCTCGACGGTCACGCCGCCGAGGACCGCCTTGTGGCACGGGTTGGGCGTCTGCATGGCACCCTCGATCGAGATGCCGCTTTCGGTCCAGTTGACGACGACGTTGCGCTCGCGCTCGCCCGAGAGACAGCCCGCGTCCTGGGTTTCGATCGACGGCTCGCCGGAGGTCGGCTCGCCGCCCTCGCCGCCCTCGCCGCCTTCGTCGCTCGCGCTTTCGACGGCGACGCCGTGTGATCCACCCTGGACGTGGCGGACGGTCGCCTCGGTGATCTCGTCGGGGTTCTCGGGCTCGACCCGCGCCTCGTACTCGACTGCCCCGACGCAGTCCTGGCAGACCCCACCCTCGTTCGCGTCCGCAACGTCGACCACGAGCGTGAAACTCCCGTCCTCGATGGTACCCTCCTCCAGGACGGCCTCGTGGCACGGGTTCGGCGCAGGCGTCGTGCCGTTCACGACGATGACGCCGCCGCTCCAGTCGATCGTTACGCTGTCGTTGTCGCCCTCCGCACAGGCCGCGCCGACTGTCTCGAGCGTGACGTCCGAGGAGTCCGATCCGCTCCCGGTCGAACCGTTCTCCTCGCCCGAATCGGCACCATCAGTTCCGTCGTCGGTTTCGGTCTCGTTGCCCGCGGTGCTCTCGTTGCCGTTCTCGCTCCCGTTTTCGTCACCGTTGCTGGCGCCCGCGTTCGCGGACTCGTCGTCCTCGGAATCACTGACACAGCCCGCCAGTCCGGCGGCGCCGACCGCAGCTGTACTCAGCAGTACGTTCCGACGGGTGAGTTCTGGCATATCAGTCCCTTCTCTCCCCAGACATAAACAGCCGCGGGTGGGTAAAAGAACTGTTTGTGTCACTAGGCACCGCATGACAGTCGCCGTTTCAGCGGACAGTCGGGCGGTCACTCCCTCTGTCGAAACGTCGGGCTTTTGTCGACGGCTCACCAGCGTTCGTGTAGATGGCCCGGTACCACATCGAGACCTACGGGTGCACCTCCAACCGCGGGGAGAGCCAGCAGATCGAGCGGGCGCTCCGCGACGGCGGCCACCGGCCCGCCGACTCGCCCGCGGAGGCGGACGTGGCGATCCTCAACACCTGTACGGTCGTCGAGAAGACAGAGCGCAACATGCTCGACCGGGCACAGGAGCTGGACGAGCAGACGCCGGCCGACCTCGTCATCACGGGCTGTATGGCGCTCGCCCAGGGCGAGGAGTTCGAGCAGGCGGGCGTCGACGCCGAGATCCTCCACTGGGATCGGGTGCCCGAGCACGTCAGAAACGGCGAGTGTCCCACGCCGTCTGCCGACACCGACCCCATCGTGGACGGCGTCGTCGGCATCCTGCCGATCGCTCGCGGCTGTATGAGCGACTGCTCGTACTGTATCACCAAGCGCGCGACTGGCAAGATCGACTCGCCGCCGGTCGAGGAGAACGTCCGCAAGGCGCGCGCGCTGGTCCACGCCGGCGCGACGGAGCTCCGGATCACCGGCCAGGACACAGGGGTGTACGGCTGGGACGACGGCGAGCGCACGCTCCACGTCCTGCTGGAGCGGATCTGCGAGGAGATCGACGGCGACTTTCGCGTTCGCGTCGGCATGGCCAATCCCAAGGGCATCCACGGCATCCGCGAGGAACTCGCCGAGGTGTTCGCCGAGCAGGAGAAGCTGTACAACTTCCTGCACATTCCGGTCCAGTCCGGCAGCAACGAGGTACTGGCCGACATGCGCCGCCAGCACACCGTCTCCGAGTACGTCGAGGTGGTCGAGACGTTCGACGGGTACCTCGACGAGTGGACGCTCTCGACGGACTTCATCGTCGGCTTCCCGACCGAAACCGAGCGCGACTACGAACAGTCGCTGGCGCTCCTGCGCGAAACCCGCCCCGAGAAGATCAACGTCACCCGGTTCTCGAAGCGGCCGGGGACCGACGCCGCGGAGATGAAGGGTCTCGGCGGACAGACGAAGAAGGACCGCTCCTCGGAGCTGGTCGAACTGAAGATGGACGTCGTCGGCGAGGCCTACGAGTCGATGGTCGGCACCGAACGCAGGGTGCTGCTCGTCGAGGACGGCACCGAAGACTCGCTGGTGGGCTACGACCGCGCCTACCGCCAGGTCGCCGTCCCCGGCGCGGAGTCGGCGGGCGTCGACCTCGGCGAGACGGTGACCTGCGAGATCACCGGACAGAACACCGTCTACGCGCTGGGGGAACTGGTCTGATCGAGGGAGTTCCCGCCGGAGTCATCCACTTGACCCCGAGGCGGTTCACGATTCGTCCGGTGGCGAGCCGCGGGTTGGGTCGTCTGCCTCCGGCCCGACCTGACGTTCCTCGGACCCGTCGAAGGAGTTCACCAGGTGATCGACGTTCTCGTCCTGTTTCCACTCGCCGGCCTCCCGGGGATCGACGTGGACGAACACGTCGTCGACCGCCGGCAACTCGCGGATCGACGCCATCACCTCGGTCTCGATCTCGTGGGCTTCGAGCAGCGTCCTGTCGCCCTGCACCTCGATGTGGAGGCTGACGTCGATCTCCGGGCCGACGTAGTGGGCGACGACATCGTGGGCACCCTCCACCTCGGGGTGGGCGAGCGCTCGCCGGAGGATTTCGGTCCGCAACTCCTCGGGCGGCGCCGCCCCGACGAGGTATGCCAGGTTGTCCCGGGTGACCTCCATCCCGGTGTAGAGGATGGCGATGCCGACGACAACTGCGGCGAGCGGATCCAGCAGCGGGACGCCGAACCCCGCACCGAGCACGCCCACGAGCGCGGCGGTCGACGCGAGAATGTCGTTGCGGTTGTCGACGGCAGTCGCGCGCAGTGCCGGCGACCGCTGTGCGTCGGCCACCGACAGACAGTAGCGGTACAGGCCGAACTTGACGACCGACGCGACGGCGAGCACGCCGACGGCGATCGGGCCGCGGGTGATCTCGACGGAGCCGGACTGCAGCGTCGTCAGCGCCTGCCAGAGGACCGCCCCGCCCGCGACGAAGATGCCAACTGCGACCAGCAAAGAAATGAACGGTTCGATCCGCTCGTGGCCGTGGGGGTGCTCGAAGTCCGGCGGTTTGGTCGTGAGGTACAGCCCCCCGACGATGATCAGGCTGTAGGCCGTGTCGGCGAAGCTGTTGACGGCTTCGGAGCCGACTGCGAGACTCCCCGTCTCCAGGTAGACCACAGCTTTCGCGAGGGCGAGCGCCGCGTTCGCACCGAGCACGACGAGCCCGACCCGCCGCAGTGCCGACCGCCGTGTCATCGGCCGGGTTTCGTGGCCACCCCTTAAAGGGATTTGTGCTCATACTGTCGGACGTGAGTACGTGAAGATTTTCGGCTTTGGTGAATCACGTCTGGCTGTCTATCAGACAGGAAGCTGCCCTTTCAGCATCGTGAGGCCGGTCCTGAGATACGAGGGCCGGGTGATCCGGTCGTGTTCCTCCCGGGTGAGGAGGACGTCGAAGATGTCGATGTTCTCCCGGAGATGGGTCCGCGAGGTCGACATCGGGATGGTGATGACGTTCTCGTGCTGGGTCACCCACCGGAGCGCGACCTGCGGGCCGGATTTGTCGTAGCGACGGCCGATCTCCTGGAGGACATCGTCGCCGATGGCGCCGCCGTTCGCGAGGGGGCTGTACGCCGTCAGGACCACGTCGTGGTCCTGGCAGTACGAGAGCAGTTCGCGCTGGGGCCACCAGGGGTGAAACTGCACCTGATCGGTGAAGATCGGCGCCTCCGAGAGTTGGGTCAGTCCCTCCCAGACGCACCGGTCGAGGCCATCCATTACCGTCCCGAGGTTCGCCAGCGGATGGGGCCAGTGGATCAGCAACAGGTCGATCGTTTCGACGCCGAGGCGGTCGACGCTCCCCCGCACGGAGTCGACGATGTCCTCGACGGAGCGGTTACTCGGGTCGACCTTGGTCGTCAGGAAGATCTCCTCGCGGTCTACGTCGGCGTCCGCGATGGCGCTGCCGACTCCAGCCTCGTTGTCGTACAGCTGAGCGGTGTCGATGTGTCGGTACCCCTCCTCAAGCGCCATCGAGACAGACTCGTAGGCTTCCTGCGTGTTCATCTGCCAGGTACCGACGCCGATCTTCGGGACCTCCTCGTCCAATCGGGTGACGTACTCCATCAGTGCGGCAGGGTTGGGCTGTCAGCGTGATATGGGTTTGGTGGCCCCGAGCGGGCCAGCGGCCGCTCAGACGAGAATGTGGGCTGGGAGGTCGTCGCGGATGATCGTATCGCAGTACACGCAGCGGACGCCGTCGTCGAGCACCTCGAACCGCGGGGTGATCGGTTCGTCGTCGACGCTGATGCAGTTGTGGTTCGAACACTGGAGAATCCCGGATACTTCCGTCGGTCGCTCGACCCGGTGCTTCTCGGCGACCTCGTACCCGCGGATGATGTTGATCGTTGCCGCCGGCGCGATCAGCGAGAGCACGTCCAGTTCCGACTGACTCAGTTCGCGGTCCTCGACTTTCACGACGTCCTTGCGCCCGAGGCGGTCCGAGGGGACGTTCATCCCGATGCTGACGACCTCGCCGCTCGTCCCGTCGATCCCGAGGATTGCGAGGACGTTCAGCGCCTGCCCGCCCGGAATGTGGTCGATAACGGTGCCGTTCTCGATCTTGCTGACGCGGAGTTCTCGGTCGGTCATGGCTCGCCCTCCAGGAGCGTGTCGAGCAGCGCCATCCGCACCGGGACGCCGTTGTGTGCCTGTTCGAAGTACTTCGCGTGACTGGTCTCGTCGACGTCGTACGCGATCTCGTCGACCCGCGGCAGCGGGTGCATCACCGTGAGGTCGTCTTTCGCCGCCGAGAGGAGGTCAGCGTCGATCTGGTACTCGCCCGCCACCGCGCGGTACTCGCTCTCGTCGGGGAACCGCTCCTGCTGGATCCGGGTGACGTATAGCACGTCCAGCGACGGCAGGATCGTCTCCAGGTCGGTGTGTTCCTTGATCGACGACCCCTCCTCGTGGAGGTCATAGCGGACGTTTCGCGGCAGTTTGAGGCTCTCCGGGCTGACGAAGTGCTGGCTCGCGTCGAAGTTCGTCAGCGCCTGCGCCAGCGAGTGCACCGTCCGGCCGTACTTCAGGTCGCCCATGATCCCGATCGTCAGCCCGTCCAGCCCCGCCGACTCCCGGATGGTGTACAGATCCAGCAAGGTCTGGGTCGGGTGCTGGCCGGCGCCGTCGCCGGCGTTGATCAGCGGGACGTCGACGTACTCGCTTGCCATCTGTGCCGACCCCTCGCTGGGGTGGCGGACCACCAGTGCGTCGGCGTACCCCTCGACGACCCGTACTGTATCGGCGAGGCTCTCGCCTTTCTTGACGCTCGAGGAGTCGACCGGTCCCATGTCGACGATGTCGCCCCCGAGGCGCTTGATCGCCGCCGAGAAACTCATCTTCGTCCGGGTGCTGGGCTCGAAAAACAGCAGGCCCAGCAATGCGTCCTCCTGGCGGTCCGCGTACGCGGACGGATCGGCCGCGATGTCGCTCGCGCGGTCGAGGATCGCCTCGATGTCCCCCCGCGAGAGCTGTTTCGTACTCGTGATGTGGTCGTGACGCATTGCTGGAACCGCCGTTGCGGACCCTCTTGAATTCTCCGACACTGTCTTGAATTCTCCGACACTGTCTGACTGTCTCGGGTGCGTGCGCGTACGACCATTCAAATACGATGCCGGAGCCAGGATCGGTATGCTCGCAATCGCAGGCGGAAAAGGGGGCTGCGGGAAAACGACGACGGCGCTCGGAATCGCCCGGTCGCTCGCCTCCGGGCGAACGGGAGCCCGTACCGACGACTGGAACCCTCTTGTCGTCGATACAGACTGCGACATGCCCGACGCCCATCACGTCGCCGGCCTGTCTCGGGAGCCGGGGCTCGATACTGTTGCCGAGGGGGCCCGCCTCGGCGCCGTGGTCAGGCCGCTCGACTCGATGCAAGGGGTTGCCCTCCTGACTGCCGGCTCGCGGGAAAACGTCGGAACGGCACTCGAACGCGTCACCTCCTGGGATGGACCAGTGATCCTCGACTGTCCACCGGGGTCGAACCCCGACGCCGTCCGTCCGCTCCGGTACGCCGACAGGGCACTCCTCGTCACGACCGACGAGCCCGCCTGCCTCGACGACGCCATCCGAACGATCAGAACTGCCCGCCGCCTCGGAACACCACCGGTGGGAGTCCTCGTGGTGAGGCGAACAGCGGAGGGCGCACCGACCGCGCTCGCTGGCTGTCGCGTCCTGGCGAGCGTGCCGTTCGTCCGGGACCCGCTCGGAGATGCCGAGGTCGAACGGGGATGGCAGCGTGTCGCGTCCGAGATCGCGGCTCATACTGTCGGGCGTGACTCTGTGGAAATCTCCACGTGATCGCGGAAATAATCGCAACAATCAGTATCAGAGCCTGAAAATAGAGACGGAATCTTTAACCCGGGGGAGTGGATACCCATCAGTGCTATGGCCGATCGGTTACGGACTGGCATCGACGTTCTGGACCGGAAGCTCGGGGGCGGTCTTCCAGCGGGAAGCATGGTGACATTGTCGGCCAGTCCGCGGAGCCAGGCGGAGCTTTTTCTCTACGAGTTGACGAAGACGCGCGGCACGCTCTGGCTCTCGCTCAACCGCGAGGAGACAGCCGTCACAGACAGCATCCGGAACACGCCGACGGAGACGGGCGACCCGACTGTCAGGCACATCTCGGGGGAGGCGCCGCTGGACAACGCGAGCAAGCTGATCAGCGCGCTGCCGGAGACGTCGAACCTCATCGTCGACCCGCTCGACGTCCTCGAGTCCCAGGAGCCGCCCTCGCGGTTCCGGAGTTTCATGAACGACCTCCAGAACCACATTTTCAACACCAACAGCCTCGCCATCCTGCACTGCCTGGAGGGCCGCAGCGTCCCGCCGCTGCGGGACACGACCGAGCACTTCGCGGACGTGATCTTCCACCTCGGAACCGACATCTCGGGCGACGAGATCGACAACCGGCTGGCGATCCCCAAGTTCCGCGGCGGGCGCGCCCCGATAGACACGATCAAGCTGGAGCTGACAGAGGAAGTGTCGGTCGACACCAGCCGCGACATCGCCTGATCGGCGCACAGGGGTTCTCGGCTGATCGCTCACAGGTCCCAAAAGCTATATCAGCCCTGGCGAAACGCCCAACAATGACTGACGATTCGGGTGGTGACGGGAGCGACGGTTCGGACGGCGGGCAGGTCGTCGAACGCAAGGCGGCCGAGGAGGCGTTCGAGCTGCTGAGCAACGACACGCGGCTGGGCATCCTCAAGGCGCTGTTCCAGACCGACGACCCCCGTACGTTCTCCAAACTCCGGGAAGCAGTCGGGATGCGCGACAGCGGACAGTTCAACTACCACCTCGACAAGCTGCTGGGCACGTTCGTCCGTGTCACCGAGGAGGGGTACGAACTGACCACCGCGGGGACGCGCGTGGTGGGCGCTATTCTGGCCGGTGAGTTCACGAAGACGTTCGAGGGCGATCCCGTCCCGGTCGACGGCGAGTGTCAGCTCTGTGGGGCACAGCTGGCCGGGATCTTCGAGGGCAACAGGATCAGGATCGCCTGCGAGGACTGCGAGCGGGACGTCATCAGCCTGAACATGCTCCCGGGAGCGCTGGAACCGTACCCTCGCGAGGAGTGGCCGCTGGTCGCCGAGCGGTGGACCCGGCGGGAACTGGAGATGGTCAGGGCCGGCTTCTGTCCGACCTGTCGCGGGCCGGTCGACAGCGAGATGACGGTCGACCAGAGCGACCTCGTCGACCTGTTCGAGGCGGTCGTCACGTACACCTGCCGGCGGTGTACCATGGAGATGTCAGCCAACGCCGCGACGAGCGTCGTCCCCCATCCCGCCGTCGTCGGCTTTCTCCACGACCACGGCGTCGACGTCGGGGGAACGCCGCTGTGGAAGCTGGAGTGGGCGGTCAGCCCCACGGGGCGCGTCGTCTCCAGCGACCCGGTCAGAGTCGAAATCCCGATCGACGCGGACGGCGACCGGCTGGTACTCGTCCTCGACGAGCACGCGAGCGTGATCGACGAACGCCGCGAGGAGGATCAAGGAGCGCCGAACCAGTCCTGATACAGTGAGACAAGCGATATACGCCCGCCGTCCCAATCGCGACCATGCACGTGGCCGTCCTCGGTGCCGGGTACGCCGGCGTCGCTGCCGTCAGAGAGCTGGAAACTGCCCTACCCGACGGCGTCGACCTGACGCTCGTCGACGAACGCGAGACACACCTGGTCCAGCACCTGATCCACCGCGCCGTCCGCAAACCCGACCTCGCCGACCGCCTGACGATTCCGCTGTCGGAGCTGATCGACCGGGCGACCCACCGGCAGGCCCGCGTCACCGGGATCGATCCCGACGCCGGCGAGGTCGATCTCGACGACGGCTCGCTCTCCTACGACGCCGGCGTCGTCTGTCTGGGCGCCCGAACGGCGTTCTACGGCCTCCCGGGCATCGAGGAGCACGCAACACCCCTCAAGCGGCTGTCCCACGCCGGACAGATCCGCGAGGAGTTCGATGGGGTGCCGCCGGGCGGTCGGGTCGTCGTCGGCGGCGCCGGTCTCTCGGGGGTCCAGGTCGCCGGCGAACTCGCGGCACTCGGCCGCGACCGGAACGAGCCACCCCACGTGGTCCTGCTCGAACAGGAGGATCGCGTCGCGCCGGCCTTCCCGGCGTCGTTTGCGGCGGCCGTCGCCGACGAACTCGAATCGCGGGGCGTGACGATCAGGACTGGAGCGACAGTCACGGGCGCTGACGGCGACACAGTGGAACTGGAGACTGGGGAGCGCGTCGGCTACGACCAGCTGGTCTGGACCGGCGGCATCACCGGCGGCGGCGCGATGACCGGCGAACGGCCGACGGTGCGGGCGAACCTGCGCCACGGCGAGCGCACGTTCGCCGCCGGCGACGCGGTACGGGTCATCGACGCCGACGGGCAGGCGGTGCCGGCGAGCGCACAGACGGCCGTGCGGCAGGCCGGCGTAGCGGCGACAAACGCTGCCAGGGTAGTCGAGCACCAGCGGGACGGCACAGGGTTCGAACCGCGGCTGGAGCGATACCGGTTCGAGAGTCTCGGCTGGGTCGTGTCCGTCGGCGACGGCACGGTCGCCAGGGTGGGCGGCTCGGAACTCAGGGGCAGCGCCGCACGTGCGGTGAAAACGACAGTCGCCGCGGGCTACCTCGGCCAGCTCGGCGACGTCGAGTCAGCCGCGGCGTTCGTCCGCGAGCAGTTCGGCCACGAGTAGGGGTCAGGCCTCGGGACCGGCGGCGCTCTGGACCTCCCAGCCGCCATCGAGGTCGCAGGCCTCCCGCTCTGTGAACTCGAAACACGTCTCCGCCGTCAGCTCGGCTCCGCCCTCGACGGATCCGACGCGCAGCGGCACCTCCAGGGCGCTGCCACAGCAGCCGACGCCGACGAACTCCTCCCAGGTGTCCCCTGTCGCCGCCCTGTCGTGTGCCTTGCGCAGATACGCCCGGAACGGCGTGTCTTCGACGATGTCTCTCCCCCACAGCGAGAGGTCCGCCGGATAGGAGACGACGACGGTCGATGCAGTGTCTGCCATACACTTCGTTCGGGACACCCCGGCATAGGTGTTGTGCGGTGTTGTGCGGTGTTGCGGCCACCGATCGGAGCCGGAGTGATATACACTCGGACGAGACTCTGTACACGTCAGGACAGGATATCTACGAGTATCGACCGTGAGGCCCCTGATTTGTGTCGAGATGGCGTGCTCCCGTTGTTGGCGCCATGACACAGCCGATGGACTGTCCTGGCACTGTCCGGAGTCACGTCTGGCTGTATAGGAAAGGCTTATTCGGGATGCTCTCAGAGGCAACCCCATGGGACGGGTCGATGTCGAACGGATTCCGTACGACGAGTACTCGAACCGCCAGCTCGCGGCGGTGCCGCTGGCAGTTCTCGCGGTCGCCTTGCTGATCATCCTTGGAGCGTACGTGCTCACCGGGACGCCGGTCGACCTCGGGATCGAGTTCACTGGCGGCACCGAGCTGCGGTTCGACGCGGGTGGGGCGTCAGACGCCGAAGTCAGGGAGACGTTCTCGGAGGTCGAAATCGAGAATCTGCGCAGCGTCGGCAACGAGCGCGAACTGGTCGTCGGCCCCGATGTCGACAGCGAACGGCTGGAAACCCTCGCCGAGGATGCCGGATACGACGTCCTGTCGATCGAGAGCCGGTCGGCCAACTTCGGGGCGGACGCACAACAGCAGGCGATCATCGGCCTGACGATCGCGTTCATCGGGATGAGCGTCCTGGTGGCACTGATCTTCCGGACGTTCGTGCCGAGTCTCGCGATCGTCGCCTCGGCGTTCTCCGACATCGCGATTCCGATCGCGCTGATGAACGTGCTCGGCATCGACCTGACACTCGGGGCAGTGGCGGCGCTCCTGATGCTGATCGGGTACTCCGTCGACTCCGACATCCTGCTGAACAATCACGTCCTCAGGCGCCACGGGGGGTTCTACGAGAGCTCCTACCGCGCCATGCGGACTGGTGTTTCGATGACGCTCACCTCCATCTCCGCGATGACGACCATGGCAATCGTCGCCTGGCTGTTCGGGATCGAGCTGATGTTCGACATCGCGCTGATACTGGTGTTCGGTCTGTCGGCTGACCTGCTGAACACCTACATGCTCAACATGAGTCTGCTTCGCTGGTACAAGTACGAAGGGGTGGCAAAATGATCGACGTCCGCGACAACTGGCGGGTCCTGATGCTGCTCGTCCTCTGTCTCGTGGCCGCACTCGCGCTGTTCGGGCCACTGGGCGCCGGAGGCGACGAGGCGTCGGCGATCGACGAATCCGAGCGGATCAGCGACCCGACGAACCTCCAGTACGGGCTGGACCTCTCGGGCGGGACGCGCCTCCGCGGCCAGCTTGTGGGGATGACAGCCGAGGACGTCACGGGGCTGACGTCGTCGAACTCCGGTCAGGTGTCGTCGACAGTCGCCGAGGAGCTGAATCTCGACCCGCTCGACGTCCAGGTGCGCCCGCGCCCGCCGAACGGCCCGCGCACGGTCGAAATATACACCGAAAACGTCACCAGACAGCAGTTCGCCGACGCACTCAATCAAGCAGGCCTCGACGTCTCCGCAGATCAGATCCGCAACGGAACGACATCTGAAACCCGCGACCTGGCGGTCGACACCATCAAGGATCGGATCGACAGGACTGGGCTTTCCGGCGCGAACGTCCGAACCGTCAGTCAGGCCGGCGGCGGGACGTTCATCGTCGTCGAGGTGCCCGGTGCCTCGACCCAGGAGGTCAAGGAGCTGATCGGTGAACCCGGACGGGTCCAGATCGTCGCTGGATTCCCCCGGCAGACCGGGAACGGGACCGAACTGGCCATGGAGCCGCTGCTGACGCAGGGCGACTTCCAGGATATCCAGGCTGCCCAGGAGAGCCCACAGCAAGGTCCACACGTTCCGGTGACGCTGACCGACGAGGCCGGGCAGCGCTACGCCCAGAAGATGCAGGAATGGGGCTTCACCAGCACCGGCGTCTCCCGGTGTGACTTCAATCCCGAGACGGACGAGCCGGACCCCAACGAGTACTGTCTGTACACCGTCGTGGACGGCAACATCACGCAAGGCGTCGGGCTCGGGCCGGATCTTGCCCGGAACATCGAGGCCGGAACGTTCACCGAGGATCCCAGCTTCGTCATCCAGATGCAGACCCTCGAGGAAGCGGAGGACGTCGAAATCGACCTCCGTTCCGGTGCGCTGCCGACCGACTACCGGGTCGAGGACGAGAACTTCATCTCGCCGAGCCTGGCCCAGTCGTTCAAGCCGCTCTCGCTGCTGACGGGGCTCGCCGCCTGGCTCGCAGTGTGTATCGTCGTCTACATCTGGTACCGCGATGTCCGCGTCGCGATCCCGATGCTGATCACGGCGAGCGCCGAGGTGTTCCTGCTGCTGGGCTTCGCCGCCGCGCTCGGAATCGCGCTGGATCTGTCCCACATCGCGGGGTTGATCGCGGTGATCGGGACCGGGCTGGACGACCTGATAATCATGGCCGACGAGATCTTACAGCGGAAAGAGAAGGTCAAAACCGGCCGGATCTTCCAGAGCCGGTTCCGAAAGGCGTTCTGGGTCATCGGGATGGCCGCGCTGACGACCATCGTGGCGATGAGCCCGCTGTTCGTCCTCTCGCTGGGACAGCTCCGCGGGTTCGCGATCATCACCATCGTCGGCGTGATCATCGGGGTCGCCGTCACCCGACCGGCGTACGGTGACGTCCTCCGGAAACTGATGCTGGACGACGTCAAGCGGTCCTGATCATATACACCCGGACGTGACTCCGTACGGTGCCACGACAGTCCACCGGCTGTGTCACGCCCCGAACGATAACAAAAGTTACAAGCCAGGGGCCGGATTGACACTGCCAGTTCACATGCCATAATTTAAAGGGGGTCGCGACACACGTACGAGTATGAGCGACCCCGGCGCTCAAATCGAGACGCTGCGCGACCGCATCGAGGCGTCCGACGATATCTCCGACGCCGACCGGTCGGCGCTGTT
>PXRK01000077.1 GCA_003021015.1 Halobacteriales archaeon QS_4_66_20 | reverse complement strand
GGGTTGGGGTCCGGTGCGACGTGCAGTTCGTGCCCTTTAGTGTCCTCGTGTGAGTTGTCGTACCGACGAATCGTCCCATCGTCAAGCGTCCGAGGTGGGTCCGGCTCCGTCGCGCCGTAGTGGAGCTTGTAGGCCCACCCAGACGGGTACGCGTCACGGTCTGTCCGCATGCAAAACACGCGGACGACAGTCCCGTCGGGGTACTTCTCTACCCTACTTACCCCGTCGAGGTCGTCGTCGGTCAGTGAGGCCATCCTCACCTATTGGTGTACAGGCCAATAGAATAAGTCTATTGGTCTGGAGAACAATAGCAGAATTGTTACGCGAACAACTGAAAAGAACTGAGAGTAATGATTTTATCTCATGCAATTATATGCCCAATTCGGAGGTACTGGTATCGACCCTGACAGTCCCGATTTGGATCCTGTTCACACCTCGGGCGCCGGAACCGCCTCGTCGGCGGCGTCGCGCCAGGAGTAATCGGGCGTCCATCCCAGTAGCCGCTCGGCCTTCGCCGTGCTGTAGACCGAGGCGTCGCCCTCGACGTCGCAGTCCTCTGGCACACCGCCGTACAACTCCCGGAGTAACTCGACCAGCGGCTCCCCGAGCGCGTTGTCCGGGCCCGCACAGTTGAATGCCTCGTGACCATCGACGTCGGCGTCGAGCGCCGCCACCACCATGTCGACGACGTCCCGGACGTCGACGTACGACCAGAAGTTGCTGGCGCCCGCAGAGAGGTCCGAGACGTACGCCTCCTCGCGGCAGGGGTAGCCGCCGGGCTCCTGGATCCAGGTCGGGCGCAGCGACGCGACCGGGACGCCGTCACGGCGGGCGACAGTCTTCCCGATCTCCTCTGTGACAACCTTCGAGAGGCCGTAGGGGTCCTCCGGCCGGAGCGGATGGGATTCCCGGACGGGCACGTGCTCCGGCAGGGGCGTCTCCTCGGCGAAAAAAAAGCCGTAGGTACCGTCCGAAGACGCTTGAACGACCCTGGCGCCGACGCGGCCCGCCGCCGTCAGGACCGCGTGGGCAGCCATGGTGTTGTTCCGGTAGAGGTCGACGCCGGCGTGGGTGCCCGCGACGGGGATGGCCGCCCAGTGGACGACGGCGTCCGGGTCGATGGCGGTAAACGCGTCGAACACGCTCCCGGCGTCGGTCAGATCCATCGCCAGGTATTCGACGTCGGGGTAGCCCCCGTTCCCCGGTAGCTCCTGATCGATACACGTGACGGCGTGGTCGCCGGCGAGTCGGTCGACGATCCACCGCCCGCTGGTGCCTCGGCCGCCGGTGACGACGATATTCATACCCCGCCATTGGTGCGTCTCACCGTTAACCTGACGACACAGGCAGCCAGTTTATGAGACCCCAGGTCGCTACGCCGACAGCTGTCACTGCACCGTCGGTTCCGGATTCGCTGCGTTTATCTGGACGAATGCAGAGGTATAGCTATGACTCCGGATGTCGATACCGACGACCCGCTCGCCTGGGCGCGCGACAACACGCCGGTGCTGGAATCGCTCCAGGCGGAGTACGGCGAGAGCGAACCCCTCGACGGGTACACCGTCGCCTTCGCCTCCCACCTCGAAGCGAAGACTGGCGTCGCCATCGAGACGCTCCACGAGGCGGGTGCGGAGGTGCTGTTCGCGCCGAGCGAACCCCAGAGCACCCACCAGGACGTGGTCGAAGCACTCGATGCACGCGACGGCATCACCGCCTTCGCCTGGGAAGGGATGACCGACGAGGAGTTCGAGGAGGTACAGCACGACCTGCTCGACCGTGGCCCCGACTTCATCCTCGACGACGGCTGCGAACTCATCGCGAAGGTCCACACCGACCACCCCGAGGTCGCCGCCGACGTCATCGGCGGCGGCGAGCAGACGACGGCGGGCATCACCCGCCTGGAAGCGATGGAAGCCGATGACGTCCTCGAGTTCCCGGTGTACGGCGTCAACGACACGCCGATGAAACACTTCTTCGACAACGTCCACGGCACCGGCGAGTCCTCGCTGACCAACATCGCGATAACCTCGAACACGATTATCTCGGGCAAGGACGTCGTCGTCTGCGGGTACGGCTACTGCGGCCGCGGCATCGCGAACAAGGCCCGCGGGATGGGCGCGAAAACGATCGTCACCGAGGTCGACCCCCGGAAGGCGCTGCAGGCACACATGGACGGCCACCGCGTAATGGACATGGACGAGGCAGCCGGGGCGGGCGACCTGTTCGTCTCGGCGACCGGCAACCGCGACGTGATCCGCACCGAGCATTTCGAGCGGATGGCTGACGGCGTGATGCTCGCCAACGCCGGGCACTTCGACGTCGAAATCGTCGTCCCGGCGCTCGAAGAACTCGCCGTCGAAGTGACGACGCCGAAGGAAGGGATCACGCGCTACCACATGCCCGACGGCCGCCGGCTGAACCTGCTGGCGGAGGGCCGGCTGGTCAACCTGACGGGTCCGTACAGTCAGGGTCACCCCGCCGAGGTCATGGACACGACGTTCGCGATGATGTTCGTCGCCGCCTACGACATGCTCGTCGACGGCCCCGACCTGGCGCCGGGGCTGTACAACATCCCCGACCGCCTCGACCGCGAGGTCGCCCACCGGAAACTCGACACGCTCGGGCTCTCCACCGAGGAGCTGCTCGAGAGCCAGCGCGAGTACGCCGACGACTGGGAACACCGCGACAGCAGCTTCTGATCGCCGTCGTCGGGATCACTGGTGGTCCCGAGCGCCGACGACCGCGTCGGCGTCGACCGTGATCCACTCTGTCGGCGCAAGCACGTGGTTCTCGCGGTTGCCCGAGACGAACGTCACGGTCCCGTCCTCGTTGGGGATCACCTCGATGCGCTCGCCGCCGGCGTGGCCGGGAGAGTTCGTCGTTGACATGGTTCGTGCTGCGCAGCCCACCCCCCTGTAGAAGGATGCTAACTATGAAGGGGCGCGTGCGCCAGAAGGCTAGCTATACAGACACCAGTTCAGCCGAGGATTGTGTGACAGGACGGGCAGACGTACAGCACGTCGCTGCTAGACTTCCCCATCCCCATCGGTGCGATTTTGCCGCCGCCGACCGGCAGTTTCTCGACCTCGTCGCCGTCGATCATCGTCTCACAGTGTGGGCATCGTGCGCTGTCGACTTGCATGTCTGGAGAAATCACGGCGCCGTGCTCCGGTCAGTTGTTCTCGTCGACGAACCGGTAGCGGTAGGGCTGTCCGCGGATCACTTCTACGTCGCCGTCCCGGGCGTGCCTGCCGAGTACTGTTGCGACCTGGTGAGCGCTGTCGAACTCCTCGCCGTGCTCCTCGAGCACGTCGAGTATCTCCCGGGCTGTCATCGGCCCGTCGTGTTCGGCTTCTTCCAGGACCGAACGGATCCGCTCAAGTTCGCCCCGGCGTACGCGCATACGTTACCTTATACCTTCCACCCTCATTAAATGGCGTCAGACGACTGTCAGACGCGAAGACGGCGACAATCGCCGGACGGCGACAGCAGTTGTTTGTCATCGACTGTCATACAAAGCCGGGCTCCTGGTCCCTTCGGGTGCGATCATCCCCGACAGGTCAGTTCCCATATAAATCGAAACGGATTTAACGAACAACTTGGCATTTGAACCATGGTCTCAGTGGTTACGATCGTGGCCGGGTTCGTGGTGCTGGTCCTGCTGTTGCTGCTAGTGGGGTACATCATCAGCATTTACAACCAGCTGGTGAGCCTCCACAGGCGAGTCGACCAGGCGAAACAGAATATCGACGTGTTACTGAAACAACGACAGGACGAGCTGACGAAGCTCATCGACGCCGCCCAGGAGTTCATGGACCAGGAAGAGCGGGTCCTGACGAAGATCACGGAAGCGCGCGAGGCGGCCGAACAGGCGCAGACGCCGACGGAACAGGCCAACGCCGATCAGATGGTCCGCGACGCGATGGCGGACTTCCGGGCGCGGGTCGAGGAGTACCCGGAGCTTCGCTCCCAGGAGAACATGATGCAGTTCCAGGAGCGCATCACGGAGATCGAGTCACAGATCTCCGACCGCCGGGAGTTCTACAACGAGGCGGTCACCCGGTACAACACCCGGATCGCGCAGTTCCCGTACGTGATCCTCGCCCGGCAGATGGGCTTTACCGACAAGGAGCTGTTCACCGCACCCGACGAGGAGCTCGAAGACGTTGACGTCAGCGCGGCGTTCGCCGAGTGAGTGGTCGACAGGTGCGCGCACGCGCCGCGAGGGGGCCGGCCCCATCGGGACGTAGCGAGCGACCAGTAACACGCTTCTTTTCTCCGGCGAGTCCGTAGCTTTGCATATGAACGTGCTCGTAGTCGGCGGCAGCGGCTTCATCGGACGGCACCTGTGCGAGGAACTGGTCGATCGGGATCACGACGTGACCGTGCTCTCCCGGGATCCGGATCCCCGGAACCTGCCGGACGGCGTCGAGACAGCCGCCGGCGACGTGACTGCGTACGACTCGATCGAACCGGCCTTCGCGGGCCAGGACGCGGTGTACAATCTGGTCGCGCTGTCGCCGTTGCGCAAGCCGCCGGGCGGCGACGAGCGTCACATCGAGGTCCACCGGGACGGCACCGAGCACTGTCTGCGGGCCGCCGCCGAACACGACGTCCCCCGATTCGTCCAGCAGAGCGCGCTGGGCGCCGATCCCGCCGGCGACACCCACTACATCCGGGCGAAGGGCCGCGCCGAGGGGCTGGTCCGGGACACCGACGTCGACTGGACCATCGTGCGGCCCTCGGTGGTGTTCGGCGACGGCGGCGAGTTCGTCCCGTTCACGCGGAAGCTCACGCCGCCCGTTCTGGCGCCGCTGCCCGGCGGCGGCAAGACACGCTTCCAGCCGATCCACGTCGGCGACCTGGTGCCGATGCTCGCCGACACGATAGAGGACGACGACCACGTGGGTCAGACGTACGAACTCGGTGGCCCGGAGGTGCTGACGCTCGCGGACGTAGCCAAACTCGCCCGCCGCGCCCGCGGGCAGTCGGTTGCGGTGCTGCCGGTGCCGATGGCCCTGGCGGGCGTCGGGCTGACCGTCGCCGGATCGATCCCCGGGTTCCCGCTCGGTCGCGACCAGTACCGCTCGCTGAAGTTCGACAACACGGTCGAAGACAACGACGTCGACGCGTTCGGCGTCTCCGAGGGCGAGCTGACGACGTTCGCGGCGTATCTCGACGTAACGCCCCAGATCTGATACCGAAGACCAAAAACATATTTCCCCGTCCGTCCTGCGGGCGAGTGATGTCGGTCGCCCGCCGCCTCTGGTCGCTCCGCCACGAGCGGCCGCTACTGGTCGTCGTCACCGTCGCGACGGTGCTTGCGACGGTCCTGTGGCCGCTCGCCGACGCCCTGCTCCGCCCGACCGGGCTCATTCACGTCTCCGACTACGGCTTCAATGACTTCGGCGTCTACTCGGGAACGGTCGACGCCTGGCTCGACGGCGAGCCGATCTACGTCCAGAACGAGGACGGCGGCTATCACGGGAGTTTCCTCTACCCGCCGTTCGTGCTGCCGCTGTTTTACCCCTTCTCGCTGCTCGGGTTCGAGGCCGGACCGGTGCTGTTCGGGGTGCTGTCGCTGTTCCTGCTGTGGGTCGGGGTCGAGAGTATCGCCGAGTCGTTCGGGGCCAGCCTCTCGGTCCCCGAGCGAATCGTCCTGCTGTTCGCACTGTTTGGCTTCCACCCGGTGTTCTGGGACTTCAAGTGGGCCCAGGTGTCGACGCTTTTGGCCGCGGTCCTCTGTTTCGCGTTCCTGGCATACGAACGCGGCGAGCGCCTGAACGCCAGCGAGGACGGAGCCGGAACGTCCAGCGCGGTCCTCAGCGGAGTCCTGACGACGCTGGGCGCGACGGTGAAGCTGTTCTACCTGACCGCCGGCGCACACCTGCTGCGGGACGGGCGGCGGTTCGCCGGCGCCGTCGCCAGCGGCGTCGTCCTGCTCTCCGGGTCGGTACTCGTCTTCGGCGTCGAGGCCCACCGGGTGTACCTGGACGTGCTGACCTGGGGGAAAGGCTGGGGCACCTCGCAGCTCCCGCCCGCGGAGTGGCAGACCGCCTACTTCCGGCCGTTCTACCTGATCGACCAGTTCGTCGAATCGCTCGGCATCACGGTGCCGAACGTCTGGATCATCGGCGCGACTGTGCTCGGTATTCTGGCAGTGATCGCCCTCGCGTTCGCGGCCCGCGACGCGCCGGCGGCCGCACACCCGACGTTCGCGCTCGGCGTCGCCGTCGTGCCGCTGCTCGCACCGCGGGCGTACACCCACGACCTGGTCGTCCTGCTCATACCGGCACTGATACTGCTGGGAATCGAACTCGACCGGGAGGACGGCCTCGCGTGGCTCCCCGTGTTCGCGCTGTTGCTGGTGCACTTCCACACCCCGGGAACGAAACTTGTCAACGAGATAATTGGAGCGCCGGATGCGGTTCTCGTCCAGCCCGGGGTGTACGGCACGTTCCTGCTCGTCGGGCTGGCCGCTGCGCGCGTGGCCGACCACACCAGAACCCCCGCCATCGCGCCCACGGACCGGTGAGCGGCGGACGCTAGGATATAAAAGACGCCGTGTAATCTGGCACAGACCTGGTACGTACACTTGAAACAACCGTGTCGATTGGGGTGATTTTTCCCTCGTATAATTCTACTTATTGATAGCCGGGCAAAACACTTATGAGTATCATGGTATAGAATCCGCTAAGCACAGATATGAAACTCGCGATGATCGGTTTCGGACAGGCGGGCGGGAAAATCGTCGACCGGTTCCTGAAGTACGATCACCGGACCGGGAGCGGCATCGTCCGGTCGGCGATCGCCGTAAATACAGCGAAAGCTGACCTGATGGGGCTGGAGCACGTCCCACAGGAGAACCGCGTGCTGATCGGGCAGGCACGCGTCAAAGGGCACGGCGTCGGAGCGGACAACGAACTCGGCGCGGAGATCGCCGAGGAGGACATCGACGAAGTACAGGGTGCGATCGACAACATCCCGGTGCACGAGATCGACGCGTTTCTGATCATTGCCGGGCTGGGCGGCGGGACCGGGTCCGGCGGCTCGCCGGTGCTGGCGAAACACCTCAAGCGGATCTACACTGAGCCGGTGTACGGGCTGGGGATCCTGCCCGGCGGTGACGAGGGCGGCATCTACACGCTCAACGCAGCCCGGTCGTTCCAGACGTTCGTCCGGGAGGTCGACAACCTGCTCGTGTTCGACAACGACGCCTGGCGCAAGACCGGCGAATCGGTCGAGGGCGGCTACGACCAGATCAACGACGAGATCGTCCGGCGGTTCGGCGTGCTGTTCGGTGCCGGCGAGGTCGAGGCCGGCGACAACGTCGCCGAGAGCGTCGTCGACTCCTCGGAGATCATCAACACGCTCGCGGGCGGGGGCGTCTCGACGGTCGGTTACGACGCCGAAGCCGTCGAGGAGCACAACTCCGGGGGCCTCCTCTCGCGGTTCAAGGACGGCGGCGACGCCGACGAACTGGAAAACGCCAACACGACCAACCGGATCACCTCGCTCGTGCGCAAGGCTGCGCTCGGGCGACTGACGCTGCCCTGCGAGATCGAAGGCGCCGAGCGTGCGCTGCTAGTGGTGTCCGGACCGCCCAAACACCTCAACCGGAAAGGGATCGAGCGCGGGCGGAAGTGGCTCGAAGAGCAGACCGGCAGTATGGAGGTTCGCGGCGGGGACTACCCCATCAACGAGCCCAACGTCGCGGCGGCAGTGCTCCTCTCGGGCGTCCACAACGTGCCACGGATCAAGGAACTCCAGCAGGTGGCCATCGAGGCCCAGGAGAACATCGACGAGATCCAGCAGGAGAGCGAAGAAAATTTAGAGGACTTAGTTGAAGATGAGGGAGATGAGTTGGATCCGCTCTTCTAAGACGGTCGCTGCAGTGGCACTGCTCGCAATCGCACTGCTCGCGACAGGGACAGTCACCGCGATCGAGTTCGACGGCGAGTCACCCGAATCTACTCAGGTCGGCGAGGAGGTTTCGATGGAGGTCGAGATCACCGAACCGTTCGCCGATCCGCTCCCCAGCCAGTGGACGCTCGAAGGCGACACCGAACTTGAAAACGCCGACTGGACGATCGTCGCCCGGGACAACACCGACGACATCGTCGCCCGGTCGGACACGAACGAACTCCAGCTGAACGCCGACGACAGCGTCGTCAGCGTCACCGTCGAGATCCGCGGCGAGGTGCCGGACGGCATCGAGTTCGACTACGAGAACCCCGACGCGGAGAACTACAAGGTCGTCGAGTTACTCCGTCAGACTGACGCGGGCACGGAGCGCGTCGTGGACGAGGCGATCTGGGAGGCCCACCGCTACACTGCGGAGAGCCAGGAAGCCCGGACCGCCATCGACGAGGCTGCCGACGCGGTCGAGCAGGCCAACAGCGGCGGGGACGAACTCGACAACGCGATCAACGCGTACAACAACGCCAACTTCGACCTGGCGTCGGACCTCGCCGACGACGCACAGAGCAGCGCGGAGGGCTCCCAGCAGACGACCCAGTTCCTGCTGATCGGCGGCGCGCTCGTGGTGCTGGTCGCGCTCGTCGGCGGCGGCGCCTACGTCTACAAGCAGCGCCAGAAGAACACGAACAAACTGCGCTAGGGGATGCGCGTTCTCGTTCCGTTCGACGCTCGCGATCCGAAAACCCGGCTCGCCCCTGTTCTCGACGGCGCACAACGACGCGCGTTCGCCGACGCCACGCTCGCGGACGTCCTCGAGACGCTTGCGGCGGCCGGCCACGAACCGACGGTGCTCGCGACCGCGCCGGTCGACTGTGAAGCGCCGGTGGCCGTCGACGAGCGGCCGCTGACGCCCGCGGTTAACGCCGCGCTCACCGGCAGTGAGCTCCCGGTAGCGGTCGTGATGGCCGACCTGGCGTTGCTGACGGAGGCCACGCTGGAACGACTCATGGAACCCGACGCCGAGGTCGTCGCGGCCCCGGGGGTCGGCGGCGGCACGAACGCTCTGGTGGTCCGCCACCCCGAGTTCCGCGTCGACTATCACGGCGTCTCGTTCCGGGATCACTGCGAACGCGCCCGCGCCTGCGGCGCCTCGCTCGCGACCGTCGACTCCTTCCGGCTCGCGGCCGACATCGACGAGCCGTCGGACCTCGTCGAACTGCTGCTCCACGGCGAGGGGCGGGCCCGGCAGTGGCTGCTCGGAGCCGGCTTCGAACTGGTCGAGCGCGACGACCGCGCGATCGCACGACGGCAGGACGAAACCGGGTAGAGGCGGCCGAGCGGACCTCTCCGGCCGGTTCAGGACATTTCGGTTGGTTGTCGAGCAAAGCTTTTGAGGCGAGAGATTGTACGACAACCTGCACGGGCCGACCCGTGCAACGGGTACGTGTCTCGCGTCGCACACCCGCATCTGTGCCAGTTTCCACCGCTCTTGGCACACGGCGGCCGGCCCAGCCATGGCTGGCCCGTCGACTTTTTCCGTGACGCCTATCTTTGTCGCCCACCGAGAGTCGCCCGTGAGCCAGCAGGCCGTCTCGCTCCCGGTGGGGGGCGCCGACTGGACGATCGACGTCGCGGAGCCGGCGATCCAGCGGCTGCTGTCGGTCGACCCCGCCGATGCCGAGCCCGCGGCCGAACTTTCCTTCGCACGCAACGTGTTCGTCCCGTTGACGACCGCGTGCCGGTACACCTGCACGTACTGCACCTACTTCGACCCGCCGGGGGAAGCGAGCCTGCTCGCGCCCGACGAGATCAGGGAAATCGTCCGCCGCGGCGCCGACGCCGGCTGTACCGAGGCGCTGTTTACGTTCGGCGATGACCCCGACGACCGCTACACGGCCATCCACGACCAGCTCGCCGACTGGGGCCACGACTCGATCCACGCCTACCTGCGGGAAGCCTGCGAAATCGCGCTCGATGAAGGGCTGTTGCCCCACGCCAACCCCGGCGACCAGACGCGCGAGCAGATGGCCCAGGTCGCGGACCTGAACGCGAGCATGGGCGTGATGCTGGAGACGACAGCCGACGTAGCCGCCCACAGCGGCCCGCGGGTCAAAGAGCCCGAACAGCGGCTGGGAACGATCAGGACGGCCGGCGAGCTCGGCATCCCGTTCACCACGGGCATCCTGGTGGGGGTCGGCGAGGACTGGCGGGATCGCGCAGTGAGCCTGCTCGCGATCCGCGACCTCCACGAGCGGTACGGGCACGTCCAGGAGGTGATCGTCCAGCCCGTCGTCGACAACGAGCGCTGGCAGGAGGGGTCGCCCGACGTGGCCGCACTCCGGCGGACGGTTGCGATGGCCCGCGTTGCGCTGCCTGAGCCGGTGTCGCTGCAGGTGCCGCCGAACCTCGCGCCCGTCCGCGAGGTGGTCGACTGCGGGATCGACGACCTCGGCGGCGTCTCGCCGGTGACCGACGACCACATCAACCCGGAGTACGCCTGGCCCGCACTCGAGGAACTCCGCGAGATTGCCGCGGAGGCGGGGGTGCCTCTACGTGAGCGGCTCCCGGTCTACGAGCGGTACCTCCCGGCGGGGCTGCGGAGCGACGAGTTCGACGGCAGGGTCGCGGATCGGCCACCAGCCGGCGACGCCGACTCGTGGCTCTCCGACCGGATCGCAGCGGCGATCACTGCCGACGACTCCGCCGGCCGGCGCTATCGGTCGGTGATCGGGCGGGAGCCCTCGCGGGTGTTCCGGCCCGACGCCGCGACAGAGTCACGATAGAACGAAAACCCCCCAGGTCGATAGCCCACCCAGAGACGGGTTCACATGACGATCAGAGAGACACAGCTCGAGCGCGGCATCGAATTCCTCTTGTTCGACTGGGGTATCCTGTTCACGGCGATCGCGGTCGCGGTCGCGGTGAGCAAGTTCGACCTCCTGCGGCCGGTGGTCGGATTCCTTCACCCGGAAGCCGACGAGGCGACGCAACGGATCACTGCGCGCCTCGCCGAGGTAGGCGTCTGGTTGCTGGTGCCGCTGGCGTTCTCGACGCGGGTCGATCTGGAGGCGCTGTTCGGCGCCGGCATCGGCGCGCTGTTTATCGCATACCTCGTCAGGGAACCGCTCAAGGACAAGCTGTCGGAGGTCGTCACCGCGACGAAGGTCGCCGCCCACGAACACCTCGTCCCCGGCGCCCGCATTCACCTCCCGGAGGAGGGGGTCGAGGGAGTCATCGAACGGATCGATACGGACGAAACTCACGTGCGACTCGACGACGGAAATCTGACGCACGTCCCCAACGAGGAGATCATCGGGAACCGCTGGACGACAGTCGAGGAGTGATCGCGCCGGGCTCCCCTCGCGACCTGTCTGGGAGTCACCGCCGCTGTAGTTCCAGCACGCCGCGAGCGGCGTCGAGGCCCGCCTCGGGGTCGACGTCAGCGCCGGCGTCGACCATCGCCTCGCCGACGGTTCGGATGCCCCGGAGGATCTGTTCGTCGGCGAACTGCCCCATGTTCGAGACGCGGAAGATCTCGCCGCCGAGGTGGGCCTGGCCGCCGGAGATCGAGACGTTGCGCTCGGCGACGGCGTCGAAGAAGGCGTCCGGATCCGCCCTGACGACCTCCGGGAGTTCGACCGCCGTCAGCGTGTTCGAGTACACCGTCGCGTCGGCGGCGGTCGGGAACCGCTCCAGACCCATCCCGGTGAAGCCGGCACGGAACGCCGTCGACTGGCGGCGGTGGCGACGGATCCGGTCCGGGAGCCCCTCGTCGACGATCGCCTCGGCGGCGACCGCCAGCGCCCGGAACAGCGGGACGGCGCTCGTAAACGGGGTCTGGTTCGACTCGGCTTTCCGCAGGTGCCAGTCCAGATCCTCGTAGAACGGGGCGTCGTCGCCGCCGATGGCGGATTCGACATCCCCGGTGACGTACATCGCGGAGGTGCCCGGCGGAGCAGCCAGTGCCTTTTGGGCGTCGGTGATTGCGATGTCGACGTGCCAGTCGTCGATGCAGAACACGTCGCCGCCGATCGAGGTAACGCCGTCGACGATGAAGCGGGCGTCGTGCTCGGCGGCGATGGCGCCGACGCCGGCGACGGGGTTCAACAGCCCCGTCGACGTCTCGTTGTGGACCATCGTCACGAGGTCGGTCTCGTCGGTGATCGTGTTGGCGACGACCCCGAGGTCGAACGACTCCCCCCACTGGACCCCCACGCGCGTGCACTGCGCGTGTCGGTCGGCGATCCGGGCGAAGCGGCGGCCGAACTTCCCGTTGACCAGCGCCACCACCTCGCTGTCGTCGTCAGCGAGGTTGGCGACGGCCGCCTCCATCCCCATCGTGGCGGTGCCGTTGAGGATCAGCGCCATGCCGTCGTCGTTCGTGACGCGGCCGTCCAGCGTCGACTCGCGGAAGACGTACTCGAGCGCGTCCTGTGCCCGCTCGTAGATCGCCTCGAACTCGGCGGAGCGGTGGGAGATCATCGGCTCGTCCATCGCCCGCCGGACGCGGTCGGTGACCGGCACCGGCCCCGGGTTCAGCAGGAGAAACTCCTCGGACATGGTGGTGACTTTCCCGCCAGCGGTTAAATCTCCACGGTCCCGGCCGAGTTTGCGACCGGCGGCGGGAGTTTCGGGGGCTGCTGGTCATCTTCTTTTTCCCAAACCTCCTCCAGGGGCTGTACACGCAGGCCGTCGCGCTCTGATTAGCCCCTGTATCGGACCGACCGGGCAGTACAACTGGCTCGTCTTCGATTCTGACCGTTGCCCGTTGCTATACAGCCAGACGTGATTTACTCACGCCGTGCCGTCCCAACTCCCGTTTTCGGGGCATGACACAGCCGATAGACTGTCCTGGCACTGTCCGGAGTCACGTCTGTTTGTATAGCTGGCGGGACTGCAGTCATGATGTGTCACCGTACCGTTCGATCACAGTGATCGACTCGATAGTGAGTAGCTCCTGCAGGTCACGGATCGCCCGGTGTTTCTCTCGTTCCCAGGTTTCCTCTGTCGGATCGTCCACCGTGAGTTGTAGATCCTCTGAGTCGGGGGACTCAAACGAGGGCTCGACGTCTGTTGCGAGGCCGTACAGTTCCGCTACTGCACGAGCTCGTTCCAGCGGAGCGTCTATGCGCTCTCGAACTGTGAGTTCATACTCGATCGCCATGCCGGCGAGCGGATGATTGAAGTTGATTGTTGCACTCTCGTCGTCCAGTGACTCGATAAACCCGGTCCGTCCGTCGTGGGTGAGTTGCGCGCCGTGCTCGCGCCGGTCGTCTGGAATACTATCAAGATCGACAGTCGTGTGGTCCGTGGGGTCACCCTCACCGAAGGCGTTCTCGGGCTCGACGGTAACTCGTATTTTTTCACCGACTTCGGTTTCTTTGAGCGTCGCCTCGACCGGGTCGAACAGGTGGCCTTCGCCGAGCACCACCGGCACTGGTCCGGTCGCTTCGACACCATCGATAGCTGCATCCCCGGCGACATCCGGATCTGTCGTGTCGATTACACGACCGCTCTCGCCGGCGCGCGCAGTGTAGGCTACACGGACGAAGTCGCCATCCTCAAACGCTGAATCTGCGGTCATGGACGTATCTTGCATAGGTTTACCGTTACTCCGGCGCGATGTTCCGCGCCTGGAAGCTCATCTCCTCTTTGAGTTCGGACTCACCGAGACGGACGACTTCTCCGGCAGCGAGCTTGTACGATGGGTTCGGATTCGCCGGATCGAGGTATGCCGGAGCAATGTCGTTGGCAACCTGGCCGGGATAGAGCCAGTACGTGAACGCTGTCCCCTCCGGAACGATCTGGCCCTGCGGCGGGTCTTCAGTGACGTACGCGATGGCGGTGAAGCTGCCTTCCGTGTTCTCGCCGTACATGTTGTACACGTCGTCGTTCCGGATCTCGACGAGGTCGCCTGCTTCGACGCCGATGCGATCAGCATCAGCAGGGTTCAACTCGATGAAATTCTGCTTGAACCGCTTGATGATCTGTGGGTCCCGCGTGTGACTGTACAGATTTTGCCAGAGGCGGTTGACCCGCCCGTTGGTAACCCAGATCTCGTTGTTCGATGGATCGGGTTTGAGCTCCTCGAAGACATCTTCGACTCGGTTCCAGTCCACCTGCATGAAGATGGCGTCGCCAGTGCTGGTGAAAAAGCGGCCGCTGCCTGGCACCTTCTCCTCAGGCTGGTGGACGCGGTCCGTCCCGACGAGTTCGCCGTCTTCCAACCGTGCAGGCAACTGAATGCCCGTCGTGTCCATCTCGCTGACTTTCTCCGCTGTCGTTTTGCCTTCCTCTTGGGCCTTGTCGTGGATGGCCTTTATCGCGTGTACGCCGTGGTCAGCTTCACTGGCAATCTCTTCGAAGATTTCTTCGGCACTGCCCCAGTCCATGTCGGTCGCGCCCATCTCCTGGCCGATAAGGGAGAAGATTTCCCAGTCGGGCTTGGCCTCACCGGGACCCTCCATGAAGCCGGAGTACTGTCTGAGCCGACGTTCGCCGTTCCAGCGGTGGTAGTCCGACTCTTCGCCCCACGTCGTCGCCGGCAGGACGATGTCCGCGAACTCGGTCGTCGTCCGCGGGTAGATTTCCTGGTTGGTCAGGACCATGCCGCCCTGGTCCATCCGTTCGGCCCACGCCCTGGCGATCTCCTCGACCTCCGCGGATTGTGGCTGTGGCCCGCTCGTCCGCTCACGGACTGCGTTTCTGAGTTGCTGCGTGTTGTACGAGCCACGGACCGGATCACACCCGATGACGTGCCAGTGGAGGATTTCCCCGTTCCGGACGCGTTCGTCGGTGTCCGGGGCGATTGTGACTTCCTCACCGTCAGAAGTGGTGAACGTTTGCGTGGAATGCTCGCCGATGGCCTCGCCGGCCGGCCCGCCCATCCAGAAGCCTTCCTGATGGCCGCCGCCCCGGCTCAGGCCCGCTCCCGGCCGCCCCACGCTGCCGGTCAACAGCACGAGGTTCCCGAGCGCCGCGGAGTTCTCGTGGGAGAAGCCCCAGATCAACCCTTTCTCCCAGAGGAACACGGTGTTCGGGCGTTCTCCGTTCTCGTCGGGTTTCCCAATGAGTTCCGCAAACGACCGGATGTCCTCGGCCGGAATGCCCGTAATTTCGGCGGCGTTCTCCGGTTTATATCGGGGCTCGTCCAGTATTGCCTCCTGGTACTCCTCGAACGTCTGTCCGAATTCCTTCTGGTACCAGCCCTCGTCGTCGATAGTCGACCGCTCGCGCATCGTCCACTGTTCGATGAATTCGGTGTTTTCCCACCCTTGCTCGAGGATGTGGCGTGCGACGGAACTGAGCAGAACTGCGTCAGTCCCGACCTCCAACTGGAGGTGCATCCCGTCGTTGTTCTGTGCATAGTTCGAGGTGAAGGTTTGCCGCGGGTCGATGTGCACCGGCGTCGCCCCGTCCTGTACGCCGAGTTGGATGTGTTCCTGGAAAATGATCGACTTGTTCTCGTAGAACTCTGCACCGACCATCACGACGTTGTCGGCCTTCTGCGTGTCCTCGTAGTCGTAGGCGAACTGCCAGAGCCCGGCGTTTCGCATGCCCGGATTCTCGGGAGTCAGGGCCGGCCGGTTGTGACCGCCCCAGTTCGGCGATCCGATGACGTCGAAATGGAGCTTCGTCCCAGCGTACGTGTTCTCGACGAACTGATAGAAGTAGAGCTTCTGGCCGACACCGTTCGGCCCGTTCCGGTCCATCGCCAACTCGTTCGCCCTGGCGACAGCCTCGATCGCTGTCTCCCAGTCGACTGGCTGGAGCGTGCCGCCGATCCGGATCTGCGGGTACTTGAGTCGGTCCTCCGTATCGTTCTCCGGACTGTACAGCGTCTGCGCTATCGAGCCGCCCCGCACCGAGTGGTCCCCGCTCGACCACTGATTGTTGACGGGGTTGTCGTCGTCAGGTTTGACGATGACGTTGTACTCTTCGCCGTTTTCCTCGATGACGGTGTGCATCTCGGTCGTGATGCCGTTGCCCCCGAGTGCTTGCGCCGGGAAATCGATACCGAAGGCATTTTCGTCGGCGCTCGGACCGCCCTCCTCGCCGACCGGCCACTTGAAGACCTCGTACCCACAGCCAACGATGCAGTATCGGCAGGCTGTTGAATGTCTCTCCGCGCTCGTCGGTGGTATCGGAACGTCGGTATGGTGTGACATGGATTAGTCTGATTGTGCCGCCTCTATTGGCGTGCCAGTCCGCAGGTTGTTGTGATACCCCCACACCAGGCCCTCGACGTAGGTGGCGTAGATATCGCCCCCATCGACCTCTAGTTCGATCTGTGGGAGATCGGACGTTGCTTGCCCCATATTGACGAGCCCACCTTTGGAGAGGTCGAACGACGTGTAGTGACAGGGACAGGGCCCTGCACGACTGTCTTCGGGCTCGACGCTACCAGCGACGTTACATCCGGCGTGTGTACACAGCGCGTTGAATGCGACGATGTCTCCGTCCGGTCCGACCCCGTCCCAGGCCTGCTCGCCGAGGCGGGTCAGGAAATTCGACTGTTCCTGCAGCGGGTACTTGAACTCAACTACGTCACCGGTACTCAGCTCGGAAACGGACGCGATTTTGACCCGCGGATACGCATCGAGTTGCTCGACTTGCCCGCTCGGTGACTCGGGCGGGTCTTCGGTCTCCGATTCTGAGGGGTTGGTTTCTTCTTGCGTTTCGGTCGGGGTTGGGTCCGGCGTCTCGGTCGGTGTCTCCTCCGAATCTGAATCAAACGCGCTGCACCCAGCTAGTACCAGGGTCGCTCCTGCGCCTGTCGTTTGCAGGAAACGGCGACGGGCTTTGTCTATGTCATCATCTGGCATGGTGGACTCTGTCCCATATGTACAAATGTGCAAGTATAAAACTTAGTGTTTTTATGTCTATTTAGTGGTACGAAAACGGTACTGAGGTCGGGAAAACGGGGTATTCCGGGTTTGTTCGCCTGTTATCTGCGCGCTTACCGACTACCGAGTTCCATCAAGCGCGTCCAAAATAGCCTCCGCGCGGTCCGTCAGCTGATAGTATCGCCATCGACCATCTTTGCGTCGCTGGACCAGTCCGACATCCCGTAAATCAGCGAGTGCGTGACTGACGGCGCTCTGACTCAGACTGAGAAGCGGGGTGAGTTCACAAAAACAGAGTTCCGAATCTGCGGTCTCTAATACCCGGAGGATAGTGAACCGCGTTTCGTCACCCAGCTTCGACATTGTGCGTATATCTGCAGGATCGACTCGGTCCTCGGCTTCATCACGGTAGGACTCCAAGGTAGACAACCGCTTTTCAAGATCCGCTTTACGACATTCATCTAATTCACTTTCGTTACAGCCACAGGAAATCTCCTCTGTTACGAGCCTCTTGAGCTCTGTCGATACCTGCATGTACCGAGAACTGAGGTGTGTAACGCATATTAGCTTTTGGGACCTCAATGATCGCAACAATCAGTATCAGATAGTGTGATCGACACAGCCCTCCTCCCAGAGCCAGAAGCTTCAGCAGTGCCTACCGGTGATTCGCCAGCACGGCAGGATTGCGCGGGACAAAAACGCTTATCCGGATTAACGGACTACAGTTGGCGAAGGCATGACTGTCACGCTCAAGGACTTCTACGCCGACTGGTGTGGGCCGTGCAAGACCCAGGACCCGATCCTCGAAGAGCTCGAAGAACAGTGGACGGACGTCGAGTTCGAGAAGATCGACGTCGACGAAAAGCAGGAGATCGCAAACGAGTACCAGGTACGCTCGCTGCCGACGCTGATCGTCGAAAACGACGACGGCGTCATCGAGCGGTTCGTCGGCGTCACCCAGGCCGAGGACATCGAAAAAGCGTTCGAAGCCGCCGGGGCGTAGAACCGGATTTCTTTCGGCGGGGTCGAGTCGGGTTTCGAGCGCGTCGACGGTTCGCTCCGCGTCCGCTTCGTTCGTCTACAGGCGGAACAGGGCGAGTGCCTCGGGGTCGTCCGGAAATCGGAGATTTCCGTGATCACGAGAATCTGCGATTCTCGAACGACTTGACCCCGAGGGTGAAGCCCGTCACCGCACCTGACTTACCACAAAAACAAACATTTACAAACCACTATTTCTAAGTAGAATATGTGCAGAAACCGCTGACCAGCACTCTGGTGTTCCAATTAAACATCCAAGAGGGCAGTCAGCAACTGCTAGATAGTGGACAACTCGAAGCCCGTCGTGTCGTCAACGAAATCTTCCGCTTAGACGATGAAGGACACGATTGGGAAACTATCGAAGACACAGTAGTTGAACGGTCAAACCACGTCCAAAACACCACGCAACGACTCTTTGACAAAGCGACAGACGCGCTCGAACGGTACTACGACGAAGACGACTACGGCCACCCGAGGCAGAACCACGAGGAGTCGTTCCCGCTG
>PXRK01000076.1:21086-50946 GCA_003021015.1 Halobacteriales archaeon QS_4_66_20 | reverse complement strand
GCCCGCCAGTCGAGCGCGCTCTCGTCTTTTGTGGGATCCTCGTGGCCGGTGATGACGGTCACGGCGGAGGCGTGTTCGCGGTGGGTGATCGGGATGCCGATCACACCTGGTGCGGCGACGGCGCTGGTGACGCCGGGGACGACCTCGAACGGCACGTCCTCGGCCGCGAGGTGTTCGGCCTCCTCGCCGCCGCGCCCGAACACGCCGGGGTCGCCGCCCTTCAGCCGCGCCACGGTCTTCCCGTCGCGGGCGTGTGCGACCATCGTCCGCTCGATGTCGGCCTGCGTCGTCCGTTCGCCGTCCGGCCCGGGTTTCTTGCCGACATCGACGGGCCGGGTCGCTTCCGGCAGGCTGTCGATGACGCGCTCGTCGACCAGCGAATCGTACATGACGACGTCTGCGCCGTCGAGCACGCGGCGCGCCCGGACCGTCAGCAGGTCCGGATCGCCCGGCCCGGCGCCGACGAGGTACACCTTCCCGGTGTCCGCCGCGGTGGGGTCCCCGTCCGACGGCGTCACTCCCCGTCACCCCGGCGTTCGGCCAGGCGCTCCCAGACCTCGACGCAGCCGCTGCCGTCCGGGAGCTCCTCGAGGTGCTCGTCGTCGACCGCCTCGGCGTCGACGCACTCTGTGGCGACCTCGGTCTCGTCGCTCTCCGCTGCGTCTTCCGGGGGGTTCTCCTCGTCGGGCGAGTGTTGGGACTGCTCTTCGGCCATCGTCAGTGATCGCCCCCACGTACAAGTCCGGCACTGTCGGTAATCGGTCTCCTCCTCGGCGCAGACGAGGTGTCGTCTCTCCGGAGGATCGACCCTCGACTACAGAGCGTACTGGCAGGCATGTCTTCCCGTTCACCCTGCACCGGTATCAACCTCGCCGAGCGGGCGAACGCTACCGGCCCTCCCGCCTGGCAGAGGTACTTGCCGCTACCACGGACGGAATTTGGGACGGAGTGGCAAATTTTTCCGGCCTCACACGTCTTTTTTATACTGCGCCGCCGGTCCGGCGTCTGGTCGCTCCGCGAGAGCGGCAACACTTGACAGTATCGGCCAGTGGCGTCCGTTTTGTCCGCAATGGAGAGCTACATTGAGGGGAGGGACGGACGTGGGGACAAGCCGCAGTCGCGACGAGTGCGGCGACGGAGTTCCCAGAATGAACACGGTCGAAATATGGAAACAACGAAAACACCCGCTCGACGTCGTCGAGGACGTCAAGCGGTACGCCGAGGAAGGACTGTCGTTCGAAGAGATCGAAGCCGAAGGTGGCGACGGCGAGTGGGAGCGGCTGAAGTGGGCCGGGATATACGCCCACGGGGTCCAGGATGGCTACTTCATGCTGCGGACGAAGGTGCCGGGCGGCCGCCTCACCCCCAAGCAGGCCGAGGTGATCGGCGAGGTCGCCGAGGAGTTCGCCACCGCGCCCGAGGAGTTCGGCGGCAGCGAGCAGAACGAACTCTGGGGCGACGCCTTCCTCGACATCACCACCCGCCAGGACGTCCAGATGCACTGGATCGAGGTCGAGGACGTCCCCGAAATCTGGCGGCGCTACGACGAGGTGGGCCTGACGACGATCCAGGGCTGTGGCGACTCGGCCCGGAACGTGCTGGGCTGTCCCGCCGCGGGCCTTTCCGACCACGAGGCGTTTGACGCACAGCCGGTGATCGACGCCGTCTCCGAGTACTTCACGAACAACCGCGAGTACGCCAACCTCCCGCGGAAGTTCAAGATGACCATCACGGGCTGCAAACACGACTGCGGCCAGTCCCAGATCAACGACGTGGGCCTCACACCCGCACGCAAGCGCGTGGAACGCAGCGGGGGCGACGGGGAGCCCGGCGAGACGACCGGCACGTACCAGTACGGCTTCCACGTCAAGGTCGGCGGCGGGCTCTCGGACGGCCCGCGGATGGCGACGCCGATGGACGCCTTCGTCCCACCGGGCGACGCCGTGGAGTTCTCCCGCGCGGTCGCCCAGACGTTCAAGGAACTCGGCGACAGGAACAACCGCGGCGTCTGCCGGATGCGCTACCTCGTCGAGCAGATGGGGACCGACGCGTTCGAGGAAGCGGTCCGCGAGCGCTGCACGGTCGACCTCCCGACGCGCGGCGAGGACCTCACTGAGGGGTACACCGGCGACCACGTCGGCGTCCACGACCAGCGCGAGGACGGCCTCCAGTACGTCGGGTTCAACGTCGTCACCGGCCGGATGGGCGGCGACGAGTTCGTGCAGGCGGCGGAAGCCGCCAGGGAGTACGGCACCGAGGAGTCGACCGTCCGGCTCGCGACCGACCAGAACTTCCTCATCACGCACGTCCCCGAGGAGAACGTCGCGGACCTGCTTGCGGAGCCGTTCGCCAAGGAGTACCCGGTCGACCCGGGGCCGTTCGAGCGCGGCGCGGTCGGCTGTACCGGCTCGGAGTTCTGCAACTACGGCATCATCGAGACGAAAAAGCGGGTCAAGCGCTGGTCGCGCGAACTGGACGAGCGGATCGACACGCCCGACGACCTCGAGGTGGTCCGGATGCACATGTCCGGCTGTTCGGCGTCGTGTGCCCAGCCGCAGATCGCCGACATCGGCTTCCGCGGCGAGACGGTCGCGGTCGACGCCGACGGCGCGGAGCCACGCTCCGTGGACCAGTCGAACGGCGACGAGCCGCGAGACGGCGAGTACGACGACCTCGTCGAAGGGATGGACTTCGGCCTCGGCGGCAGCCTCGGGAGCGACAACGAGTTTCTCGACTGGGTCGAGACGGCCGTCCCCGCCGGCGCCGTGATCCCGGCGCTCGAGGAACTGTTCGACGCCTACGCCGCCGAACGGTCCGACGGCGTCTCCGCGAGCGGCGCGAGCGGAGGCTCCTCAGAGCAGAGCTCTGACGGCGAGCGGTTCTACGAGTGGACGCGCCGCGTCGACAACGACCGCCTCCGGACGATCATGCAGCAGGCGGACGAACCGGTCTCGGGGGGTGTCGCCATCGATGACTGAGGAGCGCGGCGCTGCCGACGGGAACGGCGACGACGAGACCGCCGGCGAGGAGCCGCTGCCGGGCATCCCCGACACCAGTGGGCGACTGTTGGAGCGCGACGGCACGCCCCGTGCCGACGGCGTCCGGATCGACCGCCCGGCGACCGAGTCGGGCGTGATCCCCGCGGACGAAGTCGGGCCCGTCGACGAATCGGGGCCGGTGCCGCCGGGTCCCGACGCGGGTGCCGCCGCGGGGGAGGTCGGACCGGCGGGAGACGGGACCGCGGTCGCGGACGGCGGGACGACGCCGGCCAACGTCGACGCCGACGGCAACCTGACGGGGCTGTCGTTCACCGAGCCGGCCAGCGGCGCGAGCCAGGATCTCGACGAGACGGCGCCGGACGAGCGGGTGCAGGTGCCCGAGGGCGTCGACCTGGAGACGCCGAGCTACGAGATCCGCGAGAAGATGAACGACATCGAGACGCCCGACGAGAAGACGTGGTTCATGGAGCTCGACGAGGCCGTCATCGACGACGGCCGGTGTATCCAGTGTGGCACGTGTGTGAGTTCCTGCCCCTCCGACTCCATCGGCGTCGGCGACGACGGGCTGCCGGAGCTCGTCAAGATGTGCACCGGCTGTTCGCTGTGCTGGGACTTCTGTCCCCGCGGCGGGCTGCGCTACGAGCGCCAGTGGAAGCTCACCGGCGGCGAGGACAACGTCAAGGGCGCCGGCGACCCGATCACGGAGTTCTCCGCGCGGGTCACCGACGAGTGGCAGGAGCACGCCCAGGACGGCGGCCTCGTGACGAGCGTCCTGATCCACCTGCTCGAGGCGGGCGAGATCGACGGCGCGCTGATCGCCACCGAGTCCGACGACGAGCCCTGGAAGGCCGAGAGCTTCCTGGCCACCTCGCGGCAGGAACTGGTCGACAACGCCGGCAGCATCTACAACCAGACGATGGCGCTGGGCAACCTCGACCTCGACCGGTGGGCCGAGAAGCTCCCGGACAAGCCGCCCGAGGAGATCAGCCTCGCCTTGGTGGGGACGCCCTGCGAGATCGAAGGGATCCGCGCGCTGCAGGAGTTCGACTGGGAGTACGGCAGCCAGGAGGCGGGCGTGCGCGCGGTCGACTACACGATCGCGCTGATGTGCACGAAGAACTTCAACTACGAGCGGCTCATGGGCGAGCAGCTCGAGGAGAAACGCGGCATCGCGCCCGAGGAGATCGGCAAGATGGACGTGCTCGACGGGAAGATGATCGTCTACGACCGCGACTACGAGCTCATCCTGGAGGAGGACATCGCGAACTTCCACGGCGCCGCCCTCAAGGGCTGTGACGAGTGTGCGGACTTCACCGGCTACTGTGCCGACCTGACGGTGGGCTCGGTCGGGTCCAGCGACGAGTACTCCAGCGTCATCGTCCGGACGGAGCAGGGCCTGGACGCCTGGAAGCTGACGGAGCCGGACCTGGACTACCACGACCTGGAGGACCGCGGCGCGGTCGGCGGCCTGCAGAGCTGGGACAAGAAAAAGGCGTTCGAGTCGCTGGAGCGCCCGTTCGACCCGGACGCCCCGCGGTTCATCGACTACACCGACCACGCAGAGAACTACGGGACGACGCTGAACCCTCACGACGACGCACACTGATACTGCTTGTTGTGACTGGCTACTGGCGCTCGTCGTCGGTTTTTCCGTCCAGTTAACGTAACTGATAACGGAGAGGTGGGTTAATGTAGAGAGACCCGTAGGTTGTACACGACAGGAGCATGGGCGCTTACGTTTGTACCATTGCAGGAGGCAAGGGCGGAGTCGGACGGACGACCACAGCGATCAACCTCGGGATCGTCTTCGAGGAGGGTGGCTACGACACCGTGCTGGTCGACGCCGACCTCGGAATGACCAACGTCGGCAAGATGCTCGCGGTCGAGAGCGACGAGACGCTCCACGACGTGCTCGGCGGGAACGCGGCGGTCTCGGACGCGCTGACCGACACCGAGCACAGGCTGAGCGTGATCGCCGGGGACGGCGACCTCGAAGCGTACGCCAACGCCGACCCGGCGAACCTGCGGGGCGTCATCGAGACGCTCCAGGAGAGCTTCGACGTCGTACTGGTCGACACCAGCCCCAAGATCAGCCACGAGATGGCAGTGCCGGTCGGACTCGCCGACGGTACGCTGCTGGTCTCGACGGCTGACAGGGTGGCGCTGACCGACGCGGTCCGGACCGCCGACTTCGCGGACCGCGTCGACGGCAACGTGCTGGGGCTCATGCTCACGCGCGTGACCGACCCCGAACAGGTCGAGGTCGATCACGGGGAAATCGACGCGCCGCTGCTCGGCGTTGTCCCCGAGGACGCCGACGCGGCCACGGAAGAGCCACTCGTCTCGAACGCCGAGGAGAGCCCGGCGGCACAGGCGTACCGCGACCTGACGGCCGTGCTCATCCGTGGTCTCGAAGCCGGCGAGATCCCCGACGACGAGGAGCCCGTGTTCGAGGAGTCGTGGTTCGGCGCGACGGCGGACGACGACGCCGGCGAAGCGGCCGAAGAGGCCGGCGAGGACGATGAGGACGATGAGGACACGGACAACCTCACCATGTTCCGCCCGCGGTTCTGATCGGTCGAGCCCGGTCGAGTCATCCCGACAACGCCAACAAACTGCCATTACCGCGGGTACGAGGTCACCGTTCAGAGCGACGACCGTATCGCTTTACATCCCCACGAGGCGGACCCGGACAGCACGGCCAACTGACCCAGTACCGGCCGGGATCACCGGACGTTGGCGAACTCGAAACGGGCACCGCCGTCGGTGCTCTCGGTGAGCTCGACCTCCCACCCGTGCGCCTCGGCGATCCGCTTGACGATCGGGAGCCCGAACCCGGTCCCGTCCCGGTTGGAGGACTCTCCGGGTTCGAACACCGCGTCCCGACGGTCCGGCGGGATGCCCGGGCCGTCGTCCTCGACGTAGAACGTGAACGTCTCCTCGGGGACGCCCCGCGTCGTGATGTACATCGCGTTGACCTTGCCGACGCGGATCGTGACGCGGTCATCGGGCTGCCGCGGGGGTTCGGTCGGCACGGCGTGAGGGTACCTGCTGGTGGCACTGTACGCGCGGGATCGCCCGGGACCGTCCGACGAGGGGCCCGTCGCGTGTTCGACCGCGTTGCGAAACAGGTTCTCGAAGATCTGCGACAGGCGGCCGCGGTCGCCCTGGACCGTGAACTCGTCACGGATCTCCAGCCGGGCGTCGTCCGACTCGACGACGTCCCAGCAGTCGTCAACGAGCGACTCGACTGCGACCGGTTCCGTCGTGTCGACCGTCCGGCCCTGGCGGGCGAGCAGCAGGGTGTCCTCGATGATCGCCTCCATCCGGTCCAGCGCGTCGACCGCCGTCTCCAGGTGCGGGCTCTCGCACTCCTCGGCGGCGAGGTCGAGCCGGCCCTGGGCCACGTTCAGCGGGTTCCGGAGGTCGTGGCTGACGACGCCGGTGAACTCCTCCAGGCGGTCGACCTGCCGGATGAGCTCCTCCTCGCGCTCCTTGCGCTCGGTGACGTCGCGGATCGTCCCGCTGATGCGGACGCAGGTGCCGTCCTCGACCGTGGGGTCGCCCCGCGTCCGCACCCACTTCTCGACCCCATCTGCGTCGACGACGCGCACTTCAAGGTCGTACGGCTCGCCGGTCTCGACCGCGTCCCGGAGCGCCGCCCGGATCGTCTCCCGGTCGTCGGGGTGGTAGAACCGGTCGATGTCCGCGTCCGGCATCCCCCCCGTCCGGTCCTCGACGCCGTAAATCTCGTACACCTGTTCGGTGTAGAACCCCTCCTCCCGCTCGGGGTACCACTCCCAGGCGCCCACGTCCGCGAGCTCCTGGGTCTTGCTGAACAGCTCCGACTGCCGGTCCAGCTTCCGTGCGATCCGGTGCTGCTCGACGGCGTGTTCGATGCGGTTGACCAGCAGCTCGAACAGCTCCGGCTCGGTCCCTTTCTGGAGGTAGTCGGTCACGCCCGCCGAGATGGCGTCGCTGGCCACCGCCTCGCTGCCTTTCCCGGTGAACAGGATAAAGGGGAGCTCTGGATGCTCCTCGCGGACCGCCTTCAGCAGTCCGATCCCGTTCAATCCGGGCATCTCGTAGTCGGAGAGGACGCAGTCGATCGGCTGGTCGTCGAGCGCGTCCCGCCACCCGCGTGGGTCGGTCAGCGTCGTCACGGAGACCCGGGTCGCCTGGTGTTCCAGCAACGCCGAGACAGTGGCGGCGAACTCCGGGTCGTCGTCGACGTGGAGGACCCGGATCTGGCTTGCCATACGCCCAACACGACGTTCCGTCCCTTATGAATTCGGGTCGGATTATCCGATCTGAAACTGCCAGCACTCGCCGCCACCGCGGGTGTCCGCCGGCCAGCTACGCCTCGAACCCGTCCTCGAACACGAACGTGCCGTCCCGCTGGACGGTCTCGCCGTCGACCTCGATGGAGGAGTCCTCGCTCATGTCGACGATCATGTCCATGTGCATCGCGCTGTCGTTGCCCTCGTTGTCCTCGCCGACGGTGTCGTCGTAGGCCCGGCCCAGCGCCATATGGACGGTGTCGCCCATCTTCTCGTCGAACAGCATGTTGTAGGTGAACTGGTCGATGTCGCGGTTCATCCCGATGCCGAGTTCGCCGAGGCGCTTGGCGCCCTCGTCGGTGTTCAGCACGGCCGTCAGCACCTCCTCGTTCTTGGCGGCGGCGTGCTCGACGACCTCGCCGTCCTCGAACCGGAGGGACACGTCCTGGACCTCCCGGCCCTGGGCCATCAGCGGCTTGTCGAACAGCACCTCGCCCTCGACGCTGTCCGGGAGCGGCGCCGTGAACACCTCGCCGCCGGGCAGGTTGTGCTCGGCGTAGTCGTTCTGGGTCGGGTTGCCGTCGATCGACATCCGGATGTCGGTGCTGTCGCCGGAGACGATGTGGACCTCGTCCCCGGGGTCGAGAATCTCGACCAGCTGCTGTTGGTGCTCGCGGACCGCGTCCCAGTCTTTGATGATCGCGTCCCAGACGAAGTTCTCGTAGGCGTCGGTGCTCATCTCGGCGTCCTGGGCGTTCGCCGGTGCGGGGTACTGCGTCGTGACCCAGCGCTTGTCCATCATGATGTCCTGGATCTCCTTGTTCACCTTTGCCATGACACTGTTTTTCTCCGGGTCGACGTCGCTGGTCTCGAACGTGTTCGCGTCGGCCCGGATGCCGATGGCGACGTCGGCCTCTTTGACGCCCGCCAGCGAGACCTCCGAGATGCTGATGTCCTCGGCATCGATCGCTTTCCGGTAGGCGCGGTCGACGCGCGAACTCGACGCGCGCACGGAGATGTTCGCGCCTCGCTCGCCGCACAGCTCCGCGATAGCAACCATCAGATCCTCCGCGACCGGGTGGCCGCGGATGACCACTTCGTCGTCCGGCTGTACCGCTGTGGAGTGATCGACGATGATCTCTGCGTGCTCGCGGACTCGTGGATCCATGTGCTATCTGCTTGCCGGTTCACAATTAACCATGTCGGTCTGTTTCTGGCCGAGCAACCACGCCCGCAGCCGCCCCGATCCGGGTGTATATGCGACGGCTGTCCCGGGAAAGTATTTGAGTCTCGGCCCCCGATTCTCCCGCACAGGCAGGGGAGCCGAACCAACGCACAGATGACGGGGATCGAGCCGGACCGTCGGTCGTTTCTGGCGAGCGTCCTGGGGGGCGCTGCAGCGCTGTTGCCGGCCCGCGGCTGGACCGGCACGGCGACCGGGGAGTCGGCACCGGCCGAGCCGGTCGCACACGAAGCGTACGCCGTCGACGCGGTCCCCGGCGACCCCGACGAGGTGTGGGTACAGCTGTCAGTCGAGCCGGGTCCGGGCACCGAGTCACTGACGTACGACCGGCCGGCCGACGGGACAGTGATCGCCCACCGGGGGTTCGACCCCGTCAGCGGCGGGCTCCGCTGGGACGGCAGCGACCACCCGGCGATCACCTACACGGCGTCGCCGACGTTCGGCTGGGCCGCCGACGACCGCTGGGGGTTCGCCAGGAAAGCGGAACTGGTGCTCGAGCGACGGAACGGGACGCCGACGCGGTCGTTCACCTTCCCCCGCGGCGGGTACGGCCACCCCGACCTGCCGGGGCAGTCCTACGTCGGCCCGTGCGAGACGACGGCGCGATCGATCGGCGGCGTCTCGGCGACGTACGTCAGGCCGGGCCGCTGGAGCGGGCCCGCCGCGCCGCCGGCGACGCTGTATTTCGACGTTCTGGAAACGACGACGGGATTGCTGGGGCTGGACGAGCCGTTCCCGACGATCGGCTACGCCGCGCCGTCGCTGGAGGGCTCGCACGGTATCGCCAAGCGCGGGGCGACTGCGAGGACCGCGCGCCCGCACTTCGCGTTCGACCAGCGGTCGCCGGCCTCGATCGCCCACGAGTTCGTCCACACCCAGCAGGACTACTTCGTCGCCCGGGAATACCGGTGGCTGCTCGAGGGGGTCGCGACGTTCTACGAACACCGCGTCGGCTACCGGTACGGGCTGACGCCGCTGTCCCCGCTCGACGGGCGCAGCGTGCGCGAACCGATCGGGGGGAGCCGGCGCTCCGAGGTCGTCTACGACAAGGGTGCTGCGGTGTGTCTCCTGCTCGACCGGGAACTCCGGGAACTCCGTGACGGGGCCGTCGACCTGGGTGACGTGCTGGCGACGCTGAACGCACACGAGCACGCTGTCGCCCAGTCGCCGACGATCGACCACAGGACGTTCACGGACCTGGTCGCAGAGACGGCCAGCGCACGCCTCGACGGCTGGCTCGACGAGCGGATCAGCGAGCCCCGCGAGATCAGGGTGTCCGACGACGTCGAGGCGTTCTACCCCGGACCGGACGCGCCACGGCCGCGCCTGCAGTCGGTTCCGGCGGAGGTGACGCCGTCGGGGCCCGAGGACCGGTTCGGGATCGACATCGCCGTGGCGACGCGGGACGCCGCCGTCGACGCGCTGGACCTGACCGTGACGGCCACTGCGCCGGACGCCGTCCGGTTGGGGGAGGTCGACGTCGTCGCCAGCGACTCGGAGTACGAACTCGGGACCGTGCGACGACAGCGGCGGAGCCGCACGCTCTCGGTCAGCGTCGAGTACCCCCCGGGACGGGCGCCCGGTTCGCTCGCCGAGGCCCCGCCGGTCGCCATCTCACTCGACCCCGTCGGCACGGCAGCGACGCGGCTGCGCGTCACCGGAACCGTCACCTACCGCGACGGGAGCGAAAAGCCCCTCGCGACGGGGCGCAGCGGCACGCGGGCCGTCGTCGGGACGGAGCCGCCGGCCGAACCCACCGTCGTCCCGGGGACGGTGCCGGTCGCCGAACCGGTCGGACTCGCCGTGGTCGACCCCGACCCCGACGCCATCTACCTCTGGCGGTTCGGGAACGGCGGCGTACAGGCGATCGGGCCGCAGGTGACACACCGGTTCGGACTGCTCGGCGAGACCGAGGTCACTGTGACAGCGGTGGATCGTGCCGGCAACCGGACGACCGGATCGACGGCGCTGTCGGTGACCGACGGGGACGGGCCGCTCTTTTTCGGGGACGCCGACGAGCACTGCCTGCTCCGCGCCCAGGGGGAGCGGCGACGGGCGGACGGCTCGGAGCCCGTGAGCCGGTGGCTGCTGGAGCGCCTGGCGACGACGTGCAGCGGCGACCGGAGCGACGATTCCGTGTAGTGAGGGGGGCTGGCCGACGGGACCTCCTCAGGGCGGTGCTCGCGCGTAGCTGAGTGCTCGCACGGCCGCAGTGGTCACCATGAGGACGACGAAGGCGACGGTCAGCCACTGGCCGGTCTGGGTGGACAGCGCATCGGCCAGCATACCGAGCAGGTCGACGCCCAGCGCCATGCTCAGCGCGAACAGCACGCCGATCAGACCGATGATCGCTACCAGGGTCTGGAGAATCGTCGAGGTAAACCAGACGCCGCCCTCGGGACGACGCCCCCGCCCGTCGGCCGGCGGTCGGTCCTCGCCGGTCTGCTCTCGGTCGGTGTCTCGTGCCATACTGTTCCAGTCTGTGTGTCAGGCACTGGCGTGGAAAAGGGTGATCGCTGCTGTTGCAAGCCGCACGAAACGATACCATGATCCCCGGCGGTGTCACGACACGTCGGCAGGCGGCCATACAGCCCTCATAGTGATTGTTGTGAGTCTTTACCGCTAGTCTTTACCGCTGTCGACCCATCAGACTCCGGTGTCAGCCCGTGAAACTCCCGAGAATGCGATGCGACTCCGAAAATAATCACAACAATCACTATCAGTTACGCCATGCCGTCCCAGATCCCGTTGTTCGCGCCATGACACAGCCGATAGACTGTCCTGGCACTGTCCGGGGTCACGTCTGGCTGTACAGCTGTCGGGGCCGTCACTCAGTCTCGCTGGCGGCCCCCGACGGCGACCGGCGATCACCGGACCGGAGGCCGCTGAGGTACCGGTAGATCGGGAACAGGTAGTCCTCGAGGCGCTGTGGGACGCCGCTGGCGCTGGCGTAGACCAGCACGGGCACGCCGGACAGTTCGGCGCGGTCGACGACCCGGTCGGGCGTGCTGCCGAACACCCACCGGCTGAGGCGACGGTCGCGGGACGCACCGATGACGAGTACGCCCCCCGATTCCGCCGCAGTCTGCACCAGTCCGTCGGCGATCGTCGCCGCTTCCGTCTGGACAACCTCGACGGCCAGCCCCTCGAACGCGGCGAGCGTCTCTGATGGATCTTCCGGAGTTCCCCCGCCGTCCGACGTGACAGAGACGATCCGCACGGGCGCCCCCTGCTCGGCGAGCGCGCGCACCAGCGAGAGCGAGCCACGGTGGTGTGGCCCGCCGCCTGCGCCCACAGTGACCGTCTCGATCTCCGGTGCCTCGGTGGCAGCAGTGCCGGCGGCGAACATGACGTCACACGGCGCCTTGTACTCGACAGCCTCAGTGATCGCCGGATGCTCCTCCGGGTACCCCATCAGGATCAGGTCCGTCTCATCGTTCCGGGCAGTCTGGACGATGTCGAACGCGACGTCCCGGGAGGTGTGGGCCACGACGGAGTACTCGACGTCGGTGTCGACGGTTGCGAGGTGGTCGGCGATGCGGTCGGCGCGACCCTGGGCGGTCTCGCTGACCACCTCGTGGGGCGTCTGATCGGGAAGCTCGGTGACCGTGAGCACCTCCACGATCGGTTCGTGGTCGCGGCCCCGTGCCACTTTCACAGCCAGCCGCAGGTACTCCGGGGCTCGCTCTGGCCGCGCGACCGGGACGAGAACGCGGAAGCGCTCGTCCGGTGACGGTTCGGGTGCGGGTTCTTCGGCCGCAGCCTCCGGGGACCCCTCGTCGCCCGCCTGTTCATTCGCAGGCGGTGACGAGGCTCCGGCCTGTTCGGCTGTCACGACTTCCCGGAGGAGTTCCTCGACCTCCGGCGCACCGCCCCACGCGACGTACGCGCCCAGAAGGCTGACCACGAGGACGATGCCGGTGACGATACCCTTGGGCGGCAGATTGAAGATCAGCGCGATGTTCGCCAGGATGCCGATAATGGGCACGGCAGGCACGCCGGGGACGCGAAAACCCCGCTCGATGTCGGGGAACTTCCGACGGTGGACGATCAGCGCGGCGTTCACCACAGCCAGCGGCAACAGGAGATTCAGCGTTGCGAACCCTGTCAGCGCCGTCAGGCCGAGGTTGAGTCCGAGCGGCGCGCCCTCGGCGGGGAACAGCACGATGAAGAAGACGATCATCGTGACGATCGTCGCAGTGACGGTCGTGACGCTCCAGAACGGCGTGCCGTACTCGGGATGGATGCGGATGAACGGCCGGGGCGCCTGCCCGCGCCGGCCCATCAGCGAGCCGATGCCGGTCGCCGCCAGGATCGACGCGTTCGACGCCGACACCATCGAGAACACCGCGCCGGCGACGATCAGCGCCTGTCCAGGCGGTCCGAGAAACCCCTCGGCGACCAGCCCCATCGCGGTCTCGCCCTCCTCTGCGACGACCTCCGGCGGCACTGTCGAGTTCGTCATCGCGACGATCACCAGCGCGTACAGAATCGTCACGGTAACGATGCTTGCAGCGATTGCTCTGGGGACCGTCTTGCGCGGTTCGATGATCTCGCCGGCACTGGCGGCGATGGCCGAGAACCCGAAAAAAGTGATGAACGCAAGCGCCGCGACCGTGACGATGCCGACGGCGTCCGCCTGGAACTGAGTAGCGAAGTTCGTCGTCGCTGTCGTCGGACCCCTGTAGGCGAACGCACCGGCGATGAACCCGAACAGCACCGCGACTTTCGCACCCGTCACCAGTAGCTGGAACATCCCCGATTCCTCGGTCCCGCGTGCGTTCAGGATCCCAAGGAGGATCGCTGCAACCACGCCGACAGTGCCGTGCGGGAGCCACTGCAGCGACTCCGGGATGATGAATCGGACGAACCACTCGTCCATCGTCGCCAAGTAGAACGCGGTCGTGCCGGTGTACCCGAGAAACAGCGACGCGCCGACGCCGTAGGTCAGCAGTCGCCGCTCCTCGAACGTTCGCGAGTTGAACAGGTAGCCGCCGCCGTTCTCCGCGTAGATGGAGGCGAACTCGGAGTAGCTCGCGGCGGTGATCCCCGCGACGACGGCCGCGATGACGAACCCGATGACCGCACTCGATCCGATCATCGCGACGGCAGCCCCCGACAGCGAGAAGATCCCCGCTGCGATCATCGTTCCGAGGCCGATTGCGAACGCGATCTTGAAGTCCAGCGTTCTTGTGTGCTCTGCCATTGGTTTCCCTGTGTTAGAATAACCACATAACTCTAACTATGATACTGATTGTTGCAACGAGTCACAACAATCACTGTGAGTGAACATCGGTGTGGGATCACGCCTGTCCTCTCGCTGGAAGATCATACACATCGTTTGCCTTACTCTCGACGAATGGTGTCGACACTACGCCGTCTAAGAGTATGCTTCTCATGGCTGCGGTGGCAGGGATATTTTAACTGGACGCAGCCGGAATGTAGTCGTCTGGGAACCACCGGGTTCGGGCCACAACAGTCCGTCGGCTGTGTCATACCCCGAAAACGGGATCTGGGACGGCATGGCTTGATAGTGATTGTTGCGATTATTTTCGGCACCACGTCGCGTGAACGGTTGGTTCGCGGGCTGAAACCCACGAATTGTGACTCCCCGGCGGTAAAGAGTCGCAACAATCACTATGAGTGAATCACCTCTGGCTGTATAGTCAGGAGAAGAACGTTTTAAACCGCTGGGGTCGCGTGTTGGAACCAATGAGCGACTCCGAGAGTGGCCCCAGACAGGTAGACGATCCGGACTACCACAGCGTGAACCACACGGCCACCCAGACCTGCGGGTGGACAAAAAATGCACTGAGAGGAGATGGAAAATGTTATAAGAATATCTTCTACGGGATCGAATCCCACCGCTGTATCCAGATGACGCCGGTCGTGAAATGCAACGAGCGCTGCGTGTTCTGCTGGCGCGACCACGCCGGCCACGCGTACGAACTCGGCGACGTCGAGTGGGACGACCCCGCTGCCGTGGCCGACGCATCGATCGAACTCCAGACCGAACTGCTGTCGGGCTTCGGCGGCAACGACCAGGTGCCCCGCGAACGCTTCGAGGAGGCGATGGAGCCCCGCCACGTCGCCATCTCGCTGGACGGCGAGCCGACCCTCTATCCGTACCTGCCGGAGCTGATCGAGGAGTTCCACGACCGCGACATCACCACCTTCCTCGTCTCGAACGGGACCAAACCCGACGTGCTCGACGAGTGCGACCCCACCCAGCTGTACGTCTCCGTCGACGCGCCCGACCGGGGTACGTTCGATTCGACAGTCAAGGCGGTCGAGGACGACGCCTGGGAGCGACTCATCGACACGCTGGACGTACTCGCCGCCAAGGACGAAACTCGCACGGTCATCCGGACGACGCTGGTCAAGGGGCACAACATGCACCGCCCCGAGTGGTACGCGGCGATGTGCGACCGGGCGGACGCGGACTACGTCGAGCTGAAGGCGTACATGCACGTCGGCCACTCCCGCGGCCGCCTGGATCGGGATTCGATGCCCGACCACGAGGAGGTTGTCGCCTTCGCCGAGGAGATGCGGGAATTTCTCCCCCACGACGAACTCAAGCAGGTGCCGGCCTCCCGCGTCGCCCTGCTCGCCCGCGAATCCGAGACCTGGATCCCGAAGCTGCAGAAATCGAGCGACTTCTGGGCGCGGGACCCGCTGGCGGAGTAACAGCCACGAGAGTCCCGCGCCCCGCCGCTACTCCGGGTCGGGGGCGCCGGCGGCTTCGGCCGTCGCAAGGCGGAGCGGGTCGCCGTCCCACGTGATCTCGAGATGGTTGCGCGCCAGATACGGCGCGATCCGTTCTCTCGTGACGAGCCCGACAATGGAGCCGTCCTCGACGACCGGCAGGAGCGTCACGCCGGCGTTCTGCATCCGCTGGGCGGCACTCGCGACGGACGTGCTCGGGCCAATGGTCACGACCGGCCTGGACATAAACGAGTCGAGGGCCGGGTTCCCCGCGCGCTCGGCGACGACCGCAACGATATCCGATTCAGTGACAATTCCGACGACCGACTCGCCGTCCCTGCAGACGACCAGCGCCGGAACTGCCGGGTCCCGAAGCCGCTCGGCCGCCGCGTCGGCCGGGAGCCTCGGCGACGCGACCGGCACCTCCCCGGTCATGACCATTGATACTGGAACGTCGATCATGTGGGGTACCTGTTTTCCTGCTACTTAATCACATTGTCTATAGACTCACTAATACCTTATATTCTACTACACACATTCATATTCTACCCCTATTGCGCCAAATAGTAGCCAATATTCCTTTGAGAAGGCAACAAACAGGTGATAAATCCGCCGGATGGCCGAGCTTCCCCGACGGGTGGTCCTCACCGCCGTCGAGAAGCACGGGATCGACCACATCGTGATGGGAAGCCGCGGGCAGAAGGGCGTCTCGTGAATCCTGCTCGGGAGCGTCGCCGAGACGGTCGTCCAGCGGTCGGACGTGCCGGTGACGGTCACGCGCTAGTCGAGATCCAGGAACGACTCGCCGTTCTCCCAGAGGATCTTCCGCTGGATCTCCTCCGGGAAGTCGAGTTCACCGAACTGCTCCAGCCACGGCTCCGGGTCGATCATCGGGTAGTCGGTCCCGAACATCACCTTGTCCTGCAGCAGCGTCTTGGCGTAGTGCAGCACCTGGTCGTCGATATATCGGGGCATCCATCCCGAGAGGTCCATGTACACGTTGCCCTTCTGCTGGCAGATCGCCAGCTGCTCTTTCTCCCAGGGGAACGCAGGGTGCGCGATCAGGATCCCCAGGTCCGGGTGCCGGGCCGCCACGTCGTCGAGCAGCATCGGATTGCCGTACTTCACCTGCAGGCCGCGCCCGCCGGGCGCGCAGGCGCCCAGCGTCGAATTGCCGCCGTGGAAGACACAGGGGACGCCGAGGTCCTCGATGGTCTCGAACAGCTGCTCGTGCTCGGGATCGGAGGGGTCGAACCCCTGGGCGATCTGCTGGAACTTGAACCCCGAGAGGTCCAGATCCTCGACGCAGCGGATCGCCTCCTCGACGCAGTCGTCCTTCAGCGGATCGACCGAACCGAATCCGACGAAGAAGTCGTCGCACTCGTCGCGGACCTCGGCGACGTAGTCGTTGGGCACTGGCGGGTTGCCGGTGTTCGTCTCGGCGTCCCACCCCAGCAGGACAGCCCGCCCGACGCCCGCCGCGCGGTACTCCTCGATCATCTCCTCGTAGGTCCCCGTTTCCAGGTCCGTCCTGAAGCGGTCGGCGGCGTCGCGCATCATCTGCCCGCCCGCGTCGTGGAGGAACTCCTCGGTCGGCTGGTGGGCGTGTGTGTCGATCGCCTGCTCGCCGTCGAGCACCGCCGGGAGTGGCATACTCCAAACGACGCGCGCGAGGGGTTTGTGTGTTCCGGGGCCGCTGTCCGCCTGGCGTCTCATGCTGATACTGGTGGCTGTACGTACGTGACCACTCGAATTGAGAATCCAGGCGGAACGGGTCTGTCTCCGCAGAGAGACAGCCAGACGTGATTCAGGTACGCCATGCCGTCCCAACTCCCGTTGGTCGGGCCACGACACAGCCGATGGACTGTCCTGGCACTGGACGGAGTCACGTCTGGCTGTCTAGCAGCGACTGGTGGGTAAACGAAGTACAGCCACCAGTATGATCAGCCCCACGGGCCGTCACGACGGCGGGGATGCTGTCGCCGTCCGACGGCGAGGCAGTATAAAAACACTCCCAGCAGTAGGGCCGAACATCCATACTGCTTTCCGATGACTGACGAGGTATGGGTCAGCTTCCGCACCTGGTCCTCGAGGGCGGTCCCCGCGAGCGCGGGCGCCGCCACGGGGAGCAGTTCGCAGCCGAGATTGAAGCCAACGTGCGCCGATATCTGGACTACTTCGCCCAGTACGGCGTCGACGAGGACGTCGCCCGCGAGCAAGCGAGCGGGTTCATCCCGCGCATCGAGGACGGCAACGAGGCGTACTTCGCGGAGATGGCGGGCGTCGCCGAGGGGAGTGATCTCCCGCTGGAGGACGTCACCATCGTCAACGTCAGGCACACGATCGTCTACAGCGCGTTCGCCGACGACGTCGCCGAGGAGACCGAGGCGCCCGATCCCGTCGACGGCTGTACGAGCTTCGGGATCCAGCCCGAGCGCAGCGCGTCGGGTCACACCGTACTGGGACAGAACTGGGACTGGCTCGAACCGATCGACGCGTTCATCATGGACGCCCGGCCCGCCAAGGCGCCGAACCTCGTGACGCTGACGGAGGCGGGGATGGTCGGCGGGAAGTTCGGGCTCAACGAGCACGGCATCGGCTACGTCGTTAACGGGCTGACGACGCCCGACGACGGCGCTGATCCGGCCCGGAAACCCTCGCACGTCCGGGGCCGGGAGATCCTGACCGCCGACCGCCTCGACAAGGCGATCGAACCGGTGATCGCTGACAAGCGGCCCTGCTCGCGCAACTACATGATCGGCCACGCCGCCGGCGAGATCGTCGACATCGAGACCGGGCCGGAGGCGGTGAGCTATCTCTACCCCGACGAGGGCCTGCTCACGCACGCGAACCACTTCCAGGACCGCGAGACGTTTACCAGCGAGTTCGAACAGATCGTCCCCCACACCGTCTGTCGGGGGATGCGCATCGAACGACTGCTCTCGCGCCAGGACTCGATCGCCGAGGATGAAATCAAGGCGGTGCTGCGCGACCACTTCGACGCGCCGATGGGGATCTGTCACCACCTCAACGACGAGGAGGACGACCCCTCCCAGACGAAAGCCAGCGCCATCATGGACCTCGAACAAAGACGAATGCTCGCGGCCGCCGGTCCGCCCTGCGAGCACGAGTACGTCGAGTTTCCGGTCGCAACCTGAGATATATACATACCCCCACGTCTGGGACCTGTGGACTATTGTTCGCGCTGCGCAAGCACGCTACCGTGACTGACGCGACACTCACCCACATCTCCGTCTACCCCGTCAAGGGACTCGACGCGGTCGGCCTCGACCGTGCCGGGATCACGCCTGGCGGCGGGCTCGCGGACGACCGCGTGTACGGGATGTACGACGACGAGGGGCACATCAACGGCAGGCGCACAGCAGCGATCCACGCGATCGAGGCGTCGTTCGACCGCGACGCGGGGACAGTCGACCTGTCGGCGCCCGGCCGCCCGGCGCGGACCTTCGACGTCGACGACGACCGCGCCGCGCTGGAGTCGTGGCTCGGCGAGCACCTCGACCTGGACGTGACCCTCCGCGGCGGAAGCGGCGGTGCACACGGCGACCGCGCCATCTTCGGCGACGGGTCCGGGACCGGACCCACAATCGTGAGCGCAGCGACGCTGCGCGAGATTGCCTCGTGGTACGACGGCATCGAACCCGCGGAGATGCGCCGGCGGCTCCGCCCCAATCTGGTGGTCGAGGGCGTCGAGGCGTTCTGGGAGGAGCGGCTACTCGACAGCTTCGAGCGGGCCGTCTACGCGGAGGAACCCGACGGCGACACCGGTGAGTTCCCGCGGGTCCGCATCGGCGACGTGGTCCTCGAAGGGGTCGAACCGATCCCGCGGTGTGCGGTGCCGACCCACGACCCCGACACCGGCGAGGAGTACGACGGGTTCCGCGAGACGTTCATCGAGCAACGTGGCGAGACCATGCCGCCGTGGTCCGGTGAGGAGACGATTGCCGGCAACCTCTACACGGCGACGGTCGGAATGCGGATTCCCGAAGCGGAACGCGACGCCGAACTCGCAGTCGGCGATTCTGTCGAACTGCTCGACGCGTAATCAAGCGGGGAGCTATTGGCGCCCGTCAACCTGCTCACGGAAATTCTCGAACACGCGGGTGCTGTTAGTGTCATCGAACCCGTGCTCGCCGGGATTCCAGTCGCTCGGTTCGTCGCGGACGGCCGCGGTGAACTCGGGGTGGAACTGCACCGTCCAGACCGGCGCGTCCGCGTGGCGGCTACAGAAGAACTCGTTGTAGGTGGTGCGCGCTGTCGGGACCATCCCCTCGCCGAGTTCGGTCACCACGTCGGCGTGCAACACCGGGACGACGGCGCCGACGCCGTCGAGGATCGGCGCCTCGCCGGTCCGCTCCATCCCGACGAACGTCGCGCGCCGGGTGTCCCCGACCACCTCCCCTCCGAGGGCGGCGTTGACCGCCTGGTGGCCGAAACAGACGCCGAGCAGCGGGATTTCCTCGGCAATGCACTCCTGAATGATGTCGAACTCCGGGTCGAGCCACTCGCTGTGTGTCTCGCGGTCGTAGACGCTCGCGGTGCTCCCGCTGAGGACGACGCCGGCGTACTCCTCGAGCGCCGGGGGCTCCGGATCGGGGACGAACTCCCTGTACTCCGTTTCGCCCGGCGTGTGCCGGACGATCTCCGGCCCGAGAAACCGGTAGTCGGGTTTGACCTCGGTGTCGAGGACGAGAATCGTCGACGTGGTCATGTTACGGGGCCTCCCCGCGGGACCACCATAAAAGCTCCACAATATACGAGGGACTCTTTAACTGCGTTCAGTGAATCGAGGGTCGTATGCAACAGGACACACCGTTCGACGGGCTGGACGAGGTGACGCACGTCCTGCTGGAGTTCGGCGACGTCAACGGCATCTCGCGGTCGAAGCAGGTAACCGTCGAGCATTTCCTGTCGAACTGGCGCGAGGGGTTTCCCGTCAACATGCTGCTTCTGGTCCAGACGCCGCGCAACCGCGTCCCGGAGGGGTCGGGCTACGGGAAAGAGATCGGCTACGGCGACGGCCGGCTCCGGCCCGACCCCGACAGCGCCAGGCGGCTTCCCTGGCGGGACGACGCCGTCCGCGTCCGCTGTGCCCTCGAATACGAAGGCGACCCCGTCGGGGCTGCGCCGCGGGCCGTCCTCCAGTCGGTCCTCGACGACATCGACCTCGGGCTCGATTTCTTCGTGGGCAGCGAACTGGAGTTCTACCTGCTCGAGGACGGTGCGCCGGTGACCGAGCACAAACACGAGTGGGTGTCGTGGGCGACCGAGGCCGCCTCGCCGGTGTACGACCGCCTCGTCGAGTGGGGCCCGGAGTACGGCGTGCCGATCCAGTCCCTGGAGCACGAACACGGGCCGGGGCAGTTCGAAGTGCTGTTCGAGTACGGCCCGCCGCTTTTGCAGGCCGATCGGACGTTCGACTTCAAGCGACTCGTCAAGCGGACCGCCCGATACTGCGACCAGCAGGCGACGTTCATGGCGAAACCGTTCGGCGACGAGAGCGCCAACGGCTACCACCTCCACGTCAGTACCTTCGACGGCGACGAGAACGCCTTCGCGGGCGGGGAGGGGCTCTCCGAGACCGGGCGGGCCTTTGTCGCGGGGGTACTCGACCACGCCGAGGCGCTGACGGCGTTTCACGCGCCGACGCTGAACGCCTACAAGCGCTTCGACGAGCACGGGTTCGCCCCCGACAGCGCCTCGTGGGGGTTCGACAACCGGATGGCCGCGCTCCGGGTGCCGACCGGGACACCCCGCATCGAGAACCGCATCGGGAGCGCCGACGCGAACCCCTATCTGGTCATCGCGGGCACGCTCGCCGCCGGCGTCGACGGGATCCGGCGGTCGCTCGACCCCGGGGATCCTGCGGACGGAGCTCCGGCCGACAGCTGTCCGCGGCTCCCGCGTTCGCCTGAGGCCGCGCTCGACGCGCTCGAATCCGACGAGACGCTCCTCGACGCGCTCGGCGACGACCTCGTGCGCGCCTACGTGGCGAGCAAGCGCCGCGACCTCGCCGCCTTCCGCGAGCACGTCACCGACTGGGAGCGCGAGCAGTACGTCGAGTTACTGTGACCATGCCGGAGGGACTGATAGGATTATTGTGACTGTTTACCGGGTCGACCGCACGCAGTCTCGCGGTTGATCCCGGAACGACTCACAATAATCACTATGAGCGGTTCGGCAACCCTGATTGAACGATTTTTGAAAAAAATTTATTTATGATGGACAATATAGAGTGTATTATGTCACAGCCTGAACTGAGTACTGAGAAGGCGAGAGAGATCCCACACTGGTACAGTCCCGATTCGGAGACGCTGTCGATCACCGAGGGGAGCGGCGTCCACGTGTGGGACACCGAGGGCAGGCAGCACCTGGACTTCTGTTCGCAGCTGTACTGCGCGAACCTGGGCCACAGCAACGGGGAGATCGAATCGGCGATCACCGACCAGGCGTCGACGATCGCGTACGTCTCCTCGTCGAAGCGCTCGCCGGTGCGGGAGGAGCTGGCCGGCCGCCTCGCGGCGGTCGCGCCGGAGGGGCTGACGGACACGTTTTTCTCGATCTCGGGCAGCGAGGCCAACGAGATCGCCTGCCACCTGGCGCGCGAACACACCGGGGCGACGAAGATCCTCACGCGCTGGCGCTCCTACCACGGGGCGACCTACGGCGCCGGCGGCCTCACCGGCGACCCGGACACTCGCGCCGCGCTCGAACGGAACGCCGAGACGACGGGCACCGGGAAGTTCCTGCCGCCGATCCCGGAGGCGTTCGACACCGACGACCCCGAGGAGCTGGCCGAGCGCGCGGCCGATCACCTGGATTTCGTCATCCGCAACGAGGGGGCCGACAACATCGCGGCGATCATCACCGAGCCGATCGCCGGCACCAGCGGGGCCTTTACCGGTCCCGCCGACTACTTCCAGCGGGTCCGGGAGATCTGCGACGAGTACGACATCCTGCTGATCTCCGACGAGGTCATCGCGGGCTTTGGCCGGTGTGGCGACTGGTTCGGCATCCAGACGGAGGACGTCCAGCCCGACATGATCACGTTCGCAAAAGGCGTCACCGGCGCGTACATGCCGCTGGCCGGGGTGATGACGCCGCCGGAGATCGGCGACGCGGTCGCCGAGGACGGGCTCGCGCTCGGCCAGACGTTCGGCGGCCACCCGGTCGCCTGCGCGGCGGCTCTCGCGGCGATCGACACATACGAGGACGGCGTCATCGAGCACGTCCAGGAGACGGAGCCGGTGCTGGAGGCCGGCCTGCAGGAGATCGCCGAGCGCTACGACGTCGTCCACGACGTCCGCGGCCGGGGGTTCCACTGGAGCGTCGTCTTCGCCGACCCCGAAACGGGCGAGGCGCTGCACGACCCGCGCGTCGACGACGGCGACAACCCGGTTCACGATGTCATCGCGGGCTGTCGCGAGCGGGGCGTCCTCGTCGGCGGCGGCCGGCCGACGACCCAGATCCTGCTGTCGCCGCCGCTGGTTGCGGACGCCGCGGATCTGGAGGCGGGGATCAGCGCGCTGGACGATGCGATCAGCACGGTCTTTTGACCATGGCGGGCGCCACCGAGTTCGACGGGACGCGCATCATCAGCGAATCCTGCGTCCGGCGGATCGGCGACGTCGCTGAGGCTGTCGACGCCGTCGAGGAGGCGTTTTGCCGGTACGCGGCCGGCGAGGCGACCATGCCACCGAAGTCCTACGTCGATCTGGCGGACGTCGACGGCGACTTCCGCTCGATGCCGGCGCGGGTCGGCGACGGCGCGGGCGTGAAGTGGGTGAACGTCCATCCGGACAACCCCGAGCGGTTCGGCCTCCCGACGGTGATGGGGCTGGTCGTCTACAGCGACCCCGAGTCGGCGTACCCGCTCGCGGTGCTGGACGGCACCGAACTCACCCGCCTGCGGACGGGCGCGGCCGCCGGCGTCGCGACGCGCCACCTCGCGCCCGCCGACGCGAGCACGCTGGGCATCGTCGGCGCCGGCGAGCAGGCCCGCACCCAGCTGGCTGCCGTCGCCACCGTGCGGGACATCGAGCGCGTCGTCGTCACCGATCTCGATGACGCTGCGGTCACGGCGTTCGTCGACCACGCGGCCGAGGCAGGGTTCGACGCCCAGCGCGGCAGCCCCCAGGACGTCGCCGCCTGCGAGATCGTCTCGACGACGACGCCCTCCCGGGAGCCGATACTCGAAGCCGGGTGGATCCCGGGCGGGACACACGTCAACGCGATGGGCGCCGACGCCGCGGGCAAGCAGGAGCTCGACCCCGCGCTGCTCGAACGAGCGGCGGTCGTGATCGACGACTGGGAGCAGTGTGCCCACAGCGGCGAGATCAACGTCCCGGTCGCCCGGGAGGGCTTCACCCGCGAGGACGTGGCCGCCGAGATCGGCGACGTCGTCGCCGGCGAGACCGACGGCCTCCGCCCCCGGACGACGGTGTTCGACTCCACCGGGCTGGCGATCCAGGACATCGCGACGGCCCGCCGGCTGTACGAGACTGCCGTCGAGGACGGCGAGGGCGACCTTGTGGAGATCGTCGGTGGATGAGCGGGGTACTTAACTGGCCCCAGGCATGGGGGGACGGCGTTACCGTGACCGGGAGGCATCACTGACCATGGACGTCGACCTCTGGAGCGACGTGGAAGCGACCTACCGGGAGCGGACGCCCCGGAGCCGGGAGCTGTACGGCGAGACGGCCGAGCACGTCCCGGCGGCGGTCGGCAGCACGTTCCGCGAGTGGACGCCGCACCCGCTGTACATCGACAGCGCGGAGGGCGTCCACCTGCAGGACGTCGACGGGAACCGCTACCTCGACTTCGGGATGAACAACGGCGCGGGGATGAGCGGCCACACTCACCCTGCGCTCGTCGAGGCGATCCAGGATCAGGCCGAGCAGGGGACGCTGTACACCAAGCCCAGCGAGCTGCTGGTCGAGGCCGCCGAAGCCATCACGGAGCGCTGGGACGCCGTCGACACGGTCCGGTTCACCAACAGCGGCACCGAGAGCACGATGCACGCGATCCGCGTCGCCCGCGCTCACTCCGGGCGGGACAAGATCCTCAAAATCGAGGGGTCGTACCACGGCGTCCACGACTACGCACTGATCAGCAAGTCCGCTCCCCGGGAGAAACTCGGCCATCCGAAGCGCCCGACGAAAGTCGTCGAAAGCGAGGGCGTTCCGGATGCGGTCGCCGACACGGTCGAGGTCGGACCGTGGAACGACATCGACGCCATCGAGGACATTCTCCAGGAGCAGGTTCGGGAGATCGGTGCGATCATCGTCGAGCCGATCGTGATGAACGTCGGCGTCACCCAGCCCTACGGGGAGTTCCTGGGCGGCCTCCGCGAGCTGTGCGACGAGTACGGGCTCGTCTACATCTTCGACGAGGTCAAAACCGGGATGAAAGTCGCGCCCGGCGGCGCCGCCGAACTCTACGGCGTCGACCCTGATCTGGTCGCGATGGCAAAGAGCATCGGCGGGAACGTTCCCGTCGGGGCGTTCGGCGGCGACGACGCGGTCATGGCCGAGATCACGGACGGCGCAGCACACTTTGGCACGTACAACGCCAATCCGCTGGCGCTCCGTGCGGTCATCACCCAGCTCCGGGAGGTACTCACCGGGGACGCCTACGACCACGTCGACGCCCTCGGCGAGCGCCTCGCCCGCGGCTACGAGGACGTGCTGGCCGACCACGGGGTCGCGGGCCACGTCGACTGGGTCAACTCCCAGGGGACGATCAACTTCTTCGAGGAGCCCGTCCACGACTACCGCGACTTCCTCGCGAACGTCGACGTGGACTTCCACGAGAACTACTGGTTTGCGATGCTCAACCGGGGCGTGCTCGCCCACCCCCACCACCCCTCACAGCAGTGGACGATCAGCGTCCAGCACACCCGCGAGCACGTCAACGAGCACCTGGAGACGTTCAAGGAGGTGGCACCACGGCTGGCGCGAAAGCAGTGACTCCAGTCTCTACGGCCTTCCGGCCCTGCTACCGGTTGCAGTAAATACAGTTGAATTTGCTATTTCGATATTTTTTCCTAACAGATGTAGCTTTAGGAGAATAGAATCCAGAGTAATCGCCATAATTTATTACGATGGGGGTACGTGTACAGCCCATGAGCGACAGTAGCACTCGACTGTGCGGGCCGTTCGTCGGCGGCGAACCGATGGCAGCGTCGGACGGGAGGACCCAAAAGCTCGTGAACCCGGCGACCGAGGCAGTCGTCGGGACGGTCGACGGCGGCGGCGCCGGGGACGTCGACGAGGCCGTACGGGACAGCCGCAGGGCAGCCGGGGAGTGGACCGCGCTCGCGCCGCCCGAACGGGGGCGCCTCCTCCAGGATGTCGCCGCGGCGATCCGCGAGCAGCAAGCGTCGCTGGCCGAGTTGGAAGCGGCGGACGCGGGCAAGCCCATCTCCGATGCGGAGTCGGAGGTCGAGAGCCTGGCGCGGTATTTCGAGTACTACGCGGGCATCACGGACAAGATCGGCGGCGAGACGCTGCCCGCGGGCGACGCCTACCTCGGCTACACCCGGCGGGAGCCGCTCGGCGTCACCGGACACATTCTCCCGTGGAACTTCCCGCTGTTGCTGTTCGGGCGCAGCGTCGCGCCCTCAGTCGCGGCGGGGAACGCGACGGCCGTCAAGCCGGCCGAGGAGACGCCGCGATCGGCGGTCGAGGCCGCACGGATCGCGGTCGAGGCCGGGCTCCCGCCGGGCGTGATCAACGTCGTGCCGGGCAGCGGCACTGACGCCGGCAGCGCACTCGCGGGCCACGAGGGGATCGACTGCGTCAGCTTCACCGGGTCGGTGCCGACCGGCGTCGCGGTTGGCAGAGCGGCCATCGGGAATGTGAACCCGGTCCACCTCGAACTCGGCGGCAACGGGCCGAACGTGGTGTTCCCGGACGCCGACTTCGAGAACGCCGTCGACAACGCGCTCGCGGCCGTCTTCTCGAACGCGGGGCAGGTCTGCTCGGCGGGGCCGCGGCTGCTCGTCCACGAGGACGCCCACGACGAGTTCGTCGATGAACTCGCCGACCGCGCGGCGGAGGTCACGCTTGGGCCGCCCGCGGACGATCCGGACATGGGACCGCTCATCTCGGAAACGCAGTACGGGACGGTCCGGCGATCCATCGACAGCGCCCGCGAGACGCTCGGCGATCCGGTCGTCGGCGGTGACGTGCCCGACCGCGAGGGCTACTTCGTGGAGCCGACCATCTTCGACGACGTCCCGAACGACGCGACAATCGCCCAGGAGGAGGTGTTCGGGCCGGTGCTGACGGTCACGACGTTCGCCGACGAGGCGGAGGCGCTCGCACTCGCCAACGACACCGAGTACGGACTGACAGCCGGTATCTTCACCGAGGACATGGGTCGCGCCCACCGCTTCGCGCGGGACGTCGAGGCGGGGGTCGTCTACATCAACGAGTGGTTCGCAGCCGGCGTCGAATCGCCGTTCGGTGGCACCAAGCAAAGCGGGATCGGCCGCGAGGCGGGCGAGGAGGCGATCCGCGGCTACACCCAGGTCAAGGCCGTGACCGGGGCGATCGACCGGTGATCGTGGGTACTTTGGGTCGCTGGGCGTTCCTGACCTGATCACACAGGTAACTGTTCGGAGACGGCTGATAGTGATTGTTGTGAGTCTTTACCGCTGTGGACCCATCAGACTCCGGTGTCAGCCCGTGACACTCCCGGAAATGCGATGCTACTCCGAAAATAATCACAACAATCACTATGAGTCGATTACAGACAGCATGAAAGCCCCCGGCCGCTCACCCGGCCGGGACTCGCTGCGCTCCTCGCTTCGCTGCGGTGCTTGCATCGTCCGGGCCGGAGTGAGCGGCCGGCCCCTTTCAGTCCCGCCCGGCCTGGAAAGCCACGTCGGGTGGGACTGAAAGGGGCGAGGCGCTCGACGACGGCAGGCGAAGCAAGGACCGCAACGAACGAAGTGAGTGAGGACCGCAGCGAGCCTCCCGAGTCGAGCGCCTCGGGGCTTTCATGCTGTTCGAAACACTGTTGAGCACTACTCTGGACACTACCACCACACCAACTCGGAGCTCACTCTTAAACCCTCACAGATCAACGGCTGTAGAGATTTGTCGGTGTGTGCCGCGTGAACAGTATGGACACACGAAATTCAGCTGTCCGCACCGCGCGGCGCGGGGACGTGTCGGTGTCCAGTCCCCGACGCCCGTCGGACCAGGGTGACCTGCCATGACCCACGAATACACAACCGCAGCGACGCTCGCCAGAGAGATCCGCGCCGGCGAGGTGTCGCCGGTCGACGTGCTGGACGACCTGTTCGCACAGATCGACGCCCACGACGACGCGGTAAACGCGTTCACGTACCGCCGCGAGGACGACGCCTACGAGGCTGCGCGCGAGGCCGAGCGGGCCGTCGAGGAGGGGCATGGCCTCGGCCCTCTCCACGGCGTTCCCGTCGCCATCAAGGACCTCGACACGCCGGTCGAGGGCGCGCCGATGACCTGCGGGTCGGCCCCGCTCGTGGACAACATCGCCGAGGAGGACTGCTTGCCGGTCGAGCGCCTGAAAGACGCCGGCGCTATCGTCGTCGGGATGACGAACGTCCCGGAGTTCGGCCACAAAGGGACGACCGATAACCCGCTGCACGGGACGACCGTCACGCCGTTCGACACCGACCGCATCGCCGGCGGCTCGTCGGGCGGGAGCGCCGCCGCGCTGGCCGCCGGGATGACGCCGCTGGCGATCGGCTCGGATGCCGGCGGCTCCATCCGCATCCCGGCAAGCGCCTGCGGCATTGCGGGGCTGATGCCGAGCTTCGGGCTCATTCCCTTCGACGCCCGGCCGGACGCCCTGGAGGCGCACTCGCCGTTCACGGCGCTGGGGCCGATGGCCCGCTCCGTCGAGGACGTGGCGCTGATGCTCGACGTACTGGTCGGCTGGGACGCCTCGGACCCGTTTTCCGTCCCCGCGCCCGAGGCCGACTACGCCGGCGCGACCCGCCGCGGCGCCGACTCGCTGTCGGTGGGGTACAGCCCGGATCTGGGGATCTTCCCGATGGAGGACGTCGTCCGTGACACCGTCGAGGAGGCGGTGACGGATCTGGACGCCGCCGGCGCGTCGGTGACCCCCTCCGAGCCCGCGTTCGGCCACGACTACGAGACGATGCTCGCCGCCTGGGAGGAGGGGTTCAAGCTGCTGCTGTCCTCGCTGCCGGAGAAAGTCGAGCAGGCGACGGGGATCGACCTCTGGGGCGAGCACCGCGACGAACTCATGGACCAGTTCGTCGCGTACATCGAGGCCGGCCTCGACCAGTCGGCCGCGGAGTTCAAGCGCGCGGACATGGTCCGGACCGACGTCTACGACGCCGTCAACGACGTGTTGTCCGACAACGACGTGTTCGTGACGGCGACGCTGGCGACGCCGCCGTTCGACGCCGACATCGCCGGCCCGACGGCGGTCGACGGCCAACCGGTCGACCCCTACTTCGGCTGGCCGCTGACCTGGGTGTTCAACCTCACCGGCCACCCGGTGCTGTCGGTGCCCGCGGGGTTCACCGACGACGGCCTGCCGGTCGGCCTGCAGATCGTCGGCCAGCGGTTCGACGACGAAACCGTGCTCGCGGCCGGCGCCGCCCTGGAGCGGATCCGCCCGTGGGCGGACCACTACCCGCCGGCAGCGATCGCCTGATCGCGACCGCCGACCTGGCTGTCCTGCCGCGCCGACTACTCCCTTTGCAACTGGTCGATCAGCCGACGCAGCGTCGCCAGGTCGTACTGGCCCGGCGCCGTCGCGTCGCCGGGGTCGATGGGTGCGTAGCCGATCCGGGAGCCGTACAGCGGCGCGACCGCCCGCGAGTGCCGGCCGGCCTCGCCCATCGCCATCGTCGCGACGCGCTCGCCCGCTGCGGTCGCCTCGTGAGTCGCCGAGAGCAGCGCCAGCACGTCCCCCCGCGTCTCGGCAGTCACGGCGAGTTTCCCGACGTCCCCCAGTTCGGCTGCCTCGGTGAGCAGTGCCGACAGCGTCCCCCGCTCGGGCGTCTCCTCGAAGTCGTGGACCGAGACCACGACCGCGACATCGTGCGTGCGGGCGTGCTCGAGGAGGGCATAGTCGCCGGTCCGGACCGCGGCGAGTTCGACGTCGACCGCCTCGACGGCCGGGTGCTCGACTGCCCGTTCGAGTGCTTCGATGCGTGCGGGCTCGTCGGCGGCCTCGCCGCCCTCCCACTCGACCCGGTTGGTGACCAGCAGTGGGAGGTCGCCATCGTAGGCATCCAGTCTGGCGCGCCCGTCGTCGGCGAGATCGAGGCGGAACTCGACGGCGTCGGCGTGTTCGCGGGCGGCCGGTTCGACCGAGAGGTCGGCCGTGACTGCTGCGAGGACGAACTCCTCGAACCCCATGCTCCCGTTTCTGGCTGGCGGGAGTAAAAGAACGTCGCTGTGTACTGCGGGACGCGCTCGCCTCCCGCGGCTCGCTGCGCGCTCGGCTCTCCGCCTGGCGGGAAACAGTCATAGTGATTGTTGTGAGTTTTTTCGGCATTGCATCGCACTAACAGTAGTTTCACGGCTCGAAACTAGGGTTTGACGGGTAGTGTTCAGAGAAGCCGCCAGAATGAGAGCGAT
>PXRK01000076.1:0-21068 GCA_003021015.1 Halobacteriales archaeon QS_4_66_20 | reverse complement strand
CCGAAGGCCGAGGAGCGCAGCGAACCGCCCGAGTCGAACGGCTCGGGGCTTTCACGCTGTCTGCGATAGTCGCAGTTGAACTCTTATCTGAACAGTGCCGTTTGACGAATGCCCGGCGGTAAATAGTCACAACAATCACTATCAGAGCCTGTCGAGCGGGTCGCCAACGGCGTCGGCGAGGGGCCGCTCGTCGTCAACGCTACGTGCGGCGAGCACACCCTCGACGGCGGCGCAGGCCTCCTCGATGGGCTCGTGGGTTTCGACGTACGCCGCGAGCGCGAACTCGGCCTCGCTCAGTCGGGAGAGTTCCAGCGCCTCCGTCCGCGAGAGGTCGCCGGCGATCCAGTCCCGGACGATCTCCCGACCCGTCGGACTGGCCGGCGACACCGACTCGCCGAGCAGGTGCAGCGTCTTCGCCGCCGTCGCCGGGGCGACCCCCGCTGCGCGGCCCGCGGCGCCGACGGCGACACCGCCGGTGTACTCCTCCAGCACCGTCGCCGCTGCCGCCGGCGAGCACGGGAGCTCGTCCGCGAACGGCTCCAGGCGCTGTGCGAGCGTCGCGTCCGTGGCGTCGACTGTCGCCACCCCCCGCTCGTCCTGGCGCTCGGTGATCTCGATCCCCTCCGCGATGTCCGCCAACCCCATCACGCGATGCTGGCACGGCCCGCCACAAAAAAGTTTGTCACCTCGGACGTCGATTGCAGCGGCCGCAACCGCCGCACAGCCGCGCTACCCACCGGTTACCGGTAGGTAGATCCCGCGCGGATCGGGTGTTCGCCCCCGGTTTCGGATCCGTTTAAAAGGAGAATCCGGGCCAACTACTACGTGATGGCAACGACACAGGCTCAGACGTGTCCAGAGTGTGAGGGAACCGTTCGCGCGGGCGAGTGCGAGACAGTCTGTACCAGCTGCGGGCTGGTGGTCGACGAGCACGCGATCGACCCGGGGCCGGAGTGGCGGTCGTTCGACGACGACGACACCAACCCGGAGCGGACAGGGGCACCGTTGACGCGCTCGCGCCACGACCGCGGGCTCTCGACGGAGATCGGCCGGTCGACCCGGCTCACGGGGCGCAAGCGCCGCCGGATCGCCCGGCTGCGCCGCCAGCACAAGCGGACGCAGATCCGCAGCAAGGCCGAGCGCAACCGCGTGTACGCGTTCACCGAGATCCGGCGGCTGGTGAGCAGGCTCGAGCTGCCCGAGCACGTCCGCGAGCAGTCCTGTGCCCTGTTCGAGTCCGCACAGAGTGAGGGACTCCTCCAGGGCCGCTCGATCGAGGGATTCGCCGCGGCGGCCGTCTACGCGACCGCCCGGACCGCCGCCGTCGCGCGGACGATCCCGGAGATCACCGACGCCGCGAAGGCGACCCGCGACGAACTCGACGTCGCCTACGACGCGCTGAACCGCGAGTTGGGGCTCCCGACGGGGCCGATCGACCCCCGCGAGTACCTCGCCCGCTTCGCGAGCAACCTCGGCCTGCCCCAGGGGATCGAGCAGCGCGCCCGGGCGCTCGCGACGGAGGCCCGCGAGCGCGGCATCGACACCGGCCGCAACCCCGGCGGGGTGGCCGCGGCCTGTCTGTACACCGCTGCCGAGCACGAGAGTTACCCGCTCACCCAGCAGGCCGCCGCCGACGTCGCCGACGTCGCACCCGTTACCATCCGCTCGACGTACAACGAGTTCGACGAGGCGTGATCTGCGGTCCGCGGGCGACGGACGTCCGCGTCGGTGGGCAGAAATGTAGACGATCGGGTTGGCGGTCGAGGCGCATCGGGAGGCGTCGTTTCTCGGCGGCCGGCACTGCCAGCCGGAGAACGAAAGATGTAAACGAGATCTGGCCGCAAGCGGATGGCATGACAGACGGGGAGGAACCGATCGCGGTCGATGCCTACGACGAGCTAGCCGATTCGTATGCCGCGAAGGTGCGGGAGAATCCCTACAACGCGCATCTGGAGTTCCCGGCGACGACGTCGATCATCCCGGACGTGGCGGGCGAGCGGGTGCTGGACGCCGGCTGTGGCACCGGCGTGTACACCGAGTGGCTGCTGGAGCAGGGCGCCGACGTCGTCGGGATGGACGCCAGCGAGGCGATGCTCGACCACGCCCGCGACGCGGTCGGCGACCGGGCGACGTTCCACCAGGCGGATCTGGGGAAGCCGCTCGATTTTGCGGCGACTGACGCGTTCGACGGCGTCGTCAGCGCGCTCGCGCTGGGCTACGTCGAAGACCTGCGCGTCCCGTTCGCGGCGTTCGCCCGCGTCCTGAAACCTGGCGGGTTCCTGGTGTTCTCGACGGCCAACCCGCTCAATCAGTTCCCACCGGACGATCCCGAGATGGGCGACGATCCGGGTGACGCCAACTACTTCGAGGTCGAACGGCTCCTCAAGGAGTGGGACGTCGAGGTGCCGTGCTACCGGCGGCCGTTCGAGGAGATCGTCAACCCGCTGCTGGAAACCGGGTTCCGGCTTGATCGGCTCGTCGAACCACAACCAACCGAGGCGTTTCGAGAGGCGTGGCCCGAGCGCTACGAGAAGGAGTCGCGCTATCCCGTGTTCGTCTGCGTGCGAGCGGCGCTGGCGGAGTAAAAAGTCACGCACGACCGTATCATAGTGATTGTTGCGATTATTTTCGTGACCACGTCACAGAAACGGTTGTCTCGCGGGCTGAACCCCATGAATTGTGACTCCCCGGCGGTAAAGACTCGCAACAATCACTATCAGTCGAGTTCCAGCCCCCGGATGGCGACCGTTCCGTCGCCTTCCCCGGAGCCGTCGGCCTCCCCCACCGCGCCGATGATCCGGCCGTCCTCTGTGGCGTCGACGACCGCCTCGGCGTCGTTCTCGGGCAGTGCAGCGACGAACCCGGTGCCCATGTTGAACGTCCGGTGCATCTCCGCGTCGGAGACCGACCCCTCCCGCTGGACGAAGGCGAACACCGGCTGGGCGTCGAAGGGGTCCGTGACCTCGTAGCGGTGGGGCCCCATCCGGGTGAGGTTCGTCCACCCGCCGCCGGTGACGTGGGCGGCCGCGTGCGTCCCGTGTGCGCGCAGTGGATTCAGGACAGCAGTGTAGATGCGGGTCGGCTCCAGCAACTCCTCGGCGATGGAGCGGTCGGGGTTCGGCGGAAACGGATCGGTGTACTCGTACTCGCGGGTGACCGCCTCGCGAGCCAGCGTCAGGCCGTTGGAGTGGATCCCGCTGGAGGACCACCCCACGATGGCGTCGCCAGGTTCGGCTTCGCCGGGGAACAGCGCGCCCTTCGGCGCGAGGCCGGCACAGGCACCCGCGATGTCCAGCCCCCGGATGACGTCCGGCATCACTGCCGTCTCGCCGCCGACGAGCGCGACGCCGGCGGCCTCGGCGCCGCGGGCCAGCCCCTCGCCGATCGCCTCGGCGGTGTTGTCGTCCGGCTCCTCCACTGCGAGGTAGTCGACGAACGCCACCGGTTCGACCCCCTGGGCGACGAGGTCGTTGACGTTCATCGCCACGCAGTCGATACCGATGGTGGAGTAGTCGTCGATCGCTTCCGCGACCAGCAGCTTCGTCCCGACGCCGTCGGTGGCGAGCGCGAGGTACTGGTCGCCGATGTCGACCAGGCCGGCGTAGTCGCCCTCGAACTCCCCCGCTGCGCCGACGAGCGCGGCCGTCGCCGCCTCGCTCGCGTCGATGTCTACGCCCGTCGCCGCGTAGGTCAGCCCCGCCGCTGACTCGGGCCCGGCGTCCTCCACATCCGCGTCGGTAGCCTCCGCGGGATCGCCGTCCTCGCTCATACGTGCCCCAGCGGCGCGGGCGTGCAAAAAACCCGTCGTTCCCCAGGGGTCCGAGTGGTGTTCGCCCCCCGGCTCATAGTGATTGTACACCCGGACGTGATTTGTCTACGATGTCTCGACACAGATCGGGGCTGTCAGAACCAGCTCAGGAACGCGATGCCGAACAGCACCTGCGGGATCAGCACGAACCCGAAGACGGGACCGTTCCAGTCCAGCACCGTCCGGCCGTCGAGCGGCCCCCAGGGGATCATGTTGAACACGCCGAGGAAGACGTTGATCAGCACGCCCATCCGGCACAGTTCCAGCAGGAACCCGTCGTCGATCAGGAGGAACGCGACGAAAAACAGGGTCGCGAGCCCGGCGTTGGTGAGGGGGCCGGCGACGGCGATGATGCCGTTCTCCCGCTTCGTGATCCGGCCCCGGTGGTAGACGGCGCCGGGCGCGGCGACGAGGAAGCCAGCCAGCCCGGACGCGATGGCGAGGCCGAGCATCGTGTAGTCGGCGCGGAACGCCGCGACCTGCCCGAAGCGGACCGCGACCACCTTGTGGGCGAGTTCGTGCAGCAGGAAGCCGGTGCCGACCGTGAGGAAACTCGTTGCGAACACCGGCCCGAGGCCGCGCACGTACTCGGCGGTGAGCCCCTCGGAGAAGCGGACGGGCTCGAGAAACAGCGTGAACGCCAGCGCGAGCGCGAGCCACGCCAGCGCGAGGTCGCGCAGTTCCGACCGCGCGAAGCGGATGCCTGCTACCTGGTACATTACGTGATCGTCTCCCAGATCAGCCGCGCGCTCCGTGCCGCCCCGTCGAGCATCAGTTCGCCGAGGCCGCCGATCCCGCCGACGTCGGCCGCGAAGTACGGCAGGAACACCGTCGCGAACAGGACGCTCGCGATGAAGCTCCCGACGTTCGTCAGCGCGACGACGAGGATCAACCGGAAGGTGGGAACCTCGTCGCGCATGCGCTTGAGCAGCTGGAGGATCGGCGTCTCCTCGTCGGCGAGCATGTCGTTGAGCTTGCTGATGTCGGCGACGTTGACCTTCGTGTACCGGAGTTCGACGTAGCCGGCGAACCAGCCCGGCGCCAGCAGCGGGTTGACGCTCGTCAGCCAGGCCACCGCGCCGCCCACGCCCGCGCTGGTCCAGTGAGCGCCCGCCAAAAGCGCAAGCCCCGCGGCGATGACTCCGTTAACGAGGAACCACGCGACGAACAGCCGCAGCAGCCAGAAGTTCTCGACGCCGGCCATCGCCAGCAGCACGAAGAAGGCGAAAAAGCCCACTGTCAGCGCGTACCCGATCGTCTTGTAGAGGATCGACGCCACCCGGCTCGACTCCACGTCGCCGACCAGCGACTCCGCGGGCGGCAGCGTCTCGGGTGCGTCCAGATACCGCTCGATCCCCTCGCGGTGGCCCACGCCGACGACCGCGACCACGTCGTAGCCCGCGTCCCGGAGCGCGATCAGCCGGGAGGCGATGTAGGCGTCGCGCTCGTCGATCAGCGCCTCGGCGCCGCCCGGCGAGAACCGCCGGAACTCCTCCATCATCGCGGTCACGACGTCGGCGTCGGTCAGCCGGTCGAGGTCGATCTCCTCTTGCTCCTCGATGTCGCCGGCCGCCCGCACGAGTAACGCGCCGATCGGGACACCGACGACGACGGCGATCAGCCCCGCCACGAGCAGCGTGTCGGCAAAGCCCGCCAGCGTCCCGACGAGGCTGCCGACGACCGGAATCCCGACGTCCGCGCCGACCCCGGCGGGCACCAGGAACGGCCCGGTGACCAGCCCGCCGACGAAGGCGACGAACAGCCCGAGAAACAGGCCGATGCTCAGCCCGACGGTCCAGGGGCCGCCCATCTCGACCAGAAGCGCCGCGACGATCGAGAGCTTCTCGCGGCGGCGCATCCGCGTCCAGAGCCGCCGGACCGTCTCCTGGATGTCCCGGTCGACCAGCGCGACGCCCGACCCCACCGACTCGGCTTTCTCGATGGCGGCCATCATGTCCGCGCCCGGTTCGATGTCGAACCGGTCACCCAGCCGCGCCTGCACGTACGAGAGCATCCAGTAGGCGAGAAACTGGTAGACAGTCCTGCCCGAGATCAGGTCGCCGGCCTCGATGTCGTCGGGCGTCTCGCCGTTCATCCGCTTGTAGCGGGTCTCGTCGAGTTCGACCGCGACCACGTCCGGCCGCTGCTCCTCGATCGTCCGCTCGACCTCCTCGACGCTGTCCCGGGAGACGTGTGCGGTCCCGACGACGGTCACGGATCCCTCTCCGGAGGCCGATTGCGGCGCGACAGCCGTCTCCTCGGCCGGGAGCACGTCCTCGGAATCCCCCTCGCTCATCGTGGCTCCCTATCCACCCCCGCTTTACAAGGGTTTCGAGGCGACCGCGTGGTGGAGTCAGGCGGTACGCGTTTCATGCGGTCGCGCGTGGCTTTGTACCGCTATGGAATCGCGTGTTGTGCGTTTCAGCCGGTGAAACCAACGGATATTGGGCCCCAGTGCTGAAAGTAATCACGCACGACTGTATCAGCCCGCGAAACCACCGTTTTTCGGACTCGATGCTGAAAATACTCACACACGTTCGTATCAGAGCCGATACTCGCGGATATCGTATCCTGACGTGTCGCAGAGTCACGTCCGGGTGTATTATCCCATTCTTTTTAGTGGCTGTAGCTCTTTAGTATTCATGATTGATAATGACGTTGCGTTCGGGATGGGAGACGACGGGTTCACCTGGCTGTGGCTCACCGGCCGCACCTGGACAGCGGTCAGTCAGCCCCGCTATCGGGGTCGTACTGATGGTTGGGATCACCGTCGTTCTCGCCGCGGCCGTCGCACCGTTCGTATTCGGGGCCGTCCAGGAGTCGGAGTCCCCGCCGAACGCACAGATCTCGTTCGCATACGACGAGGGCGCGAAGTCCGACGCGACCGACAGCTTCGCCCGGACGAAAGCCGCGGCAGGCGCGGACGGGCTCGTGGTGATAAACGTCGAATCCGTGCCCGACGGGATGGACGCCGACCAACTCTTCTTGCAGACCAGCAACAGCACACGCCCCTGGTTGCACGGGCACACGCAGTACAGCTTCGGCGACACGGTCCGGACAGGTGGATCGCTCACGAGGTGGGCCGAACGCGGCGAGGAGATCAGGGTCATCTGGGAATCGGAGGGGAGCGACCGCTCGTACACGATCGGCCTATTCACCGTCCCCGACGTGGACGACGTGACGCTGGGGGGGCCTCCTGCCCCCACTCACGGCTGTAGTTGGGTCAAGAGCCAGCTCAGCAACTCGTCAGGGACGTTCACCGGTGATCTGACGATCGACAACAAGGTCGTCGAGTGTGATCTCGTCCCTCCCACGTTCGAGATCGATAACCTCAAGATCGAAAACGGTGGAGCGGTCATCGGCGAAATTGATGTCTTCAATGACATCAACGTCATAGACGGGGCCACGTACAACGGCAGTGTGAAGATGAACTACACCGGCTCCGGGGATGATGTCGACCTGATAGACGGTTCGGAGATCAACGGTGATGTCATTGCCGACGGAAACGTCGACATTGACGGTGGTACCACCGTGGACGGGGATGTCTTGGCCGACGGTGACGTCAGTATCGACAATGAGGGCACCGTGTTCGGGATCGTCGATGCCGAAGGCGACGTCGTCGTCGACAGTAACACGTTGATCGAGGAGGGCATCGTCACGACCGGGAGCGTCGACCTCACCTCGGATGTGACTGTCGGCGACAAAATCGAGGCGGAGGGCAACATCGACGTTTCCGACGGGTCGACCGTCGAAGGCGATATCGAATCCACGAACAGCGGAACGATCACCACCACATCGGGCACGGTCCTCGGTGCCCTGGCGACCGAGGGTAACGTCGACGTCGACAGTAGTGATATCCAGGGACACGTGTTCGTAGACGGCTCCTTCAACTGCGACAGTTCGACGATCAACGGCCAGAACTGCAGTTCGTACACGCCCCAGAATTACGACGATTATTGACTCGCGTGGACAGAGGTCACTCCTCGGTCGGCGGATGCCAGAAGATGCCGTCACCGATCGCCGCACAGCACGCTGCGGCCCCGACGCCGACGGCGAACGCGTGCCGGTCGAACACCACTACACCGAGCGCGTACCCGGCGACGAACAGCAGCGGGAGAGCCGTGAGGATGACGTCCGCTCGCGTGAATCCGCCGAGCCACCCGGCGACACGTCCCACGGGGTCGGTCTGGCTCATTCCATGTACCCCAGGTCCCGCAGTTTCTGTCCGATCAGGCGGGCCTCCTCGTCGCTGATGGCGTCTTCGGACTCCATCTCCCGGACGACCAGGTGCTTGACGAACTCCTTGACCGACCCGAACGGCTCGTCCTCGATGTACACCTCCACGTCCTCGACGAACTCCTTGCGCAGTGAAATCGTCGTGTACTCGGCCATACCTACAGTACCGGCTCCAGGCTTATAAGCGTTAATTACATTTAATTACCACTGTGTAGTGCGGGAGGTCGGGCGCGCAGATCCCTGGCGAAGAGTCTTTGTCCGCCACCCCCTAACCGCGGGCTATCGATGCGAACACCGTCGGAAACGGATGGTGTGGCCGGGTCGGACGCTGACCGTGACGGGGGAGCAGAATCGGGTCGGGACGGGACGGGGAGCACGTCGGACCGGGACGGGAGCGAAACCACGTCGAGACGCGAGTACCTCGCGGGTCTGGGCGCGGCGGCCGGCCTCGCGGGCGCCGGGATCACCGGCGGGCTCGCGGGCTGTGTCGAGTTGCCGACGTCGCAGGTGACCTACGACCTCGACCAGGCGTCGTTCGACCCGCCCGCGTTGCCGTACGATCAGACGTATCCGGACGACGAGGACGTCACGATGTTCCGCCGCGGGCTCCGGCGGCTGGGCTACTACCCCGGCGAGACGGTGCCGGACGCGGTGACGACGAACTGGGAGCGACCGACGAACCTCCGGTGTCACAACGCCGCCAAGGCGAGCCCGCTGGTCGCGCCGGGCGGCGACACCGTCCTCGTCCCCGCCGATACGGGGAAGATGCACGCCGTGACGCCGAAGGGCGAGCACCTGTGGACGACCGAGACACCGGCGACCCGGCAGGGCTTTCACGCGACGCCGGTGATCGTCGACGGCGTCGCCTACCTCGGCGGCTACGACGGCGCCAACGCCGGCCAGGACGCCGGGATGTACGCGTTCGACGTCGCGACCGGCGAGATGCTGTGGCGCACCGAGGAGATGCACGGCTCGGTCGCCATCGGCTCCAGCGCGGGCTACTGGGACGGCTACCTGTACGTTATCGTCGAGCACCGCTACCCCCGCCAGAAAGGTGAACTCTGGGTGTTCGAGGCCGAGTCCGGCACGCCCGTGTTCTCCGACGACCGGATCGACGGCATGCCACACCCGACGGTCGCCATCTCCCCCACCGACGAGCGCCTGCTGACGGGGTCGAACGACGGCCTCGTGTACTGCTGGGAGTTCCCCTCCCTGGAGTTCGCCTGGACGTTCGAGACAGGCGCGGAGGTGAAGGGACCGATCGCGCTGTACGACGGCGCTGCCTTCGTCGGCTCCTGGGACGGCAACTGCTACCGCCTGGACGTCACGGACGGCAGCGAGGAGTGGTCGTTCGAGACCGACGACATCGTGATGTCCGCACCCGCGGTCGACCCCGATGCCGGCGTCGTCTACGTCGGCAGCGACGACTGGCACATCTACGCGCTCGATTCCGGGACGGGCGAGGAACTGTGGTCGACCGACGTCCAGGGGCGCGTGATGGGTGCGATCACCGTCACGGCGGACGCCGTCCTGGCAGGAACGACTGCCGGCGAAGTCGTCGCGCTGGAGAAAGACACCGGCGACCTCCGCTGGTTCGTCCAGACCCGCGGGCAGGCGACCAGCGCACCGGTCCCTCACGACGGCCGCATCTTCGCCGCCGAGCGTGCGGTCATGTCCGGCTGCTGGGACGAGGATTCGCCCGAGGAGGTGCAGACTCCCGGGCACACCTACTGTCTCGTGAGCGAGTAGCCGCCGCCGGCCTCACAATACTCACTATCAGTCGCCGCCGCCGGCGACGCCGCTCCCGATGGCCGCCCCGCAGTCGTTACACGCGACGACGTAAAACCGCTTAGAGGACCTGAAGATCCCCGACATTTTGGAGTCCAGGTCGACGAACTCCACGTCCGATTCGCTGGCGATCTCACTCTCGCATTCAGGGCAGTGGACCATACCGGCGAATCGGGGCACGCGCTGAAAATAGTTATGATACTGTTACTTCTTACCGCTGTCGACCCATCAGACTCCGGTGTCAGCCCGTGACACTCCCGAGAATGCGATGCGACTCCGAAAATAATCACAACAATCACTATCACTCGTCCGGCGTGAGGCAGTACGCGTGGCCGGGCTCTTCCATGATCGTCTCCTGGTCGTCGTCGTAGTAGTTGGAGTAGACGGCGCGTTCCGCGTAGTAGATGTTGCCGTCGACGGGCCGGGCACCGCTCGTGACGCGGCCGCGGTTCGGGACGCGCCAGATCCGCTCGCCGGTGTCGGCGTCCAGCGCGTACAGGTGAGTGTCGTACGAGCCCGCCATGATCGTTCCGTCGGCGAGCGAGAGCGCGCCGATCACGCGCCCGTGGACGTTCTCCCGCCAGAGCGCATCGCCGCTCGCGGCGTCCAGCGCGTACACGTAGCCGCTGTCGCTGCCGACGTAGACGACGCCGGCCTCGGGGTCGACCGCCGGGTTCGACATGATCGAGCGGCCGGTGTCGAACGTCCAGACGGCCTCGCCCGTTTCGAGGTCGACGCAGTGGACGTGGTCGTCCCAGGAGCCGACGTACCCCCGGCCGTCGTAGGCCGCGACCGTCCCCTTGATCTCCGCGCCGAGGGTGAACTCGCCGCCGGCCTTCTCGCGTCCGGTCGGGCCGCCCTCCGGCCCGGCCTGGTACGACCACGCGAACTCCAGGGCCGGATACTCCCAGCAGTACACCTTGCCGTCGTTGGACCCGGCGAAGATCTTCCCGGCGTCGCGGTCGATCGTCGGCGAGGGGTGGGGCTGGCCCCACATGCGATCGTCGTGCCAGATCGGCTCGCCGGCCTCCGGATCGATCGCCCACAGCGCACCGGAGGAGGGGCTACCGTACTCGACGATGAAGTAGAGGACGCCGTCGTGGTAGGCGGGGCTGGAGCCGACTGCGAGCGTCCCGTTGAGCGTCGCGGGCTCGATCTTCCACTCGATGTCGCCTGTCCCGACGGAAAGTGCGTACATCGCGCCGTCGTAGCCGCCGATGTAGGCGGTGTCACCGACGACCGTCGGCGAGCCGTGAAAACCCAGGTCAGTCGCGTCGGTCAGCGTCGCCCACTGCTTTCGACCCGCCGGATTGTATGCGTCGACCCACCCGCTGTCGCCGGCGAAGAGGATCCGCTCGTGATCGAGCGTCGGCATCGGCGTCGACTTCGCGGCAGTGTGGCCGACGACGTTCGTCGGGAACGCCCAGGTTTTCGACACCGACCGCGGCACCCGTTCGTCGGGGTAGTACCCCTGGCGCCGGAGGTTCGCCTGGAACATGTTCACGTCCTCGGGGTAGCTCGCGTCGGGGCCGCCGTCGTCGACCTCGGGTCTGTCGTCCTCGTCGCTGCTGCCGAGCTGGAGCTGCCCGGAACAGCCTGCCAGTCCCAGGGTCGCCGACCCCGCGACTGCGCGCAGCAGGCTCCGTCTGGTCGACGCTGGGCTCGCGCCGCCGCCGGCCGCGACCGGATCGTCAGGGGGACTCATCTAAACTGGCCGTCACTACGCCGGACCCGATAAAAAGAATCACGGTGTGACCCGGCCGAGCGGTGGGCGTCGCTGATCGCCGACAACTACGCGCCGTCGACACAGACGACCCCGCCGCCGTCCGGTCCATGCGATACTGACACTCCGGCCCGAGCGGCTTGAATCTGGAGATCTCGCCGCCGGGTTTACGCCACTTTTTATTATCTTGAACGGCGAATCACAGGCAGACGTTCAGTTCCCGCATGAGCAAGAACCTCCGCACTGTCGCCCTGGCCCTCCTCTGCGTGCTGGCGATCGGGGTCGCAGCGGCGACGCTGAGTTCGACAGTCGACCCCGGCGACGGCGAGGGCACCGGCTCGGGCGACCAAGGAGTCGGCCCGGGCTCGGGCGACGAACCGGACCTGGGTGACTCCTCCTCGACCGACGAACTCCAGGGGAGCGGCGACCAGCAGCCCGACCAGCAGTGGGAGTACTGTTACGAACCGCTGGACGACCAGCCGATCTACGTGCTGCTGTTCGGCGTGCCGGTGACGGCAGGGCTGATCGTCAGCGTCTTCACCGACCGCCGTCGCGGGTTCGCGGCGGCGATGTTCATCTTCTGGCCCGCGCTGATCCTCGTCGTCGTGCTGACGGCCGGCTGTAGCCCGCCGCCGAGCGAGCAGGCCGCCGAGGAGGCGGTCAACACGACCCAGGAGATCGCTTCGTCGGCCGGCGGCGGTGGCGGCGACGACCGGACGTTCACCGCGCCGACGTCGTTGATCGCTATCCTGCTGCTGGTCGCGTCGGTCGGCGTCGTCGCCGCAGTGTTGCTCCGCAGGGACGGTGAGGAGGCGGCCGAGGTCTCGACAGAGCCCGCATTCGACGACGAGCAGCGCCGGGCTGCGATCGGCTCCGCGGCCGGCGACGCTGCCGACCGGATCGAGGACGACGCCGGCCTGGAGAACGAGGTGTACCGCGCCTGGGCGGAGATGGCCGACCCGCTGCCGGTCGACCACCCCGAGACGAGCACGCCCGCCGAGTTCGCGGCGGCCGCCGTCGACGCCGGCATCGACCCCGACGACGTCAGGGAGCTGACGGGGCTGTTCGAGGAGGTGCGCTACAGCACCGCCGAAGCGACGCCCGAGCGCGAGCAGCGGGCGGTCGAGGCGCTCCGTCGCATCGAGCGCCAGTACGCCGACGCGGCCGGGGCCGACGGGAGCGGGGCTGGGGATCGCGGCCCGAACGCGCCCCTGGGAGGAGACTCCGATGCGTAGCCCCGGCGTGCCGACGGTCGCCGGCGTCCTCCTGTTCGTCGTCGGGATCGGCCTCGTGCTGGACTCGGGGTTCATCAGCGGCGGCGTGGGCGCGTCGATGGCGGACTACGTCGCCGCGCTCGCACTGTTCGGCGCGCTGCTAGTCGCCAGGGCTGCGCTGGTCGCCGAGCAGTCCTCGGCGGAGCCGCCGACCGTCGAGACGAAAGCCGACCTGCCGGTGCCCGGCACCGAGGTCGACGACCTGCTGGCGAAGATCGACGCGAACCCACTCGACCGGATCGAGGAACACGACGAGCTCCGGGAACGGCTCGGAACGATCGCCGCCGCGGTGTTTTCCGACCTGTACGGCGTCCGGGAGGCGGCGGCCCGCGAGGCGCTCGCCGGCGGGACCTGGACCGACGACCCGCACGCGGCGGCGTTCTTCATGGGCCAGTACCCCGAGTGGGCGCCGCTGCGGCTCCAGCTGCGCGACCGCGCGATGTTCACGCGGACGCCGCCCTCGATGCAGGCCGAACATGTGGTCGCCGAACTGCTCGCGATCGCCAACGGCGAGCGGGGCAGCCTCCAGCAGGCGCCGATCCCGACCGACGAGGGAGGAGCCACCGACGAGTCCGCGACAGCATCAGGCCTGGAGGTGGACGGATGAGCGCGGCGTCCGACGCCGCGGTTGAAGGCGGTGAGGGGACAGCCGACGAGACGACCGACGGGGCGCCGGGATCGGAGGGGGACGGGGCGGAAACCGGGGACCAGCCTGCGGTCGGGCGGCTGCTGGAGCGACACGACACCGACCACTGGCGGATCGTCGGCGCGGCCGTGCTCGCTGCGATCGGCGCGGCGGCGCTCACCGCGAGCCCGGGGCTGTTGCTCGCGTCGGTCGTCGGTGTCGGCCTGCTGGCCTACCGGCAGCTGTCGACCGTCGACACGCCGGCGCTGGCCGTCGATCGGTCGGTGAGCGACCGGGACCCGGACCCGGAGACGGTCGTCACCGTCGAGACGACGGTCACGAACGTCGGCGAGCGGACGCTGCCGGACTGCCGACTGGTCGACCGCGTGCCCGCGGAGCTGTCGGTCGTCGACGGCTCGCCGCGGCGGGCGACGATGCTACGCCCCGGGGAGTCCTGCACGATCAGCTACGGCGTCGAGGCCGAGCGCGGCGCCCACGAGTTCGACGACGTGTACGCGGCCGTCAGCGACCTCGCGGGCACCGTCCAGAGCGAGTTCGAGTTCGAGGCGTCGAGCGTCATCCGCTGTTCGCCGCGCGCCCAGCCGATCCGGAGCACGCTCCTGCGGTCGATGACCACGCCGTACGCCGGCCGGCTGCCGACGGACAACCCCGGCGAGGGCCTGGAGTTTCACGCCACCCGCGAGTACCGCCCCGGCGACGCCCTGCGCCGGATCGACTGGAACCAGTACGCCTCGACAGGCGAGCTGGCGACGCTGCAGTTCCGCACCGAACGGGCGGCCTCGGTCGTCCTCATCGCCGATGTCCGGCCGTCGTCGTACGTCCGCGCCGGCCCCGACGACCCCCACGCCGCGGACCGCTGCGTCGAGGCTGCCAGCCGGCTGTTCGTCAGCCTGCTGGAGGAGGACCACCGGGCCGGCATCGCCACGTTCGGGCCGGACTACTGGCTCGCGCCGAACGCCGGCACCGAACACCGCCACCGGGCGCTGTCGGCGTTCGGCACCGAGCCGGCGCTGTCGCCGACGCCCTCGGAGGGGACCTTTCCCGTGCGGCTGCGCCTGCGCTGGCTCCGCCGGCGGCTCCCCGACGACGCGCAGGTGATCCTCTGTACGCCGCTTCTGGACTGGTCGAGCGAAACCGCCGTCCAGGTGCTGGAATCACACGGCCACCCGGTGACGGTCGTCTCGCCGGACCCGACCGGAACCGACACGGCCGGCGAGCGCGTCGCCCGCCTGGAGCGGCGCAACCGCATCACCGACATCCACCGGCTCGGCGTCCCGGTCGTCGACTGGTCGACCGGGGAGTCGCTGGATGTCGCACTTGCCCGCGCGGCGCGGGGGTGGTCCCGGTGAGTCCGGACGTCGAAGCGGCGCGGACCAACGGCGACCCGCCAGCCGACGACGGCTCGCTGGCAGCGACGGCGGAGCCGCCGGCGGCCGAGGACACCGACGAGGGACCGGAGCCCGTCGGTGAACCCGAGTACGCGGCGCCGCGGATCGCCGCCGGTGCCGCCGGCGCCGGCGCGCTGTTCGCGACGGTCGTGCTGGCGGCGGGCTCGCCGCTGGCGCTCGTCCCGGCGGGGTTCGGCGCGGGCCTGCTCGTCCTCGGCGTGGTCCGGGGGAGCAAACGGGCCGTCACCGTCGCGAGCGGCCTGCTGTTCGCCGGAGTGCTGCTCGCGGGCGTCCAGGCTGCCCGGCCGCCGGCGCTCCTGCTCGGCGCAGTCGGGACCGCAATCGCCTACGACGCGGGGCGGTACGCGGTCGGCCTCGGCACCCAGCTGCGCGCCGGCGCACCGACCCGGCGGGCGGAACTGGTCCGCGTCGGGGCGACCGCGACCGCCGGCGTCGGCGCGCTTACGTTCCGCGTCGGCACCGGCGGCCAGCCCAGCACCGCGCTCGTGGCGCTGCTGGGAGCGACGGTGCTGTTCGTGTGGGCGCTGCTGCGGTGACGATCGGTCGCGCTACGCCCGCTTTCGACCGATCAATCGGCTTCCAGTTCGACCGTCGGCACCGGAACCTCGTCGACGGCTTCCCGGACGATCCGGGCCTTGTCGACGTTGTCGATGGAGGCCTCCGGCGTGAGGACGATCCGGTGGGCGAGCACGGGCTCGACGACCGCCTTCACGTCGTCGGGCGTGAGGTACTCCCGGCCTTTGATAACGGCGCGGGCCCGGGCTGCCTCGAACAAGCTCTGGACGCCGCGGGGGGAGACGCCGACGTCGGCGCGCGGCCGTTCGCGGGTCGCGCGGCCGAGCTTCGCGATGTACTCGACGACGTCGTCGTCGGCGTGGACGGCCTCGGAGACCTGCCGGAGGTCCCGGACCGACGCCTCGTCCAGCACCGGCTCGACGGTCGGGGTCTGGACGTCGCGGTCGCGCCGGCGGTGCAGCAGTTCGATCTCGCCGCGCTCGTCGGGGTAGCCGATAGAGGAGTTCACGAGGAAGCGGTCGACCTGCGCCTCCGGCAGTTCGAACGTCCCCTCCTGCTCGACGGGGTTCTGCGTCGCGATGACGAAAAACGGCTCCGGGAGCTGGTAGGTCTCGCCGCCGACGGTGACCTGCTCCTCCTGCATCGCCTCCAGCAGCGCGGCCTGGGTCTTCGGCGGCGCGCGGTTGATCTCGTCCGCGAGGACGACGTTCGCGAAGATCGGCCCCTCGTTGAACTCGAAGCTCCGGTCGCGCTCGTTGAACACGTGGGTGCCGGTCACGTCCGCGGGGAGGAGGTCGGGCGTGAACTGGATGCGCGAAAAGTCGAGTCCGAGGGCGGTCGCGATCGAACTCGCGGTCAGAGTCTTGCCGGTGCCGGGGACATCCTCGAGCAGCACGTGGCCGCGGGCGAGAACGCCGACGAGCACCGTCTCGACGAACTCGCGCTCGGCGACGACCGCGCCGAGCACCTCGTCGATAACGTCCTCGCTCCGCTCGCTCGCTTCTGATACGTCCATACCGTATCCCGACGGCCGCGGGGTTTACGTTTTTCTTCTCGACAGAGCGCAGGCCTCACGGCTCGTGTTCAGTCTCGATGCCCGTGACTTCGATGCGAGCGCCGCCGTCCTCGCTTTCGGTGGCCCGAACCGCCCAGCCGTGTGCGTCGACGATCTCGGCGACGATCGCCAGGCCCAGGCCGGTCCCGGACTGGTTCGTCGAGTACCCCGACTCGAACACCTGCTCGCGCCCCTCGGCCGGGATGCCGGGGCCGTCGTCGGCGACGAAAAAGCCGGTCTCGGTGCCCCCGACGGTGATCGTCACGTCGTGACCGGCGTGCTCGACCGCGTTCCGAAATAGGTTCTCGAACAGCTGCTGGAGGCGGCGGCGGTCGGCCGCGATCCGCCTGTCTGTTTTCACGGTGAGCGTCGCGTCCGCGGTGTCGACGTTCTCCCAGCAATCGTCGGCGATGGAGTCCAGTGCGATCGGTTCGGTGGTCTCCACAGATCCTCCTTTGCGCGTGAACATCAGGATGTCGTCGATCAGCGCCTCCATCCGGTCGTGCGAGTCGGCGACGCTGTCGAGGTGGTCGCTGTCACACTCCCTGGCGGCCAGTTCGAGCTCGAGCTGGGCGACGTTCAGCGGGTTCCGGAGGTCGTGGCTGACGAAGCCCGTGAACTGTTCGAGGCGCTCGTTTTGCTGTTCGAGCGCCTCGCTGCGCTCGGTGAGCCGGCGCCTGTCGGCCAGCCGGCCGAGCTTCGCCCGGGCGTGTTCGACCAGGATCTCCGCCAGTTCCCTGTCGGTTTCGTCGAACGCCGCCGCTTCGGGCGAGATCCCCTGGAAGACGCCGTACTCGCCGATCGGAACCGTCAGCCCCGACCGGTAGGCCGGGTCCGCCGGCGCGATGTCGTACTCCCCGATGTCGTCGACGACGATCGTCTCGCCCTGTCTGTAGGCGCGTGCCCCGAACGTGTCGTCGTCCGCGAGCGAGGTTCGTTCGTGGTGGGGGTACTCCTCGGGGTCGAAGTTGCAGGCGACCTGTTCGAGGATCCCGTCGCGGGCGGCGTCGACGGCAACCAGGTCGAACTCGAGGATCCGCTCGCCGGCCTCGGCCAGGACCTCGTACACTTCCTGCTCGCTTCCGGCGTCGACGATCTCGTCGGTCGCGTCGTGGAGGGCAGCCAGTGCCCGTTCGTGTTGCTGGCGCTCGGTCGCGTCGACTGCAACGCCGATGACCTGCTCGACCTTTCCCGTTTCCTCGTTGACGATGGGCTGGTAGGTCGTCTCGAACACGCGCCCGTCGATCTCGTGGGTCGTCTCGACCTGCTCTCCGTCCAGCGCCCGGCGGGTGTCCGCGAGGATCCGGTTGCGGCCCTCGTAAACGTCAAAGATCGACTCGCCGACGACCTCGCCGGGAACCAGTCCGAGGTTCTCCAGGCCCTTCCCCTCCGAGACGGTGAACACCCCGTTGCTGTCCAGGACGAACAGGATGAGCGGCACGTTCGAGACGAGCGTCCTGAGCCGCTGGTTCGTCTCTTCGAGCCGTTGCTCGCGCTCCTTGCGCTCCGTGATGTCCTGAATGAAGCCTCGGATGGTCGGCTCCGGCCCGTCGTCGATCGGTTTTCCGCGTGTCCGGACCCACCGCTCGTTGCCCCCGGCGGTGAGCAGCCGCGCCTCGACGTCGTACGGCTCCCCGTCCTCGACGGCCCGTGTCACGGCTGACTCGATCCGCTCCCTGTCCTCTGGGTGGCAGAACTCGATGCCAGTCTCGACGGTCGGTTCGAACGACTCCTCGACCTCGTGGATCCGTCTGGTGCCCTCCGTCCAGACGGCCCTGCCCGAACCGTCGAACTCCCAGGCGCCGAGGTTCCCGAGCTGTTCGGCCTCCTCGAAGAAATCGCGGATCTGTTCGAGCTCCTGCTCGGCCCGGTACCCCTCGACGGCGTTTTTGATCCGGTTGGCCAGCAGTTCGTATTGGTCGGCGCCCGGCTGTTTCTGGAGGTAGTCGGTCACGCCCGCGGAGATGGCCTCGCTCGCGATCGCTTCGCTCCCCCGGCCCGTGAACAGGATGAAGGGCACGGCGGGATCGGTCTCCCGAACCTGCTCGAGAAACTCGATGCCGTCCGTGTCGGGCATCTCGTAGTCCGAGACGACGCAGTCGAACTGCTCCTCCTGCAGTCGCTGCAACCCCTCCGCCGCGCTCGTCGCCGTCGTGATGTCGAACTCGGTGTCGGTCCGCCCGAGCAACAGTGTCGTCGTCTCCAGGAAATCCGGCTCGTCGTCGACGTGGAGCAGCCGGATCCTGCGTTCCATGCTCATACAAAGGCCGACTCCCCATTATAGAGCTTGTGACATACATGACAATAGACTGTCATTTTCGGTCGAAGCGGCGGTGACAGGACTGCCCGGATGGTCAGTCCCCGGCGTCCTCGCCGACGGTCCGTTTCTGGAACTCCCCGCGGGCGAGGTCGAACGGCTCCAGGTCGTCGGCGGGGTCGAACCCGAACAGTTCGCCGTAGAACCGAAGCTCCGCGGTCAGTGCGACCTCGCGGGCCTCGGCCGTCCGGAAGCTGTGGCGTTCCTCGGGGAACTCGACGTATGCGTACGGCGTCCCGTTGTCGACGAGCGCGGCGACGAGCGTCTCGGCCTGCTCGGGCGGGACGACGCGGTCCTCGCCGCCCTGCAACACGAGCAGCGGGGTCGTGATCTGCCCCGCGTGTTCGGCCGGCGAGCGGTCCTCGTACACCCCCTCGGCCTCGGGGAGCGGCCCGACGAGGCTGTCGAGGTACCGCGACTCGAACTTGTGGGTGTGTTCGGCGAGCGCCCGGAGGTCGGTGACGCCGTAGTAGCTCGTGCCGGCGTCGAAGACGCCGTGGAACGCAAGCGCACACAGCGTCGCGTAGCCGCCGGCGCTGCCGCCCCGGATCGCCAGCCTGTCGGGGTCGGCCCGGCCCTGGTCGGCGAGGTACTCCGCGGCCGCGACGCAGTCCTCGGTGTCGACGACGCCCCACTCCCCGCTTAGGCGCTCGCGGTAGGCGCGCCCGTAGCCCGTCGACCCCCGGTAGTTGACGTCCACGACGCCGATGCCGCGGGTCGTGAAGTACTGGATTTCGAGGTCCGTGACCGGCAGCGTCTGGCTGGTCGGGCCGCCGTGGACCTTCACGACGAGCGGCGGCGCGTCGTCCTCCTCGCCGGCTCCGGCCCGGGCGTTCTCGCCGCTCGCAGCCTCGTAGTCGGGGTGCTGTGGCGGGTAGTACAGCGCGTGGGCCTGCTCGCCCCCGTCCTCGCCGGTGGGGAACGTGACGTGTGCCGGCTCCGAGAGCATCCCGGGGCCGACATCGAGGGTGAACGACTGCCGGAGCACCTCCGAGGCGCCGTCCGGCGTCCACCGGATCACGCTCGGCGGCGTCGCCGGCCCTGCGGCGACCGCGACCAGCGACTCGCCGTCGCCCGCCAGCCGCGGGTAGCGGTAGGCGACGTACGGGAGCCCGACCGACTCGCGCTCCCCCGTCTCGGGGTCGAGCTCCACCAGGTCGTGGCGCGACGCCTCGCTGCGGACCGCGAGGATCGTCCCGTCGTCCATCACGGCGTAGGTCGCGAGGCCGAACACCCACTGGGGCGTGCCGTACTCCGCGTCGTCCTGGTGGATCGGCTGGGGGTCGCCGTCCGCGATCCGGTAGACGTTCCACCAGCCGGTCCGGTCGGAGACGGCGTACAGCGTCCCGTCGGGCCCCCACGAGGGCTGGAACACCGACTCCTCGGGGCCGCCCATGACGACCCGCTCGTTGGCGAGCGTCCCGTCTGACTCGACGCCGGCGACGTGCAGTTCCGTGCCGTCCCAGGGCATCCGCGGGTGGTCCCAGGTCGTCCAGGCGAGGCGCTCGCCGTCGGGAGCGATCCGTGGGAACGAGTAGAAATCGTGTCCCGACGCGACGACGGTCGGCTCGCCGCCCTCCTCGATGGAGAGGGCGACGAGTTCGTTGACCGGCTCCGCGCCCGCCCCCTCTTTCTCATCGCTCGCCCGGTCGCTCTCGACGGGGTGGCGCTCGCGGACGCAGTACAGGCGGTCACCCGACGGGGTAAACGAGAGGTCGGCGTAGCGGTGTGCCTGCTGTTCGGGCGGCGCGGGCGTGATCGGCACCGGATCGCTCCCCTCGTCGTCGGTGCGGTAGAGGCGCTGGTCCTCGAAACGGCTGTAGACGACCGTCCCGTCCCGGACGGCGAAGTCACCGCCGCCGTACTCGTGGACGGTTGTCCGGACGTCGACGTCGTCCGGCGTTATCGCCCGATCGGTTCCGTCGTCGTCGCGGCGGACGAGTACGCCGCGGCCGTCCTCGGCGGGCCGTCGCTCCAGCCAGTACGGCGTCCCGTCGTCGACGGCGACCCCGCCGAACTCGACGGCGCCCGCGGCGACCTGTCGCGCGCTGATCGGCGAGTCCCACTCGCCGTAACGCTGGCTCATACCCGCCGATTTCGACGAGGCGGGTCTTGTGCGTTTTGGTGCTGGGGCCGCGTCGTCCGCGGATCGGGCCGGTCCCCGCCGGGGCGAGTACTTGTTTCTTTGGTCACCGGTACGGCACCGTTAACTTAGCGAAAGAGATGGGAAGGTTCGGCTCTTAGTAGAGCTGATGCAACTGAACCTTCCCGAGTTAGCAGAGGTACTGGAGGAAATT